>NZ_OY760062.1:0-372500 GCF_963662885.1 uncultured Pseudodesulfovibrio sp.
TTGGGCGGTTCGTTCTCCACGCGCTTCTTCTTCAACCAGATGGACAGGTCGAGCAGGGGGATGATCCGGGAACGCAGGTTGAAGGCACCCAGGACCGCGGGGTGGGAGACCTCGGGCATCTCCGTGACCTTGGGCATACGGATGATTTCCAGCACCTTGGCCACGTTCACGCCGTAAAAGCCCTTGCGGCTCGGTTTGTGTCCCTCTTGGTGGGTATGGTCTTCCTGATTGATTTCGGCTTCGTCGGACGCCTTGGGTTCCTCCTCGAGATAGAACTCGACGATTTCCAATTCGTTGGTGCCCGCTTCAAGCAGGATGTCGGTGGACTGGGTGGCCATGCTGATACCGCTTCCTTGTCAAGGGTATGGAATGATTAAGGCAACAAGCCTTTGTGTAACTGCTATTGGCAAATCTCGTCAACCGGCGGCCAGGGGGTGTCCGGGTCGGCCGGTTCCAGGTCGCGGATGACGTCGGCGGCCCGCTCAAGGTCTTCCCACGTCTCGCATTGCAGCAAGGAGGCGCGCAGGGCGCGGATGCCCCGAAGTCCCTTGGCGTAGCGGGGGATGATGGAGCGGATCTTGCGGAAGGACCGCCCGTCCCCCTCGAAGAGCCGTGTCAGGCGGATATGCTCGCAGACGATATCGGCCAAAAACGCGCCGTCGCGCACCGGCATGGGGTCGCCCTGTCGCAGGGCGATGTAGCGGGCGAAGATGGACGGATCGAACAGCGCGCCCCGGGCGAACATGATCGAGTCGATGCCGGTCTCCTCGATGCAGCGCACACCGTCCTCGGCCGAGAACAGATCCCCGGAGCCGATGACCGGGATGGATACGGCCTGTTTCAACTCGGCCAGCTTGCTCCAGTTGGCCTGCCCGGCGAACATCTGTCTGCCATAGCGCGGATGCAGGGTGATCCAATCCACGCCGATGTCCTCGAGCCGTCTGGCCAGGTCGAGGAAGACCTCCTCGCCCTTGTTGAAGCCCAGGCGGAACTTGACGCCCACGCGGCCTCCCTCAGGGTGCTCGGCGGCCTTGGCGACCATGATGGAGGCCAGGTTTACCAGCTTGTCGAGATCCTGCATGAGCTGGACCCCGGAGCCGGACTTGAGGACCTTGCGTACCGGGCAACCGGCGTTGAGGTCGAAATTTCGGTAGCCCATACCCACGAGCTTTTCCATGACCGGCGGGAAATACTCTGCCTCGGAGCCGAAGAGCTGGAGGACCATGGGGGTGTCCTCCGGACAGGTGGCGATGAGGCGGCGGGTGCCGGAGTTCTTGAAGGCCATGCCCTTGACCGAGACCATCTCGGAGCAGGCCGGACCGCAGCCGTACTTGCGTACCAGCATGCGGAAGGGCAGGTCGGAATAGCCGGCCAAAGGAGCCAGCCACGGGGAGTCGGGGGTAATGGAGAATCGCGTCATGTCGGGATGCACATACGGGCTCGGGTGGCGTGAGTCAAAGAAAAAGGCGGGCGGGTCAGCGCTCGTAATAGAGATCGTAAAGGGTCTGAAACCTGCCCGAGGAGATAAGTATGTTCAGCGCCTCCTGCCAGCGACGGATGATCCTGTCGTCGACTTGAGGGGAAAAAGCGATATAGCCTGCATACTGAAGCAACGGCTCGGGAATACGGCTAATCTGGGAGACAGGAATGTCCACGGCGTGGAGCTTCTGAAGAAGGGTCTCGTCCGAGGAGACAGCCAGAGTTGCGGTGCCGGACTTGAGTCGGGAGAAACACTCCTGGTAGGAGGGCGCGGATATGATGTTTTTGAATCCGCGTTCAAGCAACAGGTCATGGTGCTGGCTGCCTTCCACTGCACAGATGGACAGCGCCGACCGCGCTTCGTCCAGGTTGCTGAAGGTGTTCCCCTGAAGTCCATAGAGATAGTCGATCTCACGTTGGAGCGGGCCGACCCACTTGAAGCGCTGTTCGCGTTGCGGGGATCGATAGACATTGAAGAAGGCAACGTCGTTTCTGGTAGCCAATGCTTCCATACCCTGGGCGAAGGATACTTCGCGTATACGGATCGGTATTCCCACGGCCGCCATGATTTCCCGGACCGCCTCGAGGTTGAAGGCTCGCTTGCCCGAATGGACGATGCCACGCAATTCGCCGGTGTTGGGGTCCGATTCGGCCTGGCCTGTCAGGTCATGGGTAAGGACTGTCAGATTGTCTTCCAGGGCGAAAGACGGGCCTGCGAATGCCAGCAGCGCACAGAGAAGTAGAACTGTGCATAGGCCCGCAGAGAGCAGGGGGGACAAAAATTCGGAGAGTTGTGTGTTTTTGGTTTTATGCATTTGTTTGAAAACGGTTGCGTGGTTGGTGACTGTGTAATAGATAAGCTTCGGTTCCTGAAAGGGCAATTATTATGGTCTGCCGGGCCGCGGTCTGGACGACCGGAACGGAAGGCTGTCTTGATGCTCAGGAAAGAATTTGAAAAAAAGATCAGTTCAGGGTTGACAAAGAGGCGCTTTTCTCATTAAACCGGCCCGTCCTTGAGCGCAAGACGGCGCTTCCCGGCAACGGGGAAAAAAGGTCGTTGAAAACTCTTGATTTTTGACATTGCGGCGTATATAGACTTCGTTCCCGTGAGCTGGCGTAGCTCAATTGGTAGAGCAGCTGATTTGTAATCAGCAGGTTGCGGGTTCAAGTCCCATCGCCAGCTCCATAAGACACAAATGGTGGGGTTCCCGAGTGGCCAAAGGGAACAGACTGTAAATCTGTCGGCATACGCCTTCGGAGGTTCAAATCCTCCCCCCACCACCACTTTTTTTCGAGTCACGCTGTAGGAGGCGGTCCACGGAGTCCGTCGATGGACTACAGAGAGTGAGCGGGAATAGCTCAATTGGCTAGAGCATCAGCCTTCCAAGCTGAGGGTTGCGGGTTCGAGTCCCGTTTCCCGCTCCATTTTAGCCATCTCTCTCCTTCCATCATCTTATAATACAGTGTATGGCTGTGCTCACGTAGCTCAGTCGGTAGAGCACATCCTTGGTAAGGATGAGGTCACCGGTTCAAATCCGGTCGTGAGCTCCACGGAATTTTGTTTGAATTGCTTGTCAACAAGTATTTAGAAATAGAAACCTACACAACATTTATTGATCCAGGGGGTTATTGAAATGGGTAAAGCTAAATTTGAACGTAGCAAGCCTCACGTTAACATCGGCACCATCGGTCACATCGACCATGGTAAGACCACTCTGACCGCCGCCATCACCAAGCTGGCCCACATGGCCGGCCACGGCGAGTACGTTGCCTTCGACGAGATCGACAAGGCTCCTGAAGAGAAAGAGCGCGGCATCACCATCGCCACTGCCCACGTTGAGTACGAGACCGAAACTCGTCACTACGCTCACGTGGACTGCCCCGGTCACGCCGACTACATTAAGAACATGATCACCGGTGCCGCCCAGATGGACGGCGCTATTCTGGTCTGCGCCGCCACTGACGGTCCCATGCCCCAGACCCGTGAGCACATCCTGCTCGCTCGTCAGGTCGGCGTGCCCGCCATGGTCGTCTTCATGAACAAGTGCGACATGGTCGACGACGAAGAGCTCCTGGAGCTGGTCGAACTCGAGATCCGCGAGCTGCTGTCCAAGTACGAATTCCCCGGCGACGACATTCCGGTCATCCAGGGTTCCGCCCTGAAGGCCCTGGAGTGCGAGTCCGCCGACGATCCGGCTGCCAAGCCGATCTTCGAGCTGCTTGACGCCTGTGACTCCTACATCCCCGAGCCCGAGCGCGACATCGACATGCCCTTCCTGATGCCCGTTGAGGACGTCTTCTCCATCTCCGGCCGTGGTACCGTTATCACCGGTCGTGTGGAGCGCGGCATCGTCAAGGTCGGCGACGAAGTCGAAATCATCGGCATCAAGCCCACCATCAAGACCACCTGCACCGGTGTCGAGATGTTCCGCAAGCTGCTCGATCAGGGCCAGGCCGGTGACAACGTCGGTCTGCTGATCCGCGGCGTGAAGCGTGAGGAAGTGGAACGCGGCCAGGTTGCTGCCAAGCCCGGTTCCATCACCCCGCACACCAAGTTCAAGGCCGAGGTCTACGTCCTGTCCAAGGATGAAGGCGGCCGTCACACTCCGTTCTTCACCGGCTACCGTCCGCAGTTCTACTTCCGTACGACCGACATCACCGGTGTCGTCACTCTGGATGAAGGCGTCGAGATGGTCATGCCCGGCGATAACGCAACCTTCAATGTCGAGATGATCCACCCGATCGCCATGGAAGTCGGCCTCCGCTTCGCCATCCGCGAGGGCGGCCGCACCGTCGGCGCCGGTGTCGTCACCGAGATCGTGGAGTAATCATGCGAGTCAACATTCAGCTGCAGTGCACCGAGTGCAAGCGTAAGAACTACGCTACGCAGAAGAACAAGAAGAACACTACCGGACGCCTGGAAGTGAGCAAGTATTGTCCCTGGGACAAGAAGCACACGGTCCACAAAGAGTCCAAGTAGTCTTCGATAGAGCAGGGGTATAGTTCCAACGGCTAGAACGCCGGTCTCCAAAACCGGATGTTGGGGGTTCGAATCCCTCTACCCCTGCCAACTAAGTCTTTGAAAGCGGCGCGGGGCCTTGCCGAGCAACGGTAAGGCCCCGCCAACCGCTCAATAATTTGGGATAAAGAGATATGGCCAAAAAGAAAGGCAAGAAGGCCGCTGAAAAGCAGGCCGCACAGTCCCAGGCAGCCGGTCTGAAGGGCAAGATCAAAGAATTCATCGAGTTCTTTGAGGAGTCCAAGGTCGAGATCAAGAAGGTGGTCTGGCCGACCCGCAAGGAGACCGTCACCACGTGCATCGCCGTGCTGGTCGTTTCCGTGGTCATCGCCCTCTATCTGGGCGTGGTCGACCTGGCGCTCTCGAAGATTGTCGAGGCCATCCTCTAGTACCAAAGCTACTCGCAAAGGCTGGAACACAACATGGATGCCATAATGGAACACGCAGCACCTCGTGCACGCTGGTACATAGTCCACACCTACTCGGGATTCGAGCAGCGGGTGGAGCAGACCGTGCGTGAGATGATGCGCACCGGACAGGACAAGGGCCTCATTGAGGAAGTCGTCATGCCCACCGAAAAGATCGTCGAGATGGTCAAAGGTGAACGGAAGACTTCTACCCGCAAGTTCTATCCGGGCTACATCATGATCAAGATGATCCTGACCGACGATTCCTGGCACCTCATCCAGTCCATCCCGCGCGTGACAGGTTTCGTCGGTGGTAAGAACCGCCCGACGCCCATGCGCGACAGCGAGGCGGAGAACATCCTCAACATGATGGAAAGCCGCCAGGAAAAGCCCCGTCCCAAGTTCAACTTTGAACGCGGCGACGAGGTCCGGGTCATCGATGGCCCGTTTTCCGGCTTTAACGGTGTTGTGGAAGAAGTCAATTACGACAAGGGCAAGCTCAAAGTATCCGTCTCTATTTTCGGGCGTCAGACTCCTGTGGAGCTTGATTTTGTCCAGGTGGACAAGGGATAGCCCGGATTGTCGCTAACAGCGAAATTTCTCATCGAGGAATACAATAATGGCTAAGAAAGAATTAGGAAAGATCAAACTGCAGATCCCCGCAGGCTCCGCCAACCCTTCCCCGCCGGTCGGTCCGGCTCTGGGTCAGCACGGCGTGAACATCATGGAATTCTGCAAGGCGTTCAACGCCAAGACGCAGGACCAGAAAGGCCTGATCATCCCGGTGGTCATCACCGTGTACGCGGACCGCTCCTTCGACTTCGTCACCAAGACCCCGCCGGCGGCAGTGCTTCTGCTCAAGGCCGCCAAGATCGAGAAGGGCTCCGGTGAACCGAACAAGACCAAGGTCGGTAAGGTCACCAAGGCCCAGATCAAAGAGATCGCCGAGTTGAAGATGGCTGACTTGAACGCCAATGACATCGAAAACGCCATGCGTCAGATTGAGGGCACTGCCCGCAGCATGGGCCTCGACGTCAAGGCCTAGTGAGGTAAAGAAATATGCCTAAGCATGGAAAAAAATATCGCAACGCCCTGGGTGACCGTGACACCGCCGTGCGTGTTGATGTCGAAGAAGGCGTGAAGGCCGCCGTTGCCGCTGCCTACGCCAAGTTCGACGAGACCGTCGACGTGGCCATTAACCTGGGTGTCGATCCCAAGTACTCCGATCAGATGATCCGTGGTGCCGTCTCCCTGCCCAACGGGCTGGGCAAGGACATCCGCGTGGCTGTCTTCTGCAAGGGGGAAAAGGAAAACGAGGCCAAGGAAGCCGGTGCCGATTTCTACGGTTCCGACGATCTGGTCGAAAAGATCCAGTCCGGCTGGCTCGACTTCGACAAGGCCGTTGCCACCCCTGACATGATGGCCGTGGTCGGCAAGATCGGCCGCGTGCTCGGCCCCCGTGGCTTGATGCCCAACGCCAAGACCGGCACCGTGACCATGGACGTGGCCAAGGCTGTCAGCGAGCTCAAGGCCGGTAAGGTCGAGTTCAAGGTCGACAAGGCCGGCGTGCTGCACGCCCCCATCGGCAAGGTTTCCTTCGGCGCCGACAAGCTCCTTGAGAACCTCAAGGCTCTGTTGGACACCGTCATGCGGATGAAGCCTTCGTCCGCCAAGGGCACCTACATGAAGGCTCTGGCCGTTTCTTCCACCATGGGCCCGGGTGTCAAGATCGACCCCCTGACCGTGCGGAAGTTCCTGGAAGCCTAGTTTTTACTAAATTAGAATGCCGGACCCCTTCGGGGGTCCTGTAGATAATCGCACGGAAGGTTGAGTCAGAGACGGCAGGCGGGGCTGTGTCCCCTTAAACATCCTGCTCAGACAAAGCTTTGACCTGCTTTCCGGGCCGAACGACGAGGAGTGGTAGATGAACAGGCAAGAAAAAGCCCAGATCATCGAGCAGCTGCACGAAAAAGCTTCGCGCGCCAGCATCGCCGTCGTCACCGATTTCAAGGGCATGTCCGTTGAGGAAATGACCCAGTTGCGCTCCAAGTGCTTCGAGATCGGCGTCGATTACCAAGTCGTCAAGAATACCCTGGCCCGGTTGGCTCTCAACGACACCGATCACGGTGTGTTGAGCGAACATCTGAAAGAGAACTGCGCCATTGCGCTCGGATACGACGATCCCGTCGCCCTAGCCAAGGCGTTGGCCGATTACGCCAAGACGAACAAAAAGTTCGCCATGCGTTTCGGTACTCTGGAAGGCCAGTTTCTTGACAGCGACGCAGTGAAGGAACTCTCCAAGATGCCCAGCAAGCCTGAGCTTCTTAGTTCCCTTCTCGGCACCATGCAGGCCGTACCTCGCAATTTCGTCTGTCTGTTCGCCAACATCGAGCGCAAGTTCCTGTATGCCTTGACCGCCATCAAGGAACAGAAGGAAGCCGCGTAAACAACAGGTTCAAAGCGAATCAATTTCAAGGAGATTTATCATGGCTGATATCACCAAAGAACAGGTTGTCGAATTCATCGGCAACATGACCGTCCTGGAACTGTCCGAATTCATCAAAGAGCTCGAAGACGTCTTCGGTGTCGAGGCTGCTGCCCCGGCCATGGCCGTTGCTGCTGCTCCCGCCGCTGGTGGCGACGCCGCCGCTGAGGAAGAGAAGACCGAGTTCGACGTCGTCCTGACCGGTGCCGGCAGCAACAAGATTGCCGTCATCAAGGCCGTCCGCGGCATCACCGGCCTGGGCCTGAAAGAAGCCAAGGCTCTGGTCGACGAAGCTCCCAAGACCCTGAAGGAAGGCGTTTCCAAGGACGAAGCTGACGAGGCTGCCAAGCAGCTGCAGGAAGCTGGCGCCGAAGTTGAAGTTAAGTAACTTCACCGCCTTAAGCTAACAAAGCAAAGAGCGCTCGCCCTCTTAAAAAGGGCGTTGCGCTCTTTGCTCTGTATGTATATATAATGGTTTAATCGCCTTTCGCTTTTGGGTTTAAGCGCTGTATGATGCAAATCAGCTCCTCGTCGGTGTGCCGGGTTTTTGGTTCCGGCTACAGCTTATCTACCCATTTTTCGCACCGGTCGCTCTAATCGGCCGATGCGCCAGACAGAGGGCAAGGGCTACCCCGCCCCGCGCCCCAACCATCAACCGCTCATGCATGAGGGTACAATGGGTCAACTGAGAAAAAAATTCGGCAAAATCGTCAACACGCTCCCCATCCCGCACCTGCTGGAGCTTCAGGTGGATTCGTACAATCGTTTCCTCCAGGCGGATACTCCGCCGGCCAGCCGTGGAGACTTTGGACTCGAGGGCGTGTTCAGGTCCGTTTTTCCCATTGAAGATTTCAACAAGACCGCTAGCCTTGATTTCGTGTCCTATGAAATCGGCGAACCAAAATACGACGTCGATGAGTGCATCTCCAAAGGTCTGACCTATGAGACGCCCATCCGTATCACCGTCCGTCTCGTAGTTTTTGACGTGGATGAAGAGACCGACAACCGCACGATTCGCGACATCAAGGAACAGGATATATACTTCGGGACGCTCCCGCTGATGACCGAGAAGGGCACCTATGTCATCAATGGTACCGAGCGTGTCATCGTTAACCAGTTGCAGCGCTCCCCGGGCATCATCTTTGAACATGACTCGGGCAAGTCCCACTCCAGCCGCAAGGTTCTCTATTCGAGCCGCATCATCCCCATGCGCGGATCCTGGCTGGACTTCGACTTCGACCACAAGGACATTCTGTACGTCCGCATCGACCGCCGCCGCAAGATGCCCGTGACCATTCTTCTGAAGGCCATGGGTCTGTCTCGCGCCGACATTCTCGATTACTTCTACGACGTGGAATCCTACACCCTGCTCAAGACCAAGGTCACGCGCACGGTGGTGGCGGAGCAGTACCGCAAGGAAACCGCTTTCGTGGATGTCGAGGTGGACGGAAAGCCCATCCTGAAGAAGGGCACCGACATCACCAAGGGCGCGTGGAAAAAGCTCATCCGCTCCGAGGTCAAGGCCATTGAGGTCGACCCCGACTCCCTGGTGGGACAGTTCCTGGCGCGCGACATGGTCGACAAGAACGGCGAGGTTATTGCCGAGGCAGCTGAAGAGCTGACCCCGGATCTGATCGACAAGCTGCGTGACGCCAAGATCAAGGACCTGGACGTGCTGCACACCCGCGGCATGGAGGTTTCTTCTTCTCTGCGCGACACCATGCTGCTCGACAAGACCACGGACATGGAGTCCGCGCAGATCGAGATCTACCGCAGACTTCGTCCCAGCTCTCCGCCCACTCCCGAGATCGCGTCCAGTTTCTTCGAGAACCTGTTCCGCTCCTCCGACTACTACGACCTGTCCAGCGTGGGCCGCTACAAGCTCAACTCGCGTCTGAACCAGGAAGTGGACCTCAACGTCCGCACCCTGACCAACGAGGACATTCTTCTCGCGGTCAAGGAACTTATGCGCCTCAAGGATTCCCACGGTCCGGCCGACGATATCGACCACCTGGGCAACCGTCGTGTGCGCCCGGTGGGCGAGCTGGTCGAGAACCAGTACCGCATCGGCCTTGTCCGCATGGAGCGCGCCATCAAGGAGCGCATGTCCCTGCAGGAAGTGGCCACCCTGATGCCCCATGACCTGATCAACCCCAAGCCGGTTGCCGCCGTGCTGAAGGAGTTCTTCGGAACCTCCCAGCTCAGCCAGTTCATGGACCAGACCAACCCGCTCTCCGAGGTTACCCACAAGCGCCGCCTGTCGGCTCTGGGACCCGGCGGCCTGACCCGCGAACGCGCGGGCTTCGAAGTGCGCGACGTGCACACCTCTCACTATGGCCGTATCTGCCCCATTGAGACTCCGGAAGGTCCGAACATCGGTCTGATCGTCTCCCTGACCACCTACGCCAAGGTTAACGACTACGGTTTCATCGAGACTCCGTATCGTAAGGTCGTGGACAAGAAGATCACCGACGAAATCAACTACATGGACGCCTCCAAGGAAGCCAAGGAAGTGGTGGCTCAGGCCAACGCTCCCCTGGACAAGAACGGCGTCTTCACCAACCAGCGCGTCAACGCGCGTCTGGCCGGTGACGTTCAGCTGACCGCAGCTGAAGAAGTCACCTGCATGGACATCAGCCCGAGCCAGACGGTTTCCATCTCGGCCGCGCTGATTCCGTTCCTGGAGCACGATGACGCCAACCGTGCGCTCATGGGCTCCAACATGATGCGTCAGGCCGTGCCGCTTCTCCAGGCCGAGGAGCCGCTTGTCGGCACCGACATGGAAGGCCCGGTCGCCCGCGACTCCGGGGCTTGCGTCCTGGCCAAGGAAGACGGTGTCATCCACTACGTTGACGCCGAGCGCATCATCATCAACTACGACAATGGACTGTTCCCCGACTCCGGCGGCTCCAAGCATTACGAGCTGCAGAAGTGGCATAAGTCCAACCAGAACTCCTGCTTCGGCCAGACGCCTCGCGTCCAGGTGGGGCAGCGGGTCAAGAAGGGCGAGGTCCTGGCCGACGGCCCGGGCATCGACCATGGCGAGCTGGCGCTCGGCAAGAACCTGCTGGTGGCCTTCATGCCCTGGTGCGGTTTCAACTACGAGGACTCCGTCCTCATCTCCGAGCGCATGGTCAAGGAAGACGTCTACACCTCGATTCACATTGAGGAGTTTGAACTGGTCGCCCGCGACACCAAGCTCGGACCCGAGGAAGTGACCCGGGACATCTCCAACGTCTCCGAGGAAATGCTTCGGAACCTGGACGAATGCGGTATCATCCGCATCGGTGCCCGGATCAAACCCGATGACATCATGGTCGGTAAGATCACGCCCAAGGGCGAGACCCAGCTGACCCCTGAAGAGAAGCTGCTGCGCGCCATCTTCGGCGACAAGGCCCGCGACGTGAAAAACACCTCGTTGAAGGTACCGCCGGGAATCTCCGGCACCATCGTCGACGTCAAGGTGTTCAACCGTCGTTCCGGCGAGAAGGACGACCGCACCAAGGCTATCGAGGATGCCGAACTGGCAGCCTTCGACGTCAAGGAGCAGAAGCACATCGCCGCTTTGACCGACGCGATCCGTGAGAAGATCTGGACCGTGCTCGAGGGCGCCAAGCTGAAGAAGGACCTGGTCGGTAACAAGAAAACCACGCTCGGCAAGTCCGGCGAGGTTATCGATCGCGAGTCCCTGGACTCCGTGCCGGTCAAGAAGCTCATCGGTCTGTTCGACCGCGAGGCCAACGACCAGCTCAAGCTGATCGTGGCCGACTACGAGCAGCAGGTCGCCTTCATTAAGAATATATATGACGTCAAACGCGAGAAAGTGACTGAGGGCGATGACCTGCCCCCGGGCGTGATCAAGATGGTCAAGGTCTACGTCGCGGTGAAGCGTAAGCTTTCCGTGGGCGACAAGATGGCCGGCCGTCATGGTAACAAGGGTGTCGTATCGTGCATCCTGCCCGAAGAGGACATGCCGTTCTTCGAAGACGGCACCTCCATGGACATCGTCCTGAACCCCCTGGGCGTTCCCTCCCGTATGAACATCGGGCAGATCATGGAAACGCACCTGGGCATGGCCGGTCGCAAGCTCGGTCAGCAGGTCCAGCAGATGCTCGAGGAGAGCGACAACTCGCTCAAGGCCATCCGTGAGGAGGTCAAGTCCATCCTCGACACCGGTGACATGAACGAACTCATCGACTCCATGTCTGATGAGGAGTTTGTGGAAGCGGTCAAGAAGCTGAAGAACGGCATCGTCGCCAAGACTCCGGTCTTCGACGGCGCCGAGGAAGACGGCATCTGGGGCTGGCTGGAAAAGGCCGGTCTCGCATCGGACGGCAAGTTCGTGCTTTACGACGGCCGTACCGGCGAACCGTTCCACAACCGGGTCACCGTGGGCATCATGTACTATCTGAAGTTGCACCACCTGGTCGACGAGAAGATCCATGCCCGGTCCACCGGTCCGTACTCCCTGGTCACGCAGCAGCCCCTGGGCGGTAAAGCTCAGTTCGGCGGTCAGCGTCTGGGTGAGATGGAAGTCTGGGCCCTCGAGGCCTACGGCGCCGCCTATCTTCTGCAGGAGTTCCTGACCGTCAAGTCTGACGATGTTCAGGGCCGCGTGAAGATGTACGAGAAGATCGTCAAGGGCGACAACTTCCTGGAAGCCGGTCTGCCGGAATCCTTCAACGTCCTGGTCAAGGAACTCATGTCGCTGGGTCTGGATGTGACCCTGCACTACGAGGACCGCAAGCGTCCCGAGAGGCCGCAGCCCGTCGCCATTCCGGCAGGGCCCACGCCTCTGGTGGACTAGGGCCGGACGACAAAAGGTAATTGGCCCGGCCGGCCGCGAGCGGCCGGCCGGGCATGAGATAACATTTTACGATAGGGGATATCCATGACGTTGGACGATCTGTTCACCTTACGTGGAGCGCCGAATGCGGCTGCACAAGGCCGTAACCTGAAGGCTATCCAGATATCCATAGCTGCGCCCGAAACAATCCGGGAGTGGTCCTACGGTGAAGTCAAAAAACCGGAGACCATCAACTACCGGACCTTCAAACCGGAACGGGACGGCCTGTTCTGCGCCAAGATCTTCGGCCCGGTGAAGGACTACGAGTGCAACTGCGGCAAATATAAGCGCATGAAGCATCGCGGCATCGTCTGCGAAAAGTGCGGCGTTGAGGTCATCGCCTCCAAGGTCCGCCGCGAGCGCATGGGCCATATCGAACTGGCTGCGCCTGTTGCGCACATCTGGTTCCTGAAGACTCTGCCGTCCAAGATCGGCACGCTGCTCGATATCACCATGGCCGATCTGGAGAAGGTCCTGTACTTCGACTCCTTCATCGTGCTTGATCCGGGCGAAACTCCGCTCAAGAAGCACCAGGTCGTCTCCGAGGACCAGTACTTCCAGGTCATCGACCACTTCGGTGAAGATGCCCTGACCGTGGGTATGGGTGCCGAAACCGTGCGGACCATGCTCCAGGCCCTCGATCTGCCGACCCTGCGCACCGAACTGCGCGAGGAGTCTCAGACCACCCGGTCCCAGACCAAGAAGAAGAAAATCACCAAGCGGCTCAAGATCGTCGAGGCCTTCCTCGAGTCCGGCAACAAGCCCGAGTGGATGATCATGGAAGTGATTCCCATCATTCCGCCCGAGCTGCGCCCGCTGGTTCCCCTGGATGGCGGCCGTTTCGCCACCTCGGACCTCAACGACCTGTACCGCCGCGTCATCAATCGCAACAACCGCCTGAAGCGGCTGCTCGAGCTCGGTGCTCCCGAGATCATCATCCGCAACGAAAAGCGCATGTTGCAGGAGGCCGTTGACGCACTGTTCGACAACGGTCGCCGTGGCCGCGCCATCACCGGTACCAACGGTCGCCCGCTGAAATCCTTGTCCGACATGATCAAGGGTAAGCAGGGCCGTTTCCGCCAGAACCTGCTCGGCAAGCGCGTCGACTACTCCGGCCGTTCGGTCATCGTCGTCGGTCCGAAGCTGAAGCTGCACCAGTGCGGTCTGCCCAAGAAGATGGCGCTGGAGCTGTTCAAGCCGTTCATTTATTCCGAGCTTGAGAAGCGCGAGATCGCCACAACCATCAAATCCGCAAAGAAAATGGTCGAGCGCGAAGACCTGGTCGTCTGGGATATCCTGGAAGACGTTGTCCGCGAGTACCCGATCATGCTCAACCGCGCCCCGACCCTGCACCGCCTCGGTATCCAGGCCTTCGAGCCCACCCTGGTGGAGGGCAAGGCCATCCAGCTGCATCCGCTCGTCTGCTCCGCCTACAACGCGGACTTCGACGGTGACCAGATGGCCGTGCACGTTCCGCTGTCCGTGGAGGCGCAGATCGAGTGCCGCGTGCTGATGATGTCTTCCAACAACATCCTCAGCCCGTCCAACGGTTCCCCGATCATCAACCCGTCCCAGGACATCGTCCTCGGGTTGTACTACCTGACCACGCCGCGTTCCTTCGAGAAGGGCGAGGGCATGATCTTCTCGAATCCCGAGGAAGTCATCTCGGCCTATGACTTCGGCGCTGTGGGTATCCACGCCCGTATCAAGGTGCGCAAGAACGGCGAGATCCATGAGACCACCACCGGTCGTATCATCGTATCCGAGCTGTTGCCCGACGACATTCCGTTCGATCTGGTCAACTGCGTTCTGAACAAGAAGAATATCGCCGCCCTGGTTTCCGGCGCCTACCGTCTGGCAGGCACCAAGGCCACGGTCATCCTGTGCGACCGCATCAAGGATCTCGGTTACGAGTACGCCACCCGCGCAGGTGTGACCATCGGCGTGAAGGACCTCAAGATCCCGGCCAGCAAGCCCAAGATGCTGGATACGGCCAACGCCGAAGTGGACGAGATCGAAAACCAGTTCCAGGACGGTATCATCACCCGTACTGAGAAATACAACAAGATCGTCGACGTCTGGACCAAGGTCACCAACGACATCTCCAACGAAATGATGCAGGAGATGTCCACCGACGTACTGACCGATCCAAAGACCGGCAACACCGAAGTCAACTCGAGCTTCAACCCCATCTACATGATGGCCACCTCCGGCGCTCGAGGCAACCAGGACCAGATGAGGCAGCTGGCCGGTATGCGCGGTCTGATGGCCAAGCCTTCGGGCGAGATCATCGAGACCCCGATCACCGCGAGCTTCCGCGAAGGTCTGTCCGTCCTGCAGTACTTCATCTCCACCCACGGCGCTCGGAAGGGCCTCGCGGATACCGCGCTCAAGACCGCTAACTCCGGTTACCTGACCCGCCGTCTGGTCGACGTCGTCCAGGATGTGACCGTATCCGAGCTGGATTGCGGCACTGTGGACGGTCTGGAGCTGACTCACTACATCAAGGGTGGTGAGATCAAGCAGCGCCTGGCCGAACGAGTGCTCGGCCGCGTGACCATGTTCGACACCTACGACGAGGAGACCGGCGACCTGGTCATCCCGGCCAACACCATGATCGATGCGCAGTACGCCAAGAAGCTCGACGCTTCAGGCGTCAACTCCATCGTCATCCGTTCCGGCCTGACCTGCAAATCCAAGCAGGGCGTCTGCGCCATGTGCTACGGCCGCGATCTGGCCCGTGGACATCTGGTCAACGTGGGTGAGACCGTCGGCATCATCGCCGCACAGTCCATCGGCGAGCCCGGCACCCAGCTGACCATGCGTACCTTCCACATCGGTGGTACCGCATCCAAGGAAATCGAATCCTCGAGCATCGAGTCCCAGCATAACGGTCGCGTGACCACCTCGCGTATGCGTACCGTCACCAACTCCGATGGCGACAAGATGGTCCTCGGTAAGAGCTGCCAGGTCGGCATTGTGGACGAGCAGGGCCGTGAGCGTGAGAAGTACGTGCTCCCGTCCGGCGCCCGTCTGCTCGTGGACGAAGGCCAGGAGGTCAAGAAGGGCACTCCGCTGGCCGAATGGGATCCGTACATGGAGCCGTTCGTCGTCGACGTGTCCGGTACCATCAAGTTCAAGGACATCATCGAAGGGAAGACCGTCCAGGAGGACCGTACCTCCAAGGCGTCCTTCACCATCATGGAATACCGCACCACCAACTACCGCCCGGCAGTCACCATGCTGGGTGAGGACGGCTCCCCGGTGAAGCGTCCCGGCACCGACATCGATGCCAACTTCGCCATGCCCGTGGGCGCCATTCTCATGGTCAAGGACGGCGACACCGTCCGGGCTGGTGACGTCATCGCTCGTAAGCCGCGTGAATCCTCCAAGACCAAGGACATCGTTGGCGGTCTGCCGCGCGTTGCCGAGCTCTTCGAGGTTCGCAAGCCCAAGGACCTGGGCGTTGTCTCGTCCATCGACGGCATCGTTACCTTCGGTCCCGAGACCAAGGGCAAGCGCAAGGTCGTTGTCACTCCCGAAACCGGCGACGCTCAGGAATTCCTGATTCCCAAGGGCAAGCACATCACGGTTCAGGAATCCGACTTCGTCGAGGCCGGCGACCTGCTGACTGAAGGCTCTCCGGAGTTGCACGACATCCTGCGGATCAAGGGCGAAAAGCACCTGGCCCGTTACCTGGTCGAAGAGATCCAGGACGTGTACCGCTTCCAGGGCGTTAACATCAACGACAAGCACATCGAGATCATCGTGCGCCAGATGCTCAAGAAGGTCTCGATTCTGAACCCCGGCACCACCTCCTTCCTCATGGGAGAGCAGGTCGACAAGCTGCGGTTCATGGAAGAGAACGCCAAGGTGACGGCAGAGGGCGGACAGCCCGCAGTGGCCGAAACCCTGGTTCTGGGTATCACCCAGGCTTCCCTGTCCACGGATTCCTTCATCTCGGCTGCCTCGTTCCAGGAGACCACCAAGGTTCTGACCGAGGCCTCCCTGAAGGGCAAGACCGACTACCTGCACGGTCTGAAGGAAAACGTCATCGTCGGTCGGTTGGTTCCCGCCGGTACCGGATTCCGGAAGTACACGGATTCCGAGATCAGCGTGCCCGATCAGACCGAGCGTCCGGACAAGTTCCTCGAGGAGCTGGAAGAAAGCCCGCTCCTGGTGGACGTGCCCACGGCGTAATGCAGCCGGGAAAATTATAACTCGGCAGCTATTGATATAAGTGATTGAAAAAGTTGGAGAGGCCCAGCCTCTCCAACTTTTTTGCCGGTTAGGACCGAAAAGCACCCGCTCACGACAGGCGAAATGCCTTGACAATGTTCGAGCGAATGAGGTACTTGCGGTCCTCTTTGCGCAAGATTTGCGCAGAGGTATCGTATTAACTAATGATTGGAGGATGAATGCCCACCATTAACCAGCTCATCCGTAAAGGCCGCGAAGCGCAGCCCAAGCGGAAGAAGACCCCGGCCCTGATGGAATGCCCTCAGCGTCGAGGCGTTTGCACCAGGGTGTACACCACGACCCCGAAGAAGCCGAACTCCGCTCTCCGTAAGGTCGCCCGTGTGCGTCTGACCAACAGCATGGAAGTCACCGCCTACATCGGTGGTGAGGGCCATAACCTGCAGGAACACTCCGTGGTTCTGATTCGCGGCGGCCGTGTGAAAGACCTTCCCGGTGTCCGTTACCACATCGTTCGCGGTACTCTCGACACTTCCGGTGTTGATGATCGTCGCCGTGGTCGTTCCAAGTACGGCACCAAGCGCCCGAAATAAGGTTATAGCTTTTTCGTAATGCCCGGGGTGGGATGACAAAGTAGGGCGGAGGCTGCCCGAAATAATGTCCCCCCGGCCGAAATTCAAGGAGAAAAAAATGCCTCGTAAAGGTCCTGTCGCCAAGCGGCAGATCCTGCCGGATCCTGTATACGGCAGCAAGCTCATCACTCGCTTCATCAACCGTCTTATGCTGGACGGCAAGAAGTCTACTGCGGAACAAATTTTCTACAAGGCCATCGAAATCCTGGCCGAGAAGACCAACGAAGAGCCCCTGCGCGCCTTCGAGAAGTGCCTGGAGAACATCCGTCCGGCTCTGGAAGTAAAGTCCCGCCGTGTCGGTGGTGCTACCTACCAGGTGCCCATGGAAGTCCGTCCCGACCGTCAGACCGCCCTGGCCATTCGCTGGGCTATCGGTTACGCACGCGGTCGCGGCGAAAAGGGCATGGTCGCCCGCCTGTCCGGCGAACTGCTGGACGCTTTCAATAACCGTGGCGGCGCCGTGAAAAAGCGCGAAGACACCCACAAGATGGCCGAAGCCAACAAGGCTTTCGCTCACTACCGTTGGTAGTCACGGAGTAGTAAAGTGGCGAGACAAGTACCCAGAGATAAACAGCGCAATATTGGTATCATGGCCCACATCGATGCGGGCAAGACTACCACTACCGAGCGAATCCTGTTCTACACCGGCGTGTCCCACAAGATCGGTGAGGTCCATGATGGCGAGGCCACCATGGACTGGATGGTTCAGGAGCAGGAACGCGGCATCACCATTACGTCTGCCGCAACCACTTGCTTCTGGCGCGAGCACCGTATCAACATCATCGACACCCCGGGCCACGTGGACTTCACCATGGAAGTCGAGCGCGCCCTGCGCGTGCTGGACGGCGCCATCGCCGTCTTCGACTCGGTTGCGGGCGTCGAGCCCCAGTCCGAGACCGTGTGGCGTCAGGCCGACCGTTACAAGGTCCCCCGCATGGCCTTCGTCAACAAGATGGACCGCATCGGTGCGGACTTCTTCCGTTGCGTGGACATGATGAAGACCCGTCTCGGCGCCAAGGCCGTTCCTCTTCAGCTCCCCATCGGAGCCGAGGACGACTTCGAAGGCGTCGTCGACCTGATCGAGGGCAAGGCCTATATCTACGACCACCTGGATCACGGCGCGAGCTTCACCACCACCGAAGTTCCGGCCAACCTGCAGGACCAGTACGAAGAGATGCGCGCCGAGATGATCGAAGCCATCGCCGAGGAGGATGAAAACCTTCTCGAAAAGTACATGGCCGACGAGCCGCTGACCCCGGAAGAGATTCGCGAGGGCGTGCGCAAGGCGACCACCAATCTGACCATCTGCCCCGTACTGTGTGGCACCGCGTTCCGCAACAAGGGTGTGCAGCCGCTGCTCGACGCCGTCGTCGACTACCTGCCCAGCCCCCTGGACGTCGTTGTCATGAAGGGTACGGATCCGAAGGACGTCGAGACCGTCATCGAGTGCCCCTGTAATGATGACGAGCCGCTGGCCGCCCTGGCCTTCAAGCTCATGACCGACCCGTTCGTCGGTCACCTGACCTTCCTGCGTCTCTACTCCGGCAAGATCGAGTCCGGCGCCACGTTCATGAACGCGGCCACCGGCAAGAAGGAGCGCATCGGTCGTCTGTTGAAAATGCACGCCAACAAGCGTGAAGAAATTAAAGAGGCATACGCCGGTGACATCGTCGCCGCCGTCGGCCTCAAAAACGTGGCCACCGGCGATACCCTGTGCGACCTCAAGCGCGCTGTGGTTCTGGAGTCCCTGGACATCCCCGAGCCGGTTATCGAAGTGGCCATCGAACCCAAGACCAAGGCTGACCGCGACACCCTGTCCGCGGCTCTCGTCAAGCTGGCCAAGGAGGATCCGTCCTTCCGCGTCAAGGGCGACGAAGAGACCGGACAGACCCTGATCGCCGGAATGGGTGAGTTGCACCTCGAGATCATCGTTGACCGCCTGCTGCGCGAGTTCAACGTGAACGCCAACGTGGGTGCTCCCCGCGTTGCCTACCGAGAGACCATCTCCGCGCCGAACAAGGTTGATGTCAAGCATGCCAAGCAGTCTGGTGGTCGTGGTCAGTACGGCCACGTCGTCATCGAAGTCGAGCCGAACCCCGAGAACGGTTACGAGTTTGTTGACGAGATCAAGGGCGGCGTGATTCCCAAGGAATACATTCCCGCTGTTGACAAGGGCATCCAGGATGCCATGAAGAACGGCATCATGGCCGGGTTCCCGGTCGTTGATGTGAAGGTCAAACTGGTCTTCGGCTCCTTCCACGAAGTCGACTCCAGTGAGCAGGCCTTCTACATCGCCGGTTCTCTGGCCATCAAGGAAGCCTGCAGAGGTGCCAAGCCGGTACTGCTCGAGCCGATCATGTCGGTGGAAGTGGTCACCCCCGAGGACTACCTCGGCGACGTCATGGGCGACTTGAACGGCCGCCGCGGCCGCGTGGGCGAAATGGAAGCCCGCACCGGCGTGCAGGTCATTCGCTCCTTCGTGCCGCTGTCCGAGATGTTCGGTTACGCCACGGATCTTCGTTCGAAGACCCAGGGCCGGGCGACCTTCACCATGCAGTTCGACCACTACGAGAAGTTGCCGAACAACTTGGCCGAAGAATTGATGAAAGGAAACGAATAAACGTAGAGCCTAGGATTTTCCCTTTGCTTGACAGTGTGGCGGTGCGGGTGTAATCAACCCGACCGCTGCACAGTTCGGCGCCTTTTTCTTTTCGGGCGCGGTAAAGATAAATCCTTTGAGGAGAAAGCACTATGGCTGCTTCGATGGCGAGCGATCGCATCAGAATCAAACTGAGAGCATACGATTACCGTATTCTGGACAAGGCTGTCACCGAGATCGTTGACACTGCCCGGAATACCGGTGCGGCTATTGCCGGCCCTGTGCCGCTGCCCACCGACATTCATCGTACCACCGTCCAGAAATCCGTTCACGTTGACAAGAAGTCCCGTGAGCAGTTCGAGATGCGCATTCACAAGCGTCTTCTGGATATCCTTGAACCCACTCAGCAGACTGTTGACGCCCTGGGCAAGCTTTCGCTGCCCGCCGGTGTAGACGTCGAGATCAAGCTCTAGGAGTATAGTTATGGCTAAGACTCTCGGATTGCTTGGCAGAAAGCTGGGCATGACTCGCATTTTCAAGGACGATGGTACCATCTGCCCCGTGACCGTTATTGAGGCAGGTCCCTGCCCGGTCATGCAGATCAAGACCTCGGACAAGGAAGGGTACAACGCCCTGCAGCTCGGCTACGATACCGTGCCTGAGCGCAAGGTGAACAAGCCCATGAAAGGCCATATGGCCAAGGCCGGTAAGGAACTGTACCGCCACCTCAAGGAATTCCCCCTCGAGGTTGTGGAAGGTTACGAACTGGGTCAGGAAATCACCGTCGATATCTTTGCCGCCGGTGAAAAGGTCAAGGTTACCGGTACCTCCAAGGGTAAGGGTTTCCAGGGCGTCATGAAGCGTCACAACTTCGCTGGCTCCCGCGCCGCCCACGGTGCCGAAAAAGTGCACCGCGTTCCCGGTTCCGTCGGTAACGCGACTTTCCCCGGCCGTGTCTGGAAGGGCAAGAAAATGCCCGGACAGATGGGTAACGTGCGTGTAACCTTGAGCAACGTGGAAATCGTCGATGTCAGGCCCGAGGACAATGTCCTCCTGGTCAAGGGCCAAGTGCCCGGCCCCAACAACGGCCTCGTGATGATCCGCAAGAACGGCTAAGAGGTATACGACATGGCAAAAATTCAAGTTGTAGATCAGAATAACAATAAGGTTGGCGATTTCGAGCTGGCCCCCGAGGTTTTCGAGGTTGAAATCATGCCCGAAATCCTCAACCAGGTCGTCCGTGCCCAGCGCGCTTCCCAGCGTCAGGGTACCCACGCCACCAAGACCCGCGGTATGAAATCCGGCGGCGGCCGCAAGCCGTGGCGCCAGAAGGGCACCGGTCGTGCCCGTGCCGGCTCCACCCGTTCGCCCCTGTGGCGCGGCGGTGCCGTCCTCTTCGGACCCCAGCCCCGCGACTACGCCTTCAAGGTTAACAAGAAGGTGCGCAAATTGGCCCTCAAGATGGCCCTGTCCTCCCGCGTCTCCGAAGAGAAGATGACGGTGGTCAAGTCCATCGATCTCCCTGAGATCAAGACCAAGGCCTTTGCCGAAGTCGCCCAGAACCTCGGCCTGAACAAGACCCTGATTGTCGCCAAGAATGCCGACAAGAACCTGGAGATGTCCGCAAGGAACATGCCCCACATCAAGGTCATCGAAGCCGACAAGCTGAATGTTTACGACGTGCTGCTGTACCCCGAGCTGGTCATGCTCGAGTCCGCCGCCCAAGACGTTCAAGAGAGGTTGAAGTAATGGATTATTCGAAAGTCCTGCTCAAGCCCGTGGTCTCCGAGAAGGCCAACGAGGCCAAGGAGCAATCCAATCACGTCTCTTTTTACGTCCACCCCGATTCCAACAAGATCGAGGTGAAGAAGGCCGTTGAAGCAGCCTTCGACGTCAAAGTCGAGTCCGTGAATATTGTGGCCAAGAAAGCCGCTCCGCGTAAGCGCATGGGCCGCCTGACCGGTGGACGTGTCCCCGGGTACAAGAAGGCCTACGTCAAGCTTGCCGCCGGCGATAAAATCGAAATCTTCGAAGGAGTGTAACCATGGCAACCCGTAAGCTGAAGCCTACTTCTCCGGGCCGCCGGTTCCAGACCATCTCCGATTTCGCGGAGATCACCCGGACCACTCCCGAGAAGTCGCTGACCAAAGGTCTGACCAAAAAGGCCGGACGTAACAATAACGGTCGCGTGACCATGCGTCGCCGCGGCGGCGGCAACAAGTCTCTGTACCGCCTGATCGACTTCAAGCGGAACAAGCTTGGCGTGCCCGCCAAGGTGGCCGAGATCGAATACGATCCGAACCGCAGCGCTCGTATCGCTCTTCTGCACTATGCAGACGGCGAGAAGCGCTACATCCTGGCCCCCGTCGGACTGAATCAGGGCGACGTCATCACCGCTGGTGAAGGCGCCGACATCAAGCCCGGCAACGCCATGGCTCTGACTCAGATCCCGACCGGTACCATCGTGCACAACATCGAGCTGTACCCGGGTAAGGGCGGCCAGTTCTGCCGCGCCGCCGGTACCTACGCCCAGCTCATCGCCAAGGAAGGCAAGTACGCGCTTCTGCGCATGCCCTCCGGTGAGGTCCGCAAGGTCCTGGCCACCTGTTGCGCAACCATCGGTCAGGTTGGAAACATTCATCATGAGAACATCAAGATCGGTAAGGCCGGACGGAATCGTTGGCTTGGCCGTCGCCCGAAGGTCCGTGGTGTGGCAATGAACCCGATCGATCACCCGCTGGGTGGTGGTGAGGGCCGCAGTTCCGGTGGTCGCCATCCGGTGTCCCCGTGGGGTACCCCGGCCAAGGGCTACAAGACCCGGAACCGCAAGAAGGCTTCCTCGAAGCTCATCGTCAAACGCCGCGGCCAGAAGTAGGAGTATAACCAATGCCTAGATCTCTTAAAAAGGGCCCGTTCCTGGACGGTCACCTGATCAAGAAAATCCAAGTGGCCGCCGAGAATCAGGACCGCCGCGTGATCAAGACCTGGTCCCGTCGTTCTACGATCGTCCCCGAGATGGTCGGTATGACCTTCGCCGTCCACAATGGCCGGAAATTCATCCCCGTGTTCGTGACCGAAAATATGGTCGGCCACAAGCTGGGTGAATTCTCCCCGACCCGCACCTACTTCGGCCACGTTGCCGACAAGAAGAAGTAGGGGGAGTACATTATGGAAGCTAAAGCAGTTGCCAAGTTCATCCGTGTGTCTCCGCGCAAGGCGCGCATCGTCGCCGAGAACATCAAGGGCAAGGGTGTCGAAGACGCTCTGAACATCCTGCGGTTCACCCCGCAGAAGCCCGCCGACATTCTCAGCAAGGTTCTGTACTCCGCCGTTTCCAACGCGGAGCAGATGCCCGGCGTCGATGTCGACTCTCTGATCGTCCACTCCGTGGTCGTGGACGAGGGTCCGACCTGGAAGCGGATTCAGCCGCGTGCCATGGGCCGCGCCTACCGCATCCGGAAGCGCACCAGTCATATCACCATCGTAGTCAAGGAACAGTAGTATGGGACAGAAAGTACATCCTTACGGTTTTCGTCTGGGGTATAACAAGAACTGGCTGTCCCGCTGGTACAGCAAGAAGGACTACCCTGCGTTCGTCTTCCAGGACGACCAGGTCCGCAAGTTCGTCAAGAAAAAACTGTATCAGGCCGGTGTTTCCCGCATCGAGATCGAGCGGGCCGGCGGCAAGATTCGCCTGATCATCCACACCGCGCGTCCCGGTATCGTCATCGGCCGCAAGGGTGTTGAGATAGAAAAGTTGCGTGAGGAATTGCGCAACAAGTTTCAAACCGAGTTCACCATTGAGGTCAACGAGATCCGTCGACCGGAGGTTGAAGCTCAGCTCGTAGCTGAGAGTATTGCCCAGCAGCTCGAACGTCGAATTGCCTTCCGCCGTGCCATGAAGCGTACGGTGGGCCTTGCCAGGAAATTCGGCGCCGAGGGTATCAAAGTCGCTTGTGCCGGCCGTCTGGCCGGAGCTGAAATCGCTCGCGGCGAATGGTACCGTGATGGTCGTGTGCCCCTGCACACCCTTCGTGCCGACATCGACTACGGTTTTGCCGAGGCCTCTACGACCTACGGCGTGATCGGCGTCAAGGTCTGGATCTTCAAAGGTGAGATTCTGGACAAAGAGGTACAACAGTAATGCTTGCTCCAAAAAGAGTTAAATTCAGAAAATGGCAGAAAGGCCGACTCAGAGGCAAGGCCCAACGGGGTAACGTGGTGTCCTTCGGCGATATCGGGCTGAAGGCATTGGAGCACGGAAAGATCACCAACCAGCAGATCGAGTCCGCTCGTGTTGCCATCATGAGGCACATCAAGCGTGGCGGTAAGGTCTGGATCCGCATCTTCCCTGATCACCCCACCACCTCCAAGCCCGCGGAAGTCCGCCAGGGCAAGGGTAAAGGCGCTCCCGACGGTTGGGTCGCGCCGGTGAAACCGGGCCGTATCATGTACGAAGTGAAGGGTGTCGACATCGAGCTCGCCAAGGAAGCCCTCAAGCGCGCTTCCTACAAGCTGCCGATCAAGACAACCATCGTTGTGAAGGAGGGTCTGTAAGATGACTTCCAAAGAACTTCGTGAACTGGATGACGCCAAACTGGCAGAGAAGCTGAATGAATCCCGCCACGAGCTGTTCTCCATGCGCTTCAAGCATGCGACCGCTCAGCTGGAAAACACTCAGGCCCTCTCCGGCGTCAAGAAGACCATCGCCCGTATCCTGACTATTCAGCGGGAACGACAGGGAGCGTAAGAAATGGCTGAGTTCAAATACCAAGGCAATAAGCGCCTGCTGACCGGTTTGGTCATCTCCGACAAGGGCGACAAGACCATTGTTGTCCGCGTAGAGACCCTGGTGAAGCATCCGCTGCTGAAGAAGTACATCCGCCGCCGCAAAAAGTTCATGGCCCACGATCCGGCCAACGACTGCGGTGTCGGCGATACGGTGCAGATTGTCGAATCGAGGCCCATGTCCAAGCGTAAGCGCTGGCACCTGGTGAAGATCCTCGAAAAAGCCGTCTAGGGATTAGGAGGAAATCATATGATTCAGGTTGAATCCAATCTCGACGTGGCTGACAACTCCGGAGCCAAGAAGGTCGCCTGCATTAAGGTGCTCGGCGGTTCCAAGCGCCGTTATGCCAGCGTCGGAGATATTATCGTAGTGTCCGTCAAGGAGGCCATGCCCCATTCCAAAGTGAAGAAGGGCTCGGTCATGAAGGCGGTTGTCGTTCGCACCAAGAAGGAACTCGGTCGTCCCGACGGTTCCTTCATCAAGTTCGACAACAATTCCGCCGTGCTGCTCAACAACAACATGGAGCCTGTCGGAACCCGTATCTTCGGTCCCGTCGCCCGTGAGTTGCGCGCTGCCGGTTTCATGAAGATCGTTTCCCTCGCTCCCGAGGTTCTGTAAGGAAATGACGATGAAGACTAAAATCCGTAAAGACGACAAGGTCATGGTCATCGCCGGGAAGGACAAGGGAAAGGTCGGTAAGGTCTTGAAGATCCTCAAGAAGCAGGACAAAGTTCTGGTCGAGAAGGTCAACATGGTCCAGCGCCATACCAAGGCCAATCCGTACGCCCAGCAGCCCGGCGGCATTATCGAGAAGGAAGCCCCTATCCATGTATCCAATGTGGCTATTGTGTGCGACGCCTGCACCAAGCCCACGCGGGTAGGGTACAAGAAGACTGAAGACGGCAAGAAGGTGCGCTTCTGCAAGAAGTGCAACGAGACCTTCAAATAGGTATCAGTATGACACGTCTCGAAAAGTTGTATAACGAAAAGGTCGTCCCCGAGCTCCAGAAGGAGTACGGTTACACCTCGTCCATGGAGATCCCCAAAATGGTGAAGATCTCCTTGAATATCGGTCTCGGTGCTGCTAGCCAGAACAGCAAGCTCATCGATGCCGCCGTCGAGGAATTGACCGCCATCGCCGGCCAGAAGGCCGTGGTCACCCTGGCTAAGAAGTCCATCGCGCAGTTCAAGCTGCGCGAGGGCCAGCCGGTTGGTTGCCGCGTCACCCTGCGCGACGATGCCATGTGGGACTTTTATGACAAGCTCGTGAGCTTCGCACTGCCTCGGGTCCGCGACTTCCGCGGCGTTCCCGACCGCGGTTTCGACGGCCGCGGCAACTTCACCCTTGGCATCAAGGAACACACCATCTTCCCCGAGCTCGAAATCGACCGGGTGGAGCTGGTTAAGGGCATGAACGTCACCGTGACGACCACGGCCAAGACGGACAAGGAAGGCAAGACCCTCCTCGACCTGCTCGGCATGCCCTTTAAAAAGTAGGAGGACGGAAAGTGGCCAAAACAAGCTTACGCGTTAAGGCAAGCCGCAAACCCAAGTTCAAGGTCCGCGCTTACAATCGTTGCCCGATTTGTGGCCGTCCTCGGGCTTTTCTGAGGCGGTACGGAATCTGCCGTATCTGCTTCCGCAACAAGGCTCTCGCCGGCGAACTGCCCGGCGTCCGCAAGGCGAGCTGGTAATTAAGGAGAAATGAAATGGCTGTTGTTGATCCTGTAGCCGACATGTTGACCCGCATTCGGAATGCGTACTGCGCATATCACACCGATGTCGCTGTACCGACTTCCAAGATGAAGTCTTCCATCGCGGGTATCCTGAAGGAAGAAGGTTATATCGCCGACTACGCTGTCGAGGACAGGGACATCAGTATTACCCTCAAGTACGCTGACGGCAAACCGCTCATTACTGGCCTGAAGAAGGTCAGCAAGCCCGGTCGCCGCGTGTACGTTGGTGCTTCTGATATCCCCCGTGTCCAGAACGGCATCGGTATTTGTATCGTGTCCACCTCCAAAGGGCTGCTTGAAGGCGCCAAGGCCAAAGAGGCCAACGTCGGCGGCGAGCTGCTCTGCGAAATCTGGTAAAGAGGTTCCGTTATGTCTCGTATAGGAAAGAATCCCATCGACATCCCCTCGGGTGTTGAGGTGTCTGTCGGAGCCTCTGAAATCCAGGTCAAGGGTCCCAAGGGAACCTTGAATACCCCGGTCGATCCGGCCGTGGAGTATAAGATTGAGGATGGCAAGGTGTATGTCTCCCGCGTTGATGATTCCCGCCAGGCGCGCGGCCAGCACGGTCTTCGTCGGACCCTGCTCGCCAACTGCGTGGATGGCGTGACCAAGGGCTTTACCAAGACCCTGGAAGTCATCGGCGTCGGATACAAGGTGTCCGTGCAGGGCAAGAAAGTCGTTCTGGCCGTTGGGTATTCCCACCCGGTCGAGTTCGATCTGCCCGCCGGTCTGGAGGCCAAGGTGGAAGGCGCCAAGCTGACCATCGAGGGCATCGACAAGCAGCTTGTCGGTGAAATTGCGGCTCAGATCCGTCGTGTGCGTCCGCCCGAACCCTACAAGGGCAAAGGCATCAAGTACCTCGATGAGATTATCCGCCGCAAGGCCGGTAAGTCCGGTTCCAAGTAGGGGTAATAGTCATGAGCAAAAGCAAGAATGCACAGAGGCTTCGTCGCAAGCCCCGCATCAGAAAGAAGATCTCCGGTACCGAAGCTCGGCCCCGTCTGGTCGTCTATCGCTCCAACCAGCATCTCTATGCTCAGTTGGTGGACGACGTGAACGGTGTGACCCTGGCCTCCGCCAGCACTCAGGTGCTGAACAAGGACGGCGAGACGCTGAAGTCCAACAAGGACTCTGCCACCAAGGTGGGCAAGGCTATCGCCGAAGCCGCCAAGGCCAAGCAGATCGAAGCCTGCGTCTTCGACCGGAATGGATATATCTATCACGGCAAGATCAAAGCCCTTGCCGACGGCGCCCGTGAAGGCGGGCTGAAATTCTAGTCACCAGGAAAGTAAAATGGAACAGAATGAAAGTGGATTGATTGAAAAAATCGTCTACCTCAATCGCGTCGCCAAGGTTGTCAAGGGTGGCCGCCGTTTCAGCTTTAGCTGCCTGGTGGTCGTCGGTGATGGTGAAGGGGGAGTCGGTTACGGCCTGGGTAAGGCCAACGAAGTGCCGGAAGCCATTCGCAAAGCGAGTGAGCGCGCCAAGAAGAACATGATCAATGTTCCTCTGTTGGACGGCACCCTCCCGTATGAGGTTCTTGGTCGCTACGGCGCGGGCCGCGTTATGCTCAAGCCCGCCAGCCGAGGCACCGGCATTATTGCCGGCGGTCCTGTCCGTGCTATCATGGAGGCCGTGGGCGTCAATGACATCCTGACCAAGGCCATTGGCACCAACAATCCGCACAACGTGCTGCGTGCCACCATGGCCGGATTGGAGTCCCTGCGGAGCGCAGAAGAGGTTTCGGCCCTTCGCGGCGTTTCGGTCTCCACTCCCAGAAAGTAGAGGATATCGCCGTGATTAAAGTTAAGCAGATCAAAAGCAAGATCTCCTGCAAGCCCGCCCAGGTCAAAACCCTGGAATCCCTGGGTCTGCGCAGGATCAATCAGGTCAAAGAGCACGATGACACTCCTGTCATCCGCGGAATGATCTACAAGGTCAGACACCTGGTGGAGGTTATCGAATCATGAGACTTCATGAACTCTACGCCTTCCCGGAAGAATATAAGAACCGCAAGCGCATAGGTCGCGGCTCCGGCTCCGGCTGGGGCAAGACCGCTGCCAAGGGTCACAAGGGCCAGAATGCCCGTGCCGGCGGCGGCGTCCGTCCCGGTTTCGAGGGTGGTCAGATGCCTCTGGCTCGCCGTCTGCCCAAGCGCGGATTCAAGAATCCCTTCCGTGAAGAATACGTTGCCGTGAACGTGGGCCGTCTGATTGCCCTGTTCGAAGGCAAGGACGAGATCACCGTGGCCGACATGTACGATCGCGGCGTCGTGAAGAGCGGCGCTCCGATCAAAGTGCTTGGCACCGGTGACGTCGACAAGGCCGTGACCATCGAAGCTCATCGCTTCAGCGCGTCCGCTGCCGACAAGATTGCCAAGGCCGGCGGTACCGCCAAGGCCATTGAGGCGTAAACTCACTATTGATCCGGAAGGGTACTTAGACGATGTCAGGAGTTGATAATATTGCCCGGTTGCCGGAGCTGCGTAAAAAGCTGCTCTGGACGTTCGCACTGCTCGCTGTCTACCGGTTGGGCATACACATCCCTATTCCCGGCGTCGATAGTGCCGCGCTTTCCGAGTTCTTCGCTCAGGCGCAGAACACCCTCTTCGGCGTGTTCGACATGTTCTCCGGTGGTGGACTCAAAAAGATGTCCATCTTTGCCCTGGGTATCATGCCGTACATCTCGGCCTCGATCATCCTCCAGCTTCTGACCGTCGTCAGCCCCGAGCTGAAACGGCTTCAGAAGGAGGAGGGCGAGGCCGGCCGCAAGAAGATCACCCAGTACACCAGGTATGGCACTGTGCTCATCACCGTGGTGCAGGGTTTCGCAATCGCTACCGGACTGGAGTCCATGAGCTCGCCCACGGGCGCGCCCATGGTTCTCTATTCCGGCATCGGCTTCAAGCTGATGACGATTCTGACCCTGACCGCAGGCACCGTGTTCCTGATGTGGCTGGGTGAGCAGATGACCGAAAAAGGCATCGGCAACGGCATCTCGCTTATTATTTATGCGGGTATCGTCGCCGGCCTTCCGGCCGCGTTGATCAACACCATGCAGCTGATGAGCGTGGGCGAGATCACCCTGTTCATCCTGCTCATACTGCTGGTCGTGATGGTGGCCACTCTGGCCTTCATCGTCTTCATGGAGCGCGGACAGCGTCGTATTCCCATTCACTATGCCAAACGTCAGCAGGGACGCCGCATGTTCGGCGGGCAGACCACGCATCTGCCGCTGAAGATCAACACCGCCGGTGTTATTCCGCCGATCTTCGCGTCCTCTATCCTGATGTTCCCTGCAACGCTTGCCCAGTTCTCGAACAACAAGTTCCTGCAGGACTTCTCGGCCTACTTCAGGCCCGATTCCATCCTGTACAATATCCTGTACATCGGAATCATCATCTTCTTCTGCTATTTCTATACGGCGATCATGTTCGATCCCAAGGGAATCGCGGAGAATATCCAGAAGCAGGGCGGCTTCATCCCGGGCATCCGTCCGGGTAACCGTACCCGCGAGTACATCGACAAGGTTCTGGCCCGCATCACGCTGTGGGGTGCCTTCTATGTCTCCGCGGTCTGCGTGCTGCCCATGTTCCTGATCAGCAAATTCGGCGTTCCGTTCTATTTCGGCGGCACCTCCCTGCTGATCGTGGTCGGCGTAGCCATGGATTTCATGGGTCAGATCGAGTCCTACATGATCTCTCGCCAATACGAGGGGTTGATGGGGAAAGGCAACAAAATTAAAGGCAGGCGCTAGTCTTGAAAAAGTTCAGAGGCGTCTTCCTCAAAAACGATAAAGAGATTGGCCTCATGCGTGAGGCCAATCGCATTGTTTCAAGGATTCTCGATGAACTCGGTGAAAACGTCAGACCAGGCGTTTCCACCATGTACTTCGAGAACATCTGCCGCGCACGCTGCGACGAGTACGGCGTAAGGCCGAACTTCCTGGGTTACCAGGGTTTTCCTTTCGCTCTGTGTTGCTCCGTCAACGAGGAGATCGTGCACGGTTTTCCCTCCGAGGATCGCATCCTCAAAGAGGGCGACATCGTCAGTTTTGACATGGGTGTCGAATACAAAGGATTCCACGGGGACTCCGCTCGCACCTTCGCGGTGGGAAAAGTTTCCCCTGATGCGCAGAAACTCATGGATGTAACACGCGAGTCTCTGTATATAGGGATCGAACAGGCACGACCCGGAAACAATCTGTATGACATCTCCGCGGCAATCCAGTCATACGTTGAAGGGTTCGGCCTGGGCATCGTCCGTCGTTTTGTAGGTCATGGGATCGGCAGTCATCTTCACGAGAAGCCCGAAATCCCGAACTTCGTACCCAGGGGGCTGTCCGGCGTTCCTCTCAAAGCCGGAATGGTCCTAGCCATTGAGCCGATGGTCACGCTGGGAACACACGAAGTCGAGGTTCTGGACGACAACTGGACTGCTGTGACAAAGGACGGATCACTGTCCGCTCACTTCGAGCACTCAGTGGCCGTGACCTCCGACGGACCGAGAATATTGAGTCTGTCCGACTAGCTCCCATGGGGGCCTGAAATTCGGGCTTGCTCTTTGTTCCAAAAGGCTGTATAAAACGCAGCTTCGTTAAAAAGGCCACCACCCGAGAGGGGGGTATGGGCATTATTGTTATTTAGACATTGGAGATGGTCATGAAAGTCAGACCTTCTGTGAAGAAAATGTGTTCCAAGTGCAAAGTAATTCGGCGCAACGGCGTGCTGCGGGTGATCTGCGAGAATCCTCGGCACAAGCAGCGTCAAGGATAGAGGGTAAAAACTATGGCACGTATTGCTGGCGTTGATCTGCCGAGGAACAAGCGCGTTGATATCGCTTTGACCTACATCTACGGCATTGGCCGCACCATGGCCCTGCAGATTCTCGACTCCACCGGAATCGACTGGAAGACCAACAGTGATGACCTCACTGCCGAAGACGTCAACCAGATCCGTGTTGAGATCGAAAACAACTACAAGGTTGAGGGCGATCTCCGTCGTGAGATCACCACCAACATCAAACGCCTGATGGACATCGGTTGCTACCGTGGCCTGCGCCATCGTCGCGGTCTGCCCGTTCGCGGTCAGAAGTCCAAGACCAACGCCCGTACCCGCAAGGGTCCCCGCCGTTCCGTCATGGGCCGCAAGAAGAAATAGCTCGACAAGAGACTATCGCCAGCGCGCCCGTGCGTGCGCTTGCGTCTTATAAGACTTTTATTCAACGGAGATTAAGGCAATGGCTAAACCCCGTCGCTCTGGGAAGAAAAAAGAGAAGAAGAATATTCCCGTCGGTATTGCCCACGTCAAGGCCACGTTCAATAACACGATCGTGACCTTCACCGACGTCAAGGGCAATGTCGTCAGCTGGGCTTCTGCCGGTGCTCATTTCAAGGGTTCCCGCAAGTCCACTCCTTTCGCGGCTCAGATGGCTGCCGAAGCGGCCGCCAAGCGCGCCCAGGATTCCGGCATGCGCACCGTGGGCATCTACGTCAAGGGCCCCGGTTCCGGCCGCGAGGCCGCTATGCGCGCCATCAACAATGTTGGCTTCAAGGTGACCTTCATTCGGGACATCACCCCGATCCCCCACAATGGTTGCCGTCCGCCCAAACGCCGCCGGGTCTAATTAAGGAGAAGAATCGTGGCAAGATATACTCAAGCAAAATGCAAGCTGTGCCGCCGCGAGGGAGAAAAGCTCTTCCTCAAGGGTGATCGCTGCTACACCGATAAGTGCGCCTACGAGAAACGGCCGTACCCTCCGGGACACGCCGGCCGTATGCGTCACAAGATGTCCGACTACGCCATCCAGCTTCGCGAGAAGCAGAAGGTCCGTCGCATGTACGGCATCCTGGAAGGCCAGTTCCGTATGTACTACAAGCGTGCTGAGGCGCAGAAGGGTGTGGCTGGCCACAACCTGCTGTTCCTGCTCGAACGCCGCCTCGACAACGTGATCTACCGTCTTGGCTTCGCCAACTCTCGCGACCAGGCTCGCCAGTTGGTCCGTCACGGCATCTTCATGCTCAACGGCCGCCGTGTGAGCATCCCGTCCATGCAGGTCAAGGCCGAGGATGTCATCGAGGTTCGTGAGGAAGCCCGCAAGATCCCCGTGATCAACGAGGCCCAGGAAGTCATCGCCCGCCGCGGCTGCCCCGAGTGGCTGGAATCCGACGGCGCCAACTTCAAGGGCACGGTTAAGGCCATGCCGAGCCGGGAAGACATCCAGTTCCCGATCAACGAGCAGCTGATTGTCGAATTGTACTCCAAGTAAATAGGGGACTACATGCTTATTGAGAACGGCGACAAACTCATCAACACCCGCAATTGGAGCGAACTGGTCAAACCCGAGTCCCTCGTGCGCGACCCCAAGTCCTCCAAGATGTATGGTAAATTCATCTGCGAACCCTTAGAGCGCGGCTATGCCACCACCATCGGCAACGCCATGCGCCGGGTTCTCCTCTCCTCAATGCAGGGCTGCGCCATCGTCAGCGCGACCATTGAGGGAGTGCAGCATGAATTCACCACGCTGCCCGGGGTTCTTGAGGACATGACCGAGGTTGTGCTGAACCTGAAGCAGGTTCGCATTGCCATGACCACGGACGAGCCTCAGCGCTTGGTCCTCGAAGCCAATAAGAAGGGGCAGGTCACTGCTGGCATGATCCAGGAAAACCAGAATGTCACCATTCTGAACAAGGATCAGCTTATCGCCACGCTGACCGAAAACCGCCCCCTGAAGATGGAGTTGGAAGTCCGCATGGGCAAGGGATACGTCCCGGCCGACATGCACGAAGGACTGACCGACGAAATCGGCTCCATGGTCCTCGACGCCAGCTACTCCCCCGTCAAGAAGGTCGCATACTCTGTTGAACAGGCGCGTGTCGGCCAGATGACGAACTATGACAAACTCATCCTGGAAGTGTGGACCGATGGTTCCGTCTCTCCCGAGGATGCCTGTGCATACAGCGCCAAGATCCTGAAGGATCAGCTTTCGGTGTTCATCAACTTCGATGAATCCTCCTCTGAAACGCATGAGGAAGAGGACGATTCCATCGATCTGAACCCGAACCTCTTCAAGTCCATTGATGAGCTCGAACTCTCCGTTCGCGCCACCAACTGCTTGAAGGCCGCCAACATCCAGCTGGTGGGCGAACTGGTCCAGCGTACCGAGCAGACCATGCTCAAGACCAAGAACTTCGGTCGCAAGTCTCTCGATGAGATCCGCCGGGTTCTGGACAGCATGGCCCTCAAGTTCGGCATGACGGTCGAGGATTTTGACAAGAAATACCAGGAATGGTTGAAGAGGAAAGAGAAAAATGAGGCATAGAAAGTCCGGCCGCAAACTGAATCGGTCCAATACGCACCGTGCCGCCATGTTCAAGAACATGGTCCGCGCGCTCCTGACCTACGAGCAGATTCGCACCACCGAAGCCAAGGCCAAGGAACTTCGTCGCATCGCCGACAAGCTCATCACCCTGGCCATTCGCAACGACCTGCATTCCCGCCGTCAGGCGTACAAGGTCCTCGGTAGCCACCAGATGGTTCAGCGTCTCTTCGACGAGATCGGCCCTCGTTTTGCTGAAGGCCAGGGCGGTTACACCCGCATCGTCAAGATGTCCCAGCCCCGCAAGGGCGACTGCGCCCCGATGGTTATCATCGAGCTGACCAAGAAAGCTAGCGAAGCTTCCGCTGAAGCTCCGGCCAAGGAAGAGCCCAAGAAGGCTCCTGCCAAGAAGGCTGAGAAACCCGCTAAGAAAGAAGAGCCTAAGGCTGAGGAAACTCCCGAAGCCGCCGAAAAGGCCGACGAAGAATAGATCAAAAAGGGCAGGCCTCGCGCCTGCCCTTTTTTGTATTTTACTATAGATTTCATCGATTTTAAGGATAGGTCCCATGGACATCAGAAAGCTTGAAGCGTTTTGCAAAGTTTATGAATTGCAAAGTTTTTCCCGAGCCGGAGAGGCCATGTTCCTATCCCAGCCGACCATCAGCTCTCATGTCGCCAATCTCGAAGACGAGTTGGGCGTCAAGTTGTTCGATCGCCTCGGACGCAAGATCATGCCTACCCAGGCCGGTGACGTCCTCTATGAGAGCATGGTGACCATTTTCCGCAATCTCGATAGGGCCAAGGCTGCCATCGAGGTCCTCCGCGACAGGGTTGTCGGTGAACTGCAGGTGGGTTGTAGCACCATCCCCTCGCACAGTATCCTGCCTGAATTGCTCAAGTCCTTTTCCGCAAAGTACCCGGAGGTCTCCTTCGTGGTGCATACCGGCGATTCCTCGGAAGTCATCAAGCGCGTAGTGTCGGGTGACTGGCCGGTGGGTATTGTCGGCAAACGGCCGGAAGAAGAGGAATTGACGTCCAAGCTGCTTGCCCGGGACGAGACCATACTGGTGGCCTCGCCCAACGCCCCCTGGTTGCCCGAATTGGACGATCCGTCCATGGAACAACTCGTGAGCCTGCCCTGGATCATGCGCATCAAAGGCTCGGCCACGCGCATGGTTCTGGAAAACGCTCTGGGAAAGGCGGGCTATTCGCTACAGAGCCTGAACATCCGCTGCAAGGTGGAAGGGACGTGCGAGAGCCTGGCGCATGCGGTGCATGGAGTGGGCATGTGCTTTACTTCCAAGCTTGCTGCCCAGTCTCTGCTGGACAGCGGAGAGGTCGTGCGCATCAAGGTGCCCGCCCTGGAAGGACGCCGTGAATTCTATCTCATCCACCACAGCGGACGGTACATGTTCCCGGCGCTCAAGGCTTTTGTCGAGTTTCACGGCTAGTCTTCAGGAATGAAGACCAGTTCCGGTGTCTTGTCGATGATACCGGTCTCCACCAGGCTTTCGTAGAAGGCACGCATTCCTTTTTGTTCCTCGGGACCGAGGTCGTAGACCAGGCCGTCGAAGTAGGAACACATTTCCTCATCGTTCAGGCAGCTTTCTTCCGCCGCCATGACGCAGATGTCCCCGATGTTTTCATTTCCCCAGTTCTTGCCCGCCAGCAGCAGCTGTGCGGCCTGTTCGACCCGTTCACGATCCCGCTGCCAGCTCTCGCGCTGAACGATCCATACACCGAAAATGAACGGCAGACCGGTCAACTCGCGCCAGGCCTCTCCCAGGTCGATGCGGTAGGGGTAGTCAGGGTGGTATCGCAGGTTCAATGCTTCGTCGCCGATACACAAAATAGCCTGGGGCCGTTCCCCGGTGCCGAGCACGTCGGTTGCGCTGCCGGTGGTGAAAACGGTCTTGATGTTCCACAGCTTGGCCTGGAGTACGCGAAGAAGTGCAGCCGAAGTGTGGGTCTGGGCACTGACAAGAATTGTTCTGCCGTCCAGTTCCTCCACAGGCCGCCGGCTCAGAAGCAGGACGGACTGCACCGGTCCGCGGCTGCCAATGGCGATGTCCGGGATAAGATAGTATTTCTCGGGGTGGCGTGCGTATTCCACGCTGGAGCAGGCGGATACGTCGAGCTTGCCCGCGTCCATGAGCTTGTTGAGCTCGGCGGGCGGCCCTGAAGTCACCTCGCAGTCCATGGGCAGAATGCCGGTTTCCAGAGGATGGTATATGGGCAGAACATTGAGATAGCCGATTCTTCCGAGGCGGACGGGCATTATTTTGCCTCCATCAAAGTATAGTCCATGGTGCGCTGACGAGGCTTGAAACCGGCCCCTTCGACCAGACGGCGGATTTCTTCGCGGGACAGGCGGAAGGACACGCCGGCGGCCTTGACCACGTTTTCCTCGATCATGGTCGAGCCGAAGTCGTTACCGCCGAAATAGAGAGCCAGTTGGGCGATCTTTGGGCCCATGGTCACCCAGGAGACCTGAACGTTGTCCACGTTGTCCAGAACGATGCGCGATACGGCCAGGGTTCGCAGGTACTCCACGCTTGTCAGCTTGCGGCAGTGCGGCAGGGCCGTGTGGTCGGGCTGGAAGGTCCAGGGGATGAAGGCGGTGAACCCGTGGGTTCGGTCCTGTACCTCGCGCACGCGGAAGAGGTGTTCCAGCCGCTGGGCCGGAGTCTCCAGGTGTCCGAACATCATGGTCGCGGTGGTGCGCAGCCCTTGCTTGTGGGCCTCTTCCATGACGCCCAGCCACTGGTCGGAAGGACATTTGTTGGGGGCCACCCGTGAGCGGACCTCGTCAACGAGGATCTCGGCCCCGCCGCCGGGAATGGAGTCCAGGCCGGCTTCTCGCAGCCGCTGAATCACCTCGGCCACGGAGATGTCTTCCTTTTCACTCCAGAAGACCACTTCTGGCGGAGAAAAGGCATGGATGTGGACCGGATGATTCTCTTTGATCCACCGGAGCATGTCCTCGTACCAGGTCAGGGGCAGATCGGGATGGTGCCCACCCTGCATGAGAATCTGAGTGCCGCCCAAGGCCTTGGTCTCGTCGATTTTGCGCCCTATCTCCTCGAAGGAGAGCACGTAGGCGTCCTTGTCACCCGTCTCGCGGTAGAACGCGCAGAACTTGCAGCAGCAGACGCAGACGTTGGAATAGTTGATGTTCCGGTCGACCACATAGGTGACGACAGGGTCGGGATGCTTGCGCAGACGGACCTGATGGGCCAGCCATCCTAGGTCATGGAAATCCGCCTCGGCGTAGAGCGACTGGGCCTCGTCAAATCCAATTCGCTCCCCGCTCAACACCTTGTCAAAAATCGTATCAAGTTCACTCATATCTATCTCTCTTGCTCAGTCATCCCATTCTTCGACGCCCTTATTCGTGCAGGGGGGAAGATGGGACGGGGCGCTAAATCTCGTTGAAAAGGGCGTCGCGTTCCACGGGCGTGCAGCCGCAGCCCCGGATCATGTCCTCGAGTTCGGAGCGGGTCAGCCCCTGCTCGGAAGTGGCTCCAGCCTCATGGCCGATTTTTTCCTCAACGACCGTGCCGTCGAAATCGTCGGCTCCGAACTTGAGCGCAGCCTGGGCCTGTTTGACACCAAGCATGACCCAGTAGGCCTTGATGTGCGGGATGTTGTCGAGCATCAGGCGGCAGACCGCGATGGTCTTCAGTTCCTCCAGCCCGGTGAGCGGATTGTCGATGGTCAGCTGGCTGTTTTCGGTCAGGAAGGGCAGGGGAATGAAACAGGTGTACCCGTTGCTGCGGTCCTGGGATTTGCGCAGCCGAACAAGATGGTCCACGCGTTCCTCAACGGTCTCAATGTGGCCGAAGAGCATGGTTCCGTTCGTTTTGAGTCCGAGTCCGTGCGCCTCTTCGTGGATGGCCAGCCATTCGTCGGCTGTGGCCTTGCGCGGACAGAGCTGCTCCCGAACCCTCGGAGCGAAAATTTCTGCTCCGCCGCCGGGCATCATGTCGAGTCCAGCCGCCTTGAGCCGGGTCAGCACTTCGCGGGTGGAGATGTTCTCGAGGCGGGCGAAATGAGCGATCTCCACGGCGGTGAAACACTTGAGGGCCGCATCCGGGTATCGCTCGCGCACTGCGGACAGGACATCCTCGAAATATGCCAGGCCGAGCTTGGGATGGCAGCCGCCCACGATATGGACTTCGCGCGGCGGCAGGGGGGCGGCCTCAAGCTTGGCAAGGACATCCTCGCGGGTAAGCACGAAGCCGCCTGACTGGCCTTCCTCGCGCTGGTACGCGCAGAACACGCAGCCGTTGACGCAGACGTTGGTGTAGTTGACGTGGCGGTTGATCACGTAGAACGCCTTGTCTCCGTGCAGACGGGTGCGGGCGCGGTGGGCCAGAGCGCCAACGGCCAGCGGTTCCGGACACTGGAACAGTCGCACGCCGTCTTCGAAGGAGAGCCGTTCACCGGCTTCGACCTTGTCCCGTATGTCGGACAGGTCCATATTTTGGAAATAATCGCTTTTGAACAGGTTCATGGGTTACTCCTGTGTAGGGATGTCGGCCAGGCCATGGCGCAGAAAGACGGCCAAGGCGCGGGCCTGGTCGGGCAGGGAGGTAGCGGGGGCAAGGCCGTTGTCCATCGAGGGCATGGCGTAGCCCTGGAGAAAACGGTCCATGACTGCATGCAGAGTGAACACGGCCATGTCCACGTCCAGATCCTTGGGCAATTGTCCGTCGCGGACGCCGCTTTCGATGAGCTGCCGGAGATACTTGGCGTGGGCTCCGCGGATTTCTCCGAGGAAACGCTCGCGCAGGGGGAAATTCTCGTTGAAGAGCATCTTCAGATAGATGCGGTAGAGGTTGGGATGTCCGTCCACGAACCGGGCCCCGGCCAGAAAGCTCTGTTCGATGCGCTCGAAGAAACCAAGATCAGGCGTGTCGCGGATAGCCTTGAGCGGCTTCTTGAAGTCGCTCACAGCCCGGCTGAAGAGGTGCTCGAACAGACCTTGCTTGTTGCCGAAATATTTGAAGAGAGAGCCTTTGGCGATGCCCAGCCGATCCACGATGCGGTTGACGGACGCCTGGTGGTAGCCGTGTTCGGCAAACTCCATGGTCGCCTCGTCCAGCACGCGTTGCCGCTTTTCGTCAGGTAGGTTCTCGAAGGTGTTTTTGGTCAATCGTGCAGCTCCCGCACTTGCGCTTTCCGGTCTGTTCCATTAGTGGTGACCAGGTGGTCACCATGAGTACAGGGGCACGGAGATTGTGTCAAGCATGGTGGTGAAGTTGAATTAAAACAAAAGGTTATTATGAATAATGAACTGACTCTCGGCTACTCGCCCTGTCCCAACGATACATTTATCTTCCATGCCCTGACCAAGGGGCTGGTCCCATGGTCGGGCGGCTTGAGCGTGACCCTGGCCGATGTGGAGGAACTGAACGGCCTGGCATCCCGTGGCGCGTTGGACGTGGTCAAGGTGTCCACGGCTGCGGCCGCAGGGATCCTGGACGAGTACGTGCTGCTTCGGGCGGGCGGAGCCATGGGCTATGGTGCGGGGCCGGTGCTGGTCGCCGGAGAAGGGCGCACGCTCGAATCCCTGGACGGCGGCAAAGTCGCCATTCCGGGCGAGCGGACCACGGCCAACCTGATTTTCGGACTGTGCTGCCGTGAGGCCGGGATAAATGTCACGCGGGTACCCATGGTCTTCGATGAGGTCATGCCTGCGGTGCAAGCCGGTCGCGTTGACGCGGGCGTTGTCATTCACGAGGGGCGGTTCACCTTTGCCGAGCGCGGCCTGAGCCGGGTTCTCGACCTGGGCGCATGGTGGGAGGCGCATACCGGCTTGCCCATTCCGCTGGGTGCCATCGCCATCAAACGGTCCTTGGGTATGGATGTGGCCCGGCGCATGAACGAGGCCATCCGTCAGAGCCTGCTGTTCGCGCGCAACGAGCCCGAAGCCGGGCGGGATTACATCCGCGAAAACGCCCAGGAGTTGAGCGAGGAGGTTATCCGGACGCACATCGAGACGTTTGTCACGGATTACAGCCTGGATGCAGGCGAGGCCGGAGTGCAGGCTGTCTCACGGCTGCTGGCCGAGGCGGGCTGCGATCGGAAGGATATCTTTATCACTCTCTAGGTGGCGGGAACGGGCTTCTTGGACCTGGTGTCCTGGCTGACATAGACGCCGGCGATGACCAGGGCCGAAGCCGCGTACTGCATCCAGTTGAGCCGTTCGCCCAAGAGGACAAGGCCCATGACCAGCGTGATGACCGGGATCAGGTTGATGAACGACGATGCCTGGCCCGCCGGAATCTTGGACATGCCGTAGTTGTACATGCCGTAGGCGCCGATGGTCACGAATACGCCCAGATAGAGCACGGAGGTCACCCCCACGGGGTCGAAGGCCGTGGGCAGGTGTGTGGACGGCAGGAAGAGCAGCGGGAAGTAGAACAGGGACCCCGTGAAAGCCTGGATCATGGTCAAGAACCACGGATTGTAGCGGTGGCTCAATTTCTTGAAGGCGATCATGTATCCGCAGGCGCAGATCATGGCCATGAATTCGAGGAAGTTCCCAAGCACCGGGTTGGACGCCGTCTCCGTGGCCTCGGCCACGCTGGACAGGACCACCGCGCCGAGAATGGCCAGACCGAATCCGGTCACCGTACGCCGCGTCAGGGGTTCGTTCAGGGTCAGGCGAGCGGCCACGGCCACCATGAGCGGCAGCAGGGCACAGATCATCCCGGCCTGGGATGCGTCGGTATAGGTCAGGGCCATGGCCTCGAAGACGAAATAGAAGCCCGGCTCGCAGATGCCCATGAAGGCGAGCAGTTTCCAGTCACCCGGTTGGTAGTCGATTCGTTTCAGGGTCCGGAAGACCAGCAGGAAACAGATGGAGGCCACAAACATGCGGCCGAAGATAACCACCATGGGATCGAACCGCTGAAAGGCGATCTTGAGCACGATGAATGAGCTGGCCCAAAGCAGGACCGCCACTCCGAGGGCCAGAAATGCCCTAGATTTCCCGTCAGCGATGACCATGTTTACACTCCAGTGGATTTGATCGAACCGTCTACCATTGATCACCCGTGAAGGGAATGGGATTCCCCATCACATATTCGGATGGAGAGCATCGGGAACCCAGGGATCGTAAAACGAGAAAAGGGCCCCGCCAAAGCGGAGCCCTTTTCTCGGTGTTCTATGAAATTTCCCCTAGTGGGGGCAAACGGCGAGTACGTTGACCGGCTTGAAGCCGTTGTCCGGGTTCTCGGCGTAGCGGCAACCCAGGTGGGAATCGTCGCGCTTGTGCATGATGTCGGTTTCGGAACCGAGATAATGCGGACAACTGTTATTGTTGCAGATGAGGATGACTCCCCAACCGGTCTCGGGCGGCGCCAGCCATGCGTCAAGCCTTTTGCCGCAATGCGGACAGTCCCTGTCGGGCAACTCCGTGACGATGCCGGCGTATTCGTGAGTAACCATCTCTATCATCTCCTTATATGGTCGGATCAAACCGTCATTGATTCAATGAAGACAAGATAATCCCCCAACCCCGTCCGTCAAGGTCAAGGGGTGTTTTTTTTGTCTGCGGGCCTTTTGCCGTTGGCGATTTGTGGCTTGAAACGACAGCCATCGGCCTGTGGAAGAGGAGAGTGAGCCTACTCCTCTCCCTCTATCTCACGGAGGAGACGGAAAAGGGCGCGGGTGTCTTTGGGAGGCTTGCTGTTGGCCTTTTCACGTCGTGCGCCGAGGGTCAGCTGGCGCAGTCGCTGTCCTTCCTCGGGATGGCTGTCGAAGAGGCTTTGCAGCAGGTCGTCGTCGCCGTCCAAGAGACGGTCGCGCAGGTCTTCGATGCGGCGGAAGGCCTTGGTCTTGACCTCGTGTCCGAGGTGGGCGGCATCGACCAGTTCGTTGACGTGGGTGGTGTCAAAGGTGCGCATGAGTTTGCCCACGTACTGCATGTGGCGGCGTTTAGCCTCATGCTTGGTCATGGTCTTGATGAGCAGCAGGGCCTTTTCCACTTCGGGCGGCAGGCCTGCTTCCTTGACCACCTTGTCGCCCAGTGCGGCCAGGTCGGCCCCGAGCTGTTGCAGGGCGGTCATGTCGCGTTTGAGCTGCGAACGGCTCGGGCGGTCGTCGATCTCGTCGAAGTCGGAAGGGAGATAGGTCGGTTTCTTTTTTGCCATCAGTCTTTGAGCGGCGCGGCGGCCAGGTCGGTTTCAAGGTTGGCGTATATGTGTTCCACGCCCTGGGTCAAGCCTTTGATCAGGTTTTGGGGAGCGGCGTCGGCCAGAGGCACCCGCTCGGTGTAGGATCTGGAGAAGACGATGGCGTTGTCCGCGGTGGATTCGTCCACCACGAAAAACTGCATCTCCACCACGGCGGCGGGTTGTTCAGTGGAATAGTCTCCGTAAAGCGCGTTGACCGTACCCTCCAGGGTCAGCGTGGGAACGACCATGCTGCCCGGCTCGATGACGTGCGTGAACAGGCCGGACTCACTCAGCCAGCGGCGCAGTTCCGTGGTCAGCATGCTGCCGGGGGTGACAAAGTACATGTTGTAGAAGTCGGAGTCCACGTTGCCTTCCGCTCCCCGGTAAACCAGTTCGCGGGTGGAGTAGAGGTCCGAAACGGACAGTCTCCGAACCAGAAGAATGACATCTCGGGGAGCGTCGGCCTTTTGGGCGGTGCGTGCCGGGGATATCTGGTAATAGCGTTTTTCCAGGGGCTTGCCGCCCAGCTTGACGCAGGCCGAAGCTGCCAGGGCCGTGACCAGGAGGGCGAGGAGAAGGTGGTATCGTTTCATGGCGGTCACCGCTTAATTGCCTTCGGGATGGGGTTTGTTCGGCGGAGTGCCGAAGATCACGCCGGACGGGTATCGCTTGGCGTCTTCCGTGAGTTCCTTGACGTTCTGCATGACCTCTCGGGTGTCCTCGATGATGGATCGTACATTGGCCTCCTGCGAGGCGGCCACGCCGTTGAGACGGTTGACCAGGGCGTGAACCTTGCTGACCGCGTTGGCCAGGTCGGTCGAAGCCCGGGACATGTTCTCCAGGGTGGGCGCGATTTCGGCCATGGCCTTGTCCATGCGCGGGTCGGTCAGGGTCTTGCTCAGCACCTGGGAGGCCTGCTTGAAGCTGGCGATGGCCTCTCGTGTCTCGGCCGCTGCACGGATGATGTTGTCCGCGGACTCCTGGGTGATGCGATCGACGCCCGTCAGGATCGAGGCCGTTTTCGGGATGATCTGTTCGGCCGCAGGATCGGCGAGCAGTTTGTCGGTACGGGCCAGAATACCGCGTGTGGACTGGAGGATGTCGAGCATGCGGTTGCCCGCTTCTCTGCCGCCCTCGGTGTTCATGAAGTCATTGATGGTCCCGACGATGGACTTGACGTCCTTGATGATGGATTCGAGGTCTTCCTGCTTCAGGCTGCTCAGGGTCTTGCTGATGGTGGTCACTGCCTCCTCGACCCGGCTGAGGGTGGAGGGTACGGACGGGACATACGCGTGTTCAGGCGTCCAGTCGATGGGCAGAGGCGGGTTGCTCTCAGGGTCCTGGTAGATCGTGTTCAGAAACAGTTGGCCGGTCAGTCCCAGGGAAGTGGGGCGGATGCGCATGCCTCGTTTGGCGTCGCGGGCCACGTAGCTGATGAAGTCGTCTTCGGTCAGGTTCTCGAACAGGTCCGGGTTGATCTCGCATCGGACATAGACGTAGCGGGCTTCGTCGTCATTGGCCTCGGGATAGATGTTGGATACGAAATTGATCTCCGCCACCCGGCCTACCTGGACGCCGCGCAGCTTTACCGGAGAACCCACGGACAGCCCGTTGACCGACTCGTCGAAGTAGGTCTCCAGGGGGTAGGTCGTCTGGAAGAAGCGCCCGGCCCCGAGAATAACGACTACGGCCAGGAGCATGCCGGTGCCCAGAATGATATACAGGCCCAGCTTGAAATAGTCTTTTTTGCGTACCATTACCTATCCTTGATCTGCAGGTTGCCGGTCCGGCTCGTGGCCGTGCGTATCCGGCTGCCGGAGAAAGAATCGCCGGACGGCCGGGTTTTCCGAGGTGTCCCGCAGTACGCGCGGGTCGCCCTCGGCCACGATGGATTTGACTTCCTTGTCGAGCATGATAACCCGATCCGCTATTTTGTAAATGCTTTCCAATTCGTGGGTGACGATGACAAAGGTGATGCCCAGATTCTTGGACAGATCGAGGATCAGCTCGTCCAGGACCGCGCTTGAAATGGGGTCCAGCCCCGCACCCGGTTCGTCCAGAAAGAGGATACCGGGATCGAGCGCCATGGCCCGGGCTATGGCCGCCCGCTTCTTCATGCCGCCGGACAGGGCCGCCGGCATCTTGAAGGCCGCATTCTCCATGTCGACCATGGCCAGCTTGGACTTGGCGACGAGTTCCACCGCCTCGGGCGGCAGATCGGTGAACTCCTCTAGCGGAAGCATGACGTTCTGCACCACGGACATGGACCCGAAAAGCGCTCCCATCTGGTACATCACCCCGAATTTGCGGATGATCTCCTCACGTGTCCTGCCCGAGGCCGAGGTCAGTTCCTGGTCGCCGTACCAGACCTGTCCGGCAATGGGTTCGACCAGGCCGATCATGTTCTTGAGCAGGGTCGATTTGCCGCACCCCGAGCCGCCGAGGATGATGAAGACCTCGCCTCGATTGATGTCGAAGGTGACGTCGTCCACGATGACGGTGTCGCCGTAGCCGCAGGTCAGGTTGCGCACGCTGATTACTGGTGTGTTTTCCATGCCCGCCGCCTAAAAATTCAGATAGTAGAACGCCACGGCGAAGATGCCGTCGGCGAACGCGATGAGGATGATTCCCGAGACCACGGCGCTGGTGGTGGAAAGACCGACCGCGCTGGCTCCGGACCGGGTCTGCATGCCGCGCAGGCAGCCCACGCCCGCCACCAGGAAGCTGAAGACCAGCCCCTTGAACATGCCGCCCCAGAAATCGGACATGCCGACGTAGGAGAAGACGCGCGAGGTGAAGGTCACCAGGGGATAGCCCATGGAGAGCATGACCAAGGCCCCGCCCACCAGGCTGGCCAGGTTGAAGAACATGGTCATCAGCGGGACCATGAGCATGGTCGCCAAAAGTTTGGGGACCACCAGGAATCGCATTGGGGAAAGACCCATGGTGGTCAGGGCGTCCAGCTCCTCATTGATCTTCATGGTCCCGATCTCGGCGGCGAAGGCCGAGCCGGAACGGGCGGCCAGGAGAATGGAAGTGACCAGCGGGCCCATCTCGCGGAACATCACAAGGCCGAGCATGTTGGGCACGAATATCTCGCCGCCGAACCGCTGCAGGCTGATCGCCGACTGGAAGGACATGATCAGGCCCATGAGAAATCCGATGAGCACGATGATGAACATGGACTCCACGCCCACGTTTATGCAGGACAGGATGACGTCTTTCCAGCGCACCTTGCCCGGCCGGACGATCACCTGGCCGAGGAGAACCGTGGATTCTCCCACAAAGGCGACCATCTCGCGGATGTTGCGCCAGATCTCGCCGCCACAGATTTCAAGGGATTGGGTAAGACCGCGACGTTCCCTGTCGGTGGCCCGCATCTTGGGCAGCGGAGTGTCCCAGGTCAGGGCCACCAGCCCGCGGTCTTCATCGCGCAGGTTCTGCAGCTCCATGGCCGCACCGCGTTCGGCGCAGAGCTCCTTGACCTTCAGCAACAGCGCCACGCCCGCTCCGTCCATGTAGGTCACGCCCCCGCAGTCTGCGGTCAGTCGCGCAAAGGGTGCCCGGGTAGCGCCTTGAACGGCAGCGTCCCACACCTCGGTGGTGCCTGCCGCGTCCAGACGGCCGGACAGCGTCATGACCAGACCGTCGGCTCTGCTTGAAACGGCGACCTGTGCGTCGGTCTGGCTGCGTTTGTTCTTGGTTCCCATGCGCTTATTCCTTGTTGGATGCCGGGGTTGGCCCCGAACATATCGAATTGTCAGATTATCCGAGGAGTCGGGAAAAGAAAAGTTGTATGTGAAGGGGTGTAATGCCGAGGGCTCCCCTGCGCTTGACACGGGGTGAAAAGAATATTATTCCTTTATTCCATGAATAACAGAAAGATTGACAAACTGGATTTGGAAATCCTGAACATCCTTCAGGAAGACGGAAAGGTTTCCAATGCCGAAATAGCCCGGAAGGTAGGCAAGGCTCCTTCGGCTGTGCTCGAACGCGTGCGCAAGCTGAAGAAGAGCGGTATCATCAAGGGCTATGAATGTATTGTCAACCACAAAACCCTGGGGCGCGGGCTGACCGCGTTCACATCCATTCGCGTGGAAGAGGGCGTGGGCGCCACCGAGGTCGGGCAGAAACTGGCCGAATTCCCGGAGGTTCTGGAAGTTCATTATACCGCAGGGCGGGATTCTTATTTGGTCAAGGTCCGTGTGGAAGACACCGAGGCCTTGCAGGCGACACTGGCGAAGTTCGGCACCATCGGGCCGGTCAGGGACACGAATTCGACCATCGTCCTGACCACGGTCAAGGAGTCACGGGTCATACCGCTACCCCACGAAAAAGACTAGAACACAAGGAGTCAACAATGTCCGCTACACCGACCTCCCTGGACCCGAGAATCATTGCTCGGGGCAGGGAGTTTTTTTCGTCCATTTCCGGCGAATCTCCTTCGGTTTTCAACAAAGGCTGGTGGACCGGAAAGGTCATGGATTGGGCCATGAAAAACGAAGATTTCAAGGTTCAGATGTTCAGATTTGTTGACGTTCTTCCGTATCTGAGTACCTCGGATTCCCTTTCCCGCCATATCGAAGAATATTTCGCGGGAGAGGATTCCAACATCCCGGATGTGCTCAAGTGGGGTGCCACGAAGACCAAGTTCGGTGGCGGGCTGGTGGCCAAGGTCCTGAACAAGACCATCCGGTCCAATATCGAATCCATGGCCCGCCAGTTCATCATCGGGCAGGAGGCCAAGGAGGCGGTCAAGGGCATCAAGAAGCTGCGCAAGGACGGGTTCGCCTTTGTCCTGGACCTGCTCGGCGAGGCCACCGTGTCCGAAGAGGAATCCGCCGCCTACCGTGACGGCTACCTGGAGGTCCTGGACGCCATACATAAGGAATTGGACAAGTGGAAGCCGCTGGACGGCGGCGAGGGCGAGCTGGACTGGGGCAACGCGCCCAAGGTCAACGTTGCGGTCAAGCCCTCGGCCTTCTACTCCCAATCCAAGCCCGTGGATTTGGAAGGCACTGTGGAAGGCATGGTCCGCAGCATCGAGCCTGTCTACAGGAAGGTGATGGAGATGGGCGGTTTCATGTGCATCGACATGGAGCAGCTCAAGTACAAGGAAGCCACGGTGGAGTTGTACAAGCGGCTGCGCCTCAAGTACCCGGATTACCCGCACCTGGGTATCGTCTTCCAGGCCTACCTCAAGTCCGTGGACGAGGACGTCCGGCTGTTCATCGAATGGGCGCGCGAGGTGAACCTCCCGGTCTCCATCCGGCTGGTCAAGGGCGCCTACTGGGATTACGAGACCGTGCTGGCCAAGCAGAACGACTGGCCCGTGCCTGTCTGGACGCACAAGCCCGAGTCCGACATGGCCCACGAGCGCGTTTCCCGATACATCCTCGAAAATCACGACATCTGCCATTTTGCCTGCGCCTCGCACAACATCCGGACCATCTCGGCGGTCATGGAAAACGCGGCTGAGCTGAAGGTCCCCGAGGACCGTTACGAATTCCAGGTCCTCTATGGCATGGCCGAGCCTGTGCGCAAAGGCCTCAAGAACGTGGCCAAACGCGTGCGCCTCTATTGCCCTTACGGCGATCTGCTGCCCGGCATGGCCTACCTGGTTCGCCGCCTGCTCGAGAACACGGCCAACGAATCCTTCCTCAAGCAGACCTTTGCCGACGAGGCGGATATGGACCGGCTCCTGGAAAATCCCGAGGAAACCCTGCGTCGCCAGCTGGAAGGGAAGTGCGTAACGGAACCCGCTCAGACCGAAGGGCTCCCCCGGTTCAAGAACTTCCCGCCAGCGGACTTCACCATCGCGGCAGAGCGCGAGGCCTACCCGGCCTCCATCGCCAAGCTGCGCGCCGCCATAGGCAGGCAGGTCCCGCTGTATATCAACGGCAAGGATGTGGTCACGGACGACACACTGGACTCCTACAACCCGGCCAATCCGGTCGAGATCATCGGTTCCGTGTGCCAGGCGGGCGTGGCCGAGGTGGACGTCGCCGTGGAGGCTGCCCGCGAGGCGTACCTTTCCTGGCGCGACGTGTCGCCCGAGGAGCGCGCCGGAATCCTGCTCAAGGCCGCCGCGTACCTCAAGGCCAACATCCACGACATGTGCGCGCTGCAGGTTCTGGAAGTGGGCAAGCAGTGGGATCAGGCCCAGGCCGACGTGGGCGAGGCCATCGACTTCCTGGAATACTACGCTCGCGAGATGATCCGCCTGGGCAAGCCCCGCCGCATGGGCCGGGCACCTGGCGAGATGAGCCATCTCTTTTATCAGGGCAAGGGTGTGGCCGCGGTCATCGCGCCGTGGAACTTCCCCATGGCCATCTCCGTGGGCATGGTCTCCGCGGCCATCGTCTGCGGCAACCCCGTTGTCTACAAGCCCGCCGGAAGTTCTTCCTGCGTTGGCCGCGCCATGGTCGACATGTGGAAGGCGGCCGGGCTGCCAGACGGCGTGTTCAACTACTGCCCCGGACGCGGTTCGGTGATGGGCGACCATCTGGTGGACCATCCCGACGTTGCGGTCATTGCCTTCACCGGCTCCATGGAAGTGGGGCTGCGCATTCAGGAACGTGCCGCCGTGGCTCAACCCGGCCAGCAGCAGTGCAAGCGGGTCATCGCCGAGATGGGCGGCAAGAACGCGACCATCATCGACGACGACGCGGATCTGGACGAGGCCGTGCTCGGCGTCCTCTATTCCGCCTTCGGGTTCCAGGGCCAGAAATGCTCGGCCTGCTCGCGGGTCATTGTGCTGGACGCCATCTACGATCGTTTCGTCGGCCGCCTGACCCAGGCCGCCAAGTCCATCAAGCTCGGCCCGGCCGAGAACCCGGCCAACTACATGGGCCCGGTTGTGGACAAGGCCGCCCAGACGAACGTGCTGCATTACGTCAAGATCGCCGAGGACGAGGGCAGGGTGCTGGTCAAGCGCAACGTCTCCGACGACCTCAAGGCCACCGGCGGCTGCTATGTGCCGCTGACCATCGTGGAGAACATTACCAAGGAACACCGCATAGCCCAGGAAGAGGTCTTCGGGCCGGTGCTGGCGGTCATGCGCGCCAAAGACATGGACGAGGCTTTGGACATCGCCAACTCCACCAAGTTCGCCCTGACCGGCGCCATCTATTCCCGCAGCCCGCATAACCTGGAGCGGGCCTACAGGGAGTTCCGCGTGGGCAACCTGTACCTGAACAAGTACTCCACCGGCGCGTTGGTCGAACGCCACGCCTTCGGCGGATTCAAGATGTCCGGCGTGGGCTCCAAGTCCGGCGGCCCGGATTACCTGCTCCAGTTCATGGACCCGCGCATCGTCTGCGAAAACACCATGCGCCGCGGCTTCGCACCCATTGAGGAAGACGACGACTGGCTGAGCTAGATTCGACTCTACAGTAAATAAGGCCCCTGCCCGGATATCCGGGCGGGGGCCTTTTGGTTTCTGCGTGCCATCCTTTCCGATTTCCTGCTGAAGGTTGGAAAGGCGGAAGCCATCACTTTTGCAGAGGAGAAGCGGGAGGGGAGGGAACTTTTTTTCATTTTTTATTCAATGGTCGATTTTGGGTTTTCGACTTTTTCAATCATTTAGCGAGCCTCGCTTGTGAAACTGAGTGCATACTCAGTTTTCCCGCTTTTTTTGACATTGTAGGATTTTAGAACGTATTAGGGAAAAAACTGAGTGAACACTCGGTTCGCTTGGGAAAAAAGGATCAAGGCATGAAGAAGAAGGAATCCATCCTCAAGGTCGCCACGTTCATGTTCGCGCACAAGGGGTTTGCGGACACGTCCGGGCAGGAACTTGCCCGCCTCACCGGGGTGGCCGAGGGGACGATTTTCTATCACTTCAAGACCAAAGAGGGGTTGTTGCTGGCGATCCTGGAAAAAACCAGGGACGAGATAGTGGACCAGTTCGAACGGTTCTTCGAGAACAGACCGTTCAAGTCCGGTCTCGAGATGACGGAGGAGGTCATCTCATTCTACCTCTACCTGGCTGGCCTGATGGAGGAGAAGTTCCTTTTACTGCACCGCCACTTTCTCTACCAGTTCTCCGAGTCCAACCCGGAGTTCAGGGAGAACCTCGAGGACATCTACAATTGCCTCGTGGATATCTTCGAGAAGGCCATCGTGACGGGGCTGGAGGACGGCTCAATCAATCAGGAAATCCTTCCCAGGAAATCGGCGCTCATTCTGTTTACGATGGCTGATGGTCTGGTTCGGTTCAAAAACTACAACCTGTACGATGCGGGCGCGCTGTTCAACGAGTTGATGCGGGCGTGTCGCAGGATGTTGCAGGCGTAATGCAAGGAAGAGGCTGCATGCTTTCACGAATATTCCCCTTTATCGGCTGGTTCAAAGGGTACAACATGGCGGCGTTCCGCGCCGATGCCATTGCGGGGCTGACCGTGGCCCTTGTGCTCATTCCGCAATCCATGGCCTATGCGCAGTTGGCGGGCATGCCCGCCTATTACGGACTGTATGCGTCCTTTCTGCCGCCCCTGGTGGCCGCCCTGTTCGGCTCCAGCCGCCAACTGGCAACCGGTCCCGTGGCCGTCGTCTCGCTCATGACCGCGGCCTCCCTGGAACCGCTGGCCACGGCAGGCAGCGAAGGGTACATCGCCTACGCCATTCTGCTGGCCCTGATGGTCGGTATATTCCAGTTCCTGCTCGGCGTGCTCAAGCTCGGCCTGGTGGTCAACTTCCTGTCCCACCCCGTGGTCAACGGCTTCACCAACGCCGCAGCCATCATCATCGCCTCTTCCCAGTTTTCCAAGATGTTCGGCGTCTACGTGGACGGCGCGGAGCACCATTATGAGACCATCATGCGCGTGGTTCAGTCCGCAATCCATTACACCCACTGGCCCACGCTGGGCATGGGCGTGCTGGCCTTCGGCATCATGGTGGGCCTCAAGCGCATCAACCCCAAGATCCCCAACGTGCTGGTGGCCGTCGTCGTGACCACGGCCCTGTCCTGGGGGTTGGGCTTCAACCACGACACCAAGGCCTCTGTAGAGGCCATCCGCGTTCCGGCCGTGCACGAGGCTTTGATCGGCTTCAATGCGACCGTGGACGCCATGGATGCTTTGGCTCTTGAGCGCACCGCGCTGGGCAAGCAGATGGAAGAGGCCAAGGAGAGCGGCAATCCCCTGGCTATTCTGGACATCCAGCACGGCCAGAACGTCATTGGCGTCAAGATGGCTGCGCTCAAGGAAAAGGCCCATGAGCTGCGTACCGAACTGCGCGAGACCCTTATGTCCGGTGTGGAACAGCCCGATGGCGGTCTGCTCTTCTTCGCACAGGGCGCGGTCCCGGACGGCATGAGCGCCGACGGCCGCACCTGGCGCATCAAGGTCGGCAACACCAAGCTCGACGCCGCGTCCCTGAAGATGATGGGCGGCGGGGCCGTGGTCGGCACCGTGCCTTCGGGTATCCCGGCCATCACCTTGCCGTCGCTCGACCTCAAGATCATGCTGCATCTCATTCCGTTCGCCGCGATCATCTCGCTGCTCGGCTTCATGGAAGCCATTTCCATCGCCAAGGCCATGGCCGCCAAGACCGGTCAGCGGCTGGACCCCAACCAGGAACTCATCGGCCAGGGGCTGGGCAACATCCTCGGCGCCTGCGGTAAGAGTTACCCGGCTTCGGGGTCGTTCTCTCGATCGGCGGTCAACCTGCAGGCGGGGGCCGTCACCGGCATGTCCAGCGTGTTCACCTCCCTGATGGTCGTCATCGCGCTGCTCTTCTTCACTCCGCTGCTCTATCACCTGCCCCAGGCTGTGCTGGCCGCGGTCATCATGATGGCCGTCATCGGGCTGATCAACGCCTCGGGTTTCATCCATGCCTGGAAAGCCCAGTGGTATGACGGCGCCATCTCGATCCTGTCCTTTATCTGCACCCTGGCTTTCGCCCCGCACCTGGACAAGGGCATCATGGTCGGCGTGGTCCTGTCGCTGCTGGTCTTCCTGTACAAGTCCATGCGCCCGCGCGTGGCCAACCTGTCCCGCACCGAGGACAAGTCCCTGCGCGACGCCACGGCCTTCGGCCTCAAGGAGTGCCAGCACATCTCCCTGGTCCGTTTCGACGGCCCGCTGTTCTTTGCCAACGCCAGTTTCCTGGAGGACCAGATCACCGAGCGACTGATGGGCAGCGACAAGCTCAGGCACATCATCATCGTGGCCAACGGCATCAACGACATGGACGCCTCGGGCGAGGAAGCCCTGTCGCTGATCGTGGACCGCGTCCGCTCCCGAGGGCTGGACATCTCCCTGTGCGGCGTGAACGAGGCGGTCATGGCCGTGCTCGAACGCACCCACCTGCTGGAGAAGATCGGCAGGGATCACGTCTACGCGACCATGGAAACCGCCATCTGCGCAACGCATGAAAGTGCCCACCGCGACGGCGACGAAGATAGCTGTCCCCTCACCACCGTTTGCCGCCTGGCCTAGGGCGAGAAAAGGGAGTCAATATGTCTGTCATCACCGTATTCAACGGACTGTTTTGCGAAGCCGGCGTGGTGGTCAAGCGCGTGCTCGACGCCACGGATTGCAAACTGGTAACCGACCAGGAGATCGTGGCCGACGCGTCGCACCTGTCGGGCATGGCCGAGGACCGCATCGCCCGGGCTTTCCAGGCCAAGGCTTCGGTCTTCAATACCTTCAGCCATGAAAAGGAACAGGCCATCGCCTGGATGCGCCTGGCCGTGGCCCAGCGGCTGGTCAAGGACGAGAACCTGATCATTCCCGGGTTCGCTTCCCAGCTGCCTGATCCGGCCATCGGCCATATCCTCAAGGTCTGCCTGATCTCCGACCGCAAGGCGCGCGTTGCCGTGGCCGAGCGGGAAGAGGGCTTTGCCGACAAGCACGCCATGAAACTGATCCGCAAGGACGACGAGGACCGCGCCGCCTGGGTCAAGGTCCTGCGCGGCGTCGAGGACCCCTGGTCCGGCACCCTTTACGATTTGGTCCTGCCCGTGGCCTCCACCGGCGTGGAGCGCTCGGCCGACCTCATCGTCGAGCAGCTCGCCAACGCCGCTGTCAAGGTCACGGACCGAAGCCGCGCGCAGGTTCAGGATTTCCTCCTGGCTGCCCGTGTGGAGACCGTGCTGGCCAAGGAAGGGCACAACGTCCAGGTCTCGTCCAGCAAGGGCACCGTCACCCTGACCATCAACAAGCACGTCCTTTTGCTGGAGAAGCTTGAGCGCGAGCTCAAGGGTATCGTTTCCGGCGTGGACGGCGTTCTGGCCGTGGAGGCTCAGGTGGGCAAGGGATTCCACAAGACCGACATCTATCGCAAGATGGACTTCGACGTACCTTCCAAGGTCCTGCTGGTGGATGACGAGCGGGAATTCGTCCAGACCCTGTCGGAAAGACTGATGATGCGTGACATGGGTTCGGCCGTGGTTTATGATGGGGAGTCCGCCCTGAACCTGGTCAGGGACGACGAACCCGAGGTCATGATCCTCGACCTGAAGATGCCCGGCATCGACGGTATCGAGGTACTGCGGCGCGTCAAGAGTGAGCACCCCGACATCGAGGTCATCATCCTGACCGGCCATGGCTCGGAGGCGGACCGTGAAGTGTGCATGGACCTGGGCGCGTTCGCCTACCTGCACAAGCCCGTTGACATCGACGTCCTGAGCGAGACGCTCAAGGCGGCCAACGAAAAGATCAGGGCCCAAAAGTAACCACGGGAGCCGGGTGGCGTGATGGCATCGTTGATCGAGAAGATACGGCCCCAGTTTTGGGACACCGAGAGCGACGCAGGGGCGAGCAAGAACCTGTTCAACTACCGCCGCATCTGGCGCTTCGCCATCTTTCTGCTGGCGTTGGTGGCTCTCATCCCGCTGATGGTCATGGCCTTCATCGATTACAACGTCACCCGGCACTCCCTGGAATCCGAAAATCTTCTGCGTACCTCCAGGACCACCTCGAACACCCGGCGGACCGTGGCCTACTTCCTGGAGGAGAGGACCAAGGCTCTGGAGTTCCTGGTCCAGGATCAGGGCGTGGATGCACTGCGCGACAACAAAAACCTGGCCAAGGTGCTGGCTTCCCTGCAACAAAGCTTCGGCGGTTTCGTGGATATCGGCGTGATCGACTCCCGGGGGCGGCAGATCGCCTACATCGGCCCCTACGACCTGCTCGGCCGCGACTACAGCGGGCAGGAGGGGTTCGCGACGACCATGGCCCACGGCACCTACATCAGCCGGGTCTTCCTCGGCTTCCGCGACGAGCCGCATCTGGTGATCTCGCGCAAGGTGCGCGACACCGGGTCCGGCAGTGATTTCATCCTTCGGGCCACTCTGGACACGGACCAGTTCAACTCCATCCTGACCCAGCTCGACCTGCCCGGTGGGGGCGACGCTTTCGTGGTCGACCGGGACGGCATCATCCAGACTCCGTCCAAGGAGCACGGGGCACTGCTGACCAAGGTGGACCTCGCTATCCCCGGCTACTCCGACACCACCCGAGTGGAGCAGGTGCGGGGCGGTGACGGCAAGGAGTACACCGTAGGCTACGCCTACATTTACGACACCCCGTTCATCGTGCTCGTGGTCAAGCACACCCGTGAGCTGATGAAGCCGTTGCAGACCATCCGCATGGAGCTTCTCTGGATCCTGATCACCAGCATTATCATCATTCTTCTGGTCATCGTGGGCGTGGCCACCTACATGGTCAATAAGATCTACATCGCGGACCAGACCCGCGCCCGGACCCTGCACCGCATGGAGCACACCAACCGCATGGCCTCCATCGGACGGCTGGCGGCGGGCGTGGCCCATGAGATCAACAACCCGCTGGCCATCATCAACGAAAAGGCCGGGTTGATTCACGACCTGTTTACCTACAGACAGGAATACGCTCACGATGAGCGGTTGCTCAAGAACATAGACTCTATTCTCAACTCGGTTGCCCGCTGCGGCAAGATCACCAAGCGCCTTTTGAGTTTCGCCCGGCATATCGACGTGGAGATGGACGAGATCGAATTCAAGGATCTGGCCAACGAAGTCGTCGATTTCCTGCGCAAGGAGGCCGAGTACCGGTCCATCACCATCGACATGGATATTCCCGAGCAGCTGCCTCCGTTCGTCTCGGATCGGGGCAAGCTGCAGCAGATATTCCTCAACCTGGTGAACAACGCCTTCCAGGCCATGAACGACGGCGGGCATTTGTCCATCTCGGCCAGGGAAACCGACGGCGAGCAGTTGGTCTTCGCTGTGGGTGACGACGGGTGCGGTATCCCGGAAGCGGACATCAAGCGCATCTTCGACCCGTTCTTCTCGACCAAGAAAAAGGTCGGCGGCACCGGTCTGGGACTGTCCATCACCTATGGGCTGGTTCAGGAGCTGGGCGGTACCATGGCCGTGGAAAGCAAGGTGGGCGTGGGCACGACCTTCACGATTATCATGCCCCTCAAGGGGAACAAGACCGAAGACAAGACGGACAAGGCATAAAATGAAAGTACTGCTGGTAGACGATGAAGTGGAACTGGTCTCCGCCATGGCCGAACGGCTCGGTTTCCGGGACGTGGACGCGGACTGGACGGACAACGGGGAATCGGCTCTGGCCATGGCCGAAGAGACCCAGTACGACGTGGCCGTTCTGGACATGAAGATGCCCAGGCTGAGTGGTCTGGAGCTGATGGAACTGCTGGCGGAAAGACATCCGGACATGAAGTTCATCTTCCTGTCCGGCCACGGTTCGGAAGCGGATTTCAAGGCGGGCTGCGCCGCGGGCTGCAACTACCTTATCAAGCCCATCCAGCTCGAGGACCTCGTGGCCCTGATCCGCAAGGTGGCGGCGTAACCGCAAAGGAGACTCAATGAGCCGGACCCAATGCGAAACCCGTGAGGGACTGCGATTTTTCGGACGGATCAGCGCGTCCGTTTCCCACGAGATCAAGAACGTGTTCGCCGTGATCAATGAGGCGGCCGGTCTGATCGAGGATTTTACGCTCATGGCCGAACGGGGGATGCCCCTCCAACCCGAGCGGCTCAAGAGCGCGGCCAATTCCATCCAGGGCCAGATCAAACGCGGTGACGCCATCGTCAAGAACATGAATGCGTTCGCCCATTCCACCGATGAGGACCGCCGGGAAGTGGACCTTGTCGAGGCCCTTAGGCTGGCGGCCGGTTTGACCTCACGTTTCGCCGATATGCGCCAGATCAAATTGACCATGGGCGAGAGCGAGCCCGTTTCCATGGTCGCCTGTCCCTTTGATCTGACGCGGCTGCTGCACTCCTCAATAGTGGCGGCCTTCGATTCCATGCAACCGGGCGACACGCTGGCCGTCAGCGTCCGCCCCGATGGCGGCGGCGCATCGTTCTCCCTTTCCGTACCCGGAAAGGATGCACCGCTGAAGGATGACGAACCGTTTGCCGACCAGGCACGGGCCATGAACGCCCGCGTGACGGTGGACGAAAAGACCGGGGCCAGCCAGTTGCTGCTTGCGGACAAGGGCGCTCCCGCGTAAGACAACATTCATACCTGATCGGAGAAGACAAAATGGCAGAAAAAGTACTGCTTATCGATGATGAAGTGGAATTCCTCGAGGCCCTGTCCGAACGGATGGAGATCCGGGGCATGGATGTGACCACGGCTGAAAACGCCAACACCGCGGTCAGCGCGATCAATTCCGGCGATTTCGACGCCATCGTGCTGGATCTGCAGATGCCGGACATGAACGGTATCGACATGCTCAAGATCATCCGCAAGTCCAACCCTGACATGCAGGTCATACTGCTCACGGGTCAGGCCACTCTGGAAGCGGGCATCCAGGCCATGAAGCTTGGTGCCATGGACTTCATGGAAAAGCCCGCGGATATCGACGCCCTGACCGACAAGATCAAGAAGGCGCAGGCCAAGAAGATGGTCATCGTGGAAAAGAAGACCGAGAAAAAGGTCAACGATATCCTCAAATCCAAGGGGTGGTGATTCACCCCAACGTTCAAGACGAAAAAAAGGCTGCCGGATTATTTCCGGCAGCCTTTTTCATTGCGTACTAGCGGGCTCAGTCCTGCAGGTCCAGGCTCATTGCGTGCCAGGCCACGCCGCCGTGGGTTGACGCGGACAGGCCGTCGTCCGTGAAACCGAAGCGGGTGTAGAAGGGCAGAAGGTCTTCCTTGCACAGCAGCATGATGTCGTCTTTGCCCATGTCGCCGGCGTGTTCGATGAAGTTGGTCAGCAGCTTTCTGGCGATGCCGCGCTTTTGAAAATTCGGATGCACGGACAGGGAGAAGATGACCAGATGGCGGCCTTCGGGGTCGTGCCCGATGAGTTGCTTGAACTCTTCGTCCGTGATGTCGTCCTTGTCGGTGGAACCCGAGTTCACCTGAGCGACCACCTTGCCTTCCCACTCGGCGACCAGGAACCCCTCGGGGTACATTTCGATACGGTTGCGCAGGCTGCTTGCCCAGGCCGCTTCGGCAGGGGGGAAGCAATTGACCTCAATGGTATGGCAGGCAGGCAGGTCGTCCATGTCCGCGTGGCGTATTGTCAGGCCTTTCATGATCAATCCAGCTCCACGCCCTCAAGGGCAGTTTCGAGTTCTTCCCAGGTCTCATAGGCGATTTCAAGGTCGGACTCAAGGGTTTCCAACCGTTTTTGATCGTCGGCCATTACTTCACCGGAATTCTTGTAGTAATCGGCAGATCCCATGCGCTCCTGCAGTGCGCCGAGTTCGGTTTCCAGCGTCTCTATTCGGGCGGGCATGGCCTTGAGTTCCTCTCGTTTCTTCTCCAGCTCGAACTTTTCCTTGTAGCTCAGCTTGCGCTTGGCCGGTGCCGCTTTCCGGGGGGCGGATTCGGGTTCGGCTTTGGGCTTACACGCCTTGACCGGGGCGGGCGCCGTGGCCGGGCGTTGCCTGAGCCAGTCGTCATAGCCGCCCACGTACTCGGCCACCCGGCCATTGCCCTCGAAGGCTATGGACGAGGTGACCACATTGTTCAGGAAGTCGCGGTCGTGGCTGACCAGCAGCAGGGTGCCGGGGTAGTCCATGAGCAGCTCTTCCAGAAGATCCAGGGTCTCGGCATCCAGGTCGTTGGTCGGTTCGTCCATGACCAGGACGTTGGACGGTCTGGTGAACAGCTTGGCCAGCAAGAGCCGGTTGCGCTCGCCGCCGGACAGCACGCTGACAGGGACCTTGGCCCGGTCCGGGGTGAACAGGAAATCCTTGAGGTGGGACATGACGTGGCGGCGGTTGCCGTTGATGTCCACGAAGTCGTTGCCCTCGGCGACGTTGTAGCGGGCCGAACGGGTCTCATCGAGCTGGAGGCGCAGCTGATCGAAATAGTTGATCTGGAGGTTCACTCCGTGGCGCACGCTGCCGGACTGCGGCGTTAACTCGCCGAGCAGGATTTTCAGCAGAGTGGTCTTGCCCGCGCCGTTGGGGCCGATGAGGCCGACCTTGTCTCCGCGCATGACGGTGGTGGAGAAGTCCGCGATCAGGGCTTTGTCATCGAACCCGAAACAGAGGTCCTTGGCTTCGATGACGAGCTTGCCCGTGCGTTCAGCCTCCTGAATGACCATCTTCACCGAGCCCACGCGCTCCCGTCGTGCGCTCCGTTCCGCGCGCATCTTCCGCAGGTCCCGGACACGGCCCATGTTTCGGGTGCGCCGGGCTTTGATGCCCTGACGGATCCAGGTTTCCTCCTCGGCCAGCTTGCGGTCGAAGTTGTGGTTCTGCTTGGCCTCCGCAGACAGAGCTTCATCCTTGCGTTCGAGATAGGTCTCGTAGTCGCATTCCCAACTGGTCAGTCGTCCACGGTCCAGCTCCACGATGCGCGTGGCTAGCCTGCGCAGGAAGGCGCGGTCATGGGTGACGAAGAGCAGGGCCGCGTTTTGGCGCAACAGGAAGTCCTCAAGCCAGGAGATGGAGTCGATGTCCAGGTGGTTGGTGGGCTCGTCCAGGATGAGCAGTTCCGGGCCGGAAACCAGGGCGCGGGCCAGGAGCACGCGGCGTTTGGTGCCGCCGGAAAGGGAGGAAAAAAGGTCGTCGCCGTCGAGCTTGAGGTGCGAGAGCACGGTTTCGATGGTCTGGTGGTGCGGCCAGCCGCCGGCGTCTTCCAGGGCGTGCTGGGCGTTCTCGAGTCGATCCACCAGATCCTGCCCCGGGTCCGGATATTCGGCCAGGGCGCGGGCTGCGTCATGGTAGGCGGCCAGATGTTCGCCAACCTCGCCCAACCCCTTGGCCGTAATGTCGTAGACCGTGCCCTCCAGAGTCTGGGGGACTTCCTGGGGGAGCATGGCCACTCGGCAGCCGCGCTGATAGTCCACGGAACCCGTGTCCGGCGGGGTAATGCCCTCGATGATGGACAGCAGTGTGGACTTGCCTTCGCCGTTACGGCCGAGCAGGCACACGCGCTCGCCCGGCTCGATCTGCATGGACACCTTGTCCAGCAGTACCGTGCCGGTGAAATTGATCGATATATCTCGTAAACTGACCAGGGCCATGGCGTCGCTCAAAGAAAAGGGGCTGCGGACAGCCCCGTTGATGTTTGGTTACCCGCAGGCGTCCTGAAACGCCTTGTGTCGTTCACCGTAGGGCGGATACTTGAAGAATGCCGAGCCGGACACGAGGACATCCACGCCCGCTTCTGTCAGCTCGCGCGCGTTGTCCAGGGTCACGCCGCCGTCGATCTGGATCAGGGTCTCGGCTCCGGCCTCGTCGATCATCTTTTTGAGATCGCGGACCTTGTCCAGGCAGAACGGGATGAACTTCTGCCCGCCAAACCCAGGATTCACGGACATGACTAACACCATGTACAGCTGGGGCAGGAGATAGCGGATGGTTTCGGGCGAGGTGTGCGGGTTCAGCGCCACTGCGGGCTTGGCTCCGGCCTCGGCGATCTGTGCGCAGACCCGCTCCAGGTGGGTGCACGCCTCTGCGTGAACGCAGATCAGGTCTGCCCCGGCATCGACAAATTCGCCGATGTACCGGCCCGGGTCCTCGATCATCAGGTGGCAGTCGAAAAAGAGTTTGGACTTGGCACGCATGGCCTTGATGATCGGCGGCCCGAAGGTGATGTTGGGCACGAACATGCCGTCCATGACGTCCAGATGGACCCAGGACAGGCCTGCGGCTTCCAGGGCTTTCAGCTCGGTTTCTATGTTGGCGAAATCCGAGGAGAGCATGGAGGGGGAAAGTATCATTCGCGTCGCTCCGCTTGGTGGTTTTGCTGGCAAAGGTGTACCTGCTCGCGGTTTGGACCGCAAGTCTTTCAAGCTTGTCGGCCCGGCCGGGGACAAATTTATCATTTTGCCTTTGTTGAAAATGCTGTAGGCGTACTCTATGGCTATCCTCAAGCTCAAAATACTTCCCTTCTTCCTCTTTTTTTGGGGGCTGCTCTTTCTCGTATCGACCGGTACGGCCCGGGCAGACCATGTCCAATTCTACGTCGATGCGCTGCCGCCCTATGCCGTGTTGCACGAAGACAGTCCGCCAACCGGGTTCGCTGTGGAGCTGATGGGGCATTTGATGGACGAAGTCGGAGAGCATTTCGCGCCTTCAGACATCAAGGTGATGAATTGGGCACGGGCCGTCCACGAGGTCGAGGTGGTGGCCGGGACCTCGCTGCTCGTACTGGCCAAACTTCCGGAGCGGGTTGATCGTTTCAAGTGGGTTGGACCGATGGACACGCTTCCCATAGGCGTTTTCGCGGCCAAGGATTCTCACGTAGTGGTCAAGAAGGTGAGCGACTTGAAAAAGTACAGCATCGGCATGGTCCGCAACACGGCGCCATACCGCGTCCTGATCAAGGCCGTTCCCGAAATCTGGCAAAATCTCATCATGCTCAGCGGTATTCCCGCCCAGCTCAGAATGCTTCGGGAGGGCAGGGTCGATGTGATTGTCCAGGCCGTGGGCGCGTCCAACACCCTGATGGACGATGAGGGCATGGATACGGAGAACTACCGTATCGTTTACCGGTTCGAGCCGTTGCAGATATATTTCGGGTTCAACAAGAGCACGAATGACAAACTGATCCGTCGGCTCCAGTCGGCTCTGGACCGGTTCAAACAAGTGGATGCGTCAGGGACGAGTCCGTATGACCGGTTGCGGGAAAAGTTTTTCGGAGGCGCCGAGGCTGAAGTGTCCGGGGAGACCGATGCCGAGTGAACCCGGCCCTTTTCCGAACCGCACCCGCTTTTGAGCGTTTTTGAATCATAGCGTCACTGGATAAACCCCGAAAAGGAGATCTCGCACCGTATGCGTATAGTAATGGGGTCATTGCTGGCTCTGCTCGTCATCCTTTGCGTCCCGACCGCCGGTCTGTGCGGTGGGCTGACTTTTTATACCGCCAACGTGCCGCCCTATACCTATACGGACGAGAGCGGCAGATTTACCGGTTTGTCAGTCGACCTTGACCGGGCCATTCTGGATATGGCGGGAATGCCCGTGAACGACGCCGATATTCGGCACATAAACTGGGCCAGGGCCTACCAGACGGTCCTGACCACCCCGAACACGGCCCTCTTCAGCCTGGCGCGTACACCGGTGCGTGAAGGGCTTTTCAAATGGGTCGGGCCGCTGGCCGTTATCCCCATAGGGTTGATCGCCAGGAAATCCTCCAAACTGACCGTGGACAGGAATACGGATTTGTCCCGCTACAGAATCGCCGTCGTGCGAGGGTCGGCCCCGTCTGATGAGGTCCAGCGTTTATATGGCCTGTCTTCGTCCCAATTGGCCAAGGTATCCAACGCCGCCTCACAGATTCGCATGCTTGAGGCGGGACGGGTGGACATGATCGCTCAGTCCGAAATTCTGGCCTTCACGGTCATACAGGAACTCGGGTTTGATCTGGAAGAATACGAGATGGTTCATGTCCTGGTCAGGGACGATCTCTATATGGCGCTGAATCGGGACGTAGATGATAAGGTGGTCGACAAGCTGCAATCCTGCCTCGATACGTTGCGGAAGACGGAGGCCAACGGGAAAAGCCGCTATTGCGAAATCGTGGGTAAATATTCCCTGGACGGGAGGCTCGACCTGAGCGCTCGCTAGCTAGCGAGTCTACGGCTGCTCGGCAACGAGCCGTTCGGCGGTGAAACCGAGCAGGCCGCCCAGGACCAGGGCGAAGCCGAGAACCTGAAGCACTCCCAGGACGCTGTCCGGGTGGAGCAGGATGCCCACGGGCAGAGAGGTCAGTATTGCGATGAGCATGCCTGTTGCCCAGCTTTCCAACGGCATGCGCGCATAGGCGATGACAATGCTCAGGCCCAGCCAGTGAAGCAGGGTGGCGACCACCGGCTGCCATGCGCTGGATAAAAAGACCATGGGGATGGCGTTAAGGATGCCGGCGGCCAGGCCCAGAAGCAGAATCTTGTACAGCTTGTGCATGGCCCTGGGGCCTCCTACTTGTCCATCTTGAAATCGACTTTGATCTTGAACAGCTTGTCCGCCGGGAGATTGAGGACCTTGATGCCCGTGGCTGCGGTGATCGAGGCCAGGATGCTTTCCACGGCGTCCATGTCCGGGGCGATGAGCGCGAACCAGACGTTGAACTCGTTCTCACGCAGATAGTTGTGCGTCACCCCGTCGTGCTTGTTCACCTCGGCCACGAACTCGTCGAGCTTGTCCTCGGGAACGCTGGCCGCACACAGGGTGGACTGCCAACCCAACGCCTGGGACGTGAAGTTCGCCCCCATGCGCCGGATCAGTCCGGATTCCTTCATGGCCCGTATCCGTTCCAGTACCTCGGCTTCGGTCAAGCCCACCTGTTTGCCGACTTCCTCGTAGGGACGGGAAGCGAGCGGGAAATGGGACTGGATGATGTCGAGTATCTGCTTGTCGTAATTGTCCATGAAGGATGCCTCCGGCGGCCAGAGGGGAAACTTTTGAAAAAGTTTTCCCTCTGGACTCCCTTTCAAAACTTTTTGTCGCGCCTTCGGCGGCTGCGTCCGGTCGCGGTGAATTCTCTTTCAAAAAACAACCTTAGGTCAAGTCTTTCAACCTGAGGACATCCCCCGTCCTCCGCGAAGCGGCACAAAAAGTTTAGGAAAAGGGAGGGATGGGGGTCCGGGGGAAGGGAGGGAAGAACCCTTTTCAAAGGGTTTTTCCCTCCCTTCCCCCGGCCGCCGGAGGCTTACGCCTTCGGCTTTTTTTTCGGGGTGTAGGAGCACAGAGGCTCCTCTTTCAAATAGTGGCCCTTCATGGTTTGGGCGCGGGCGCGGCAGCCGCCGCAGACCTTTTCGTATTCGCAGTGGCCGCACTTGCCGTCGTAGACTTCGGGGTTGCGCAGGTTGAGGAACTGCTGTGATTTCTTCCAGATGTCCGGGAAGGGGATGTCGCGGACGTTGCCGCAGTCCAGTTCCAGGTAGCCGCACGGCTGGACCTGGCCCCGGTGGGAGATGAAGCAGAAGCCGATGCCGCCCAGGCAGCCGCGGGAGACCGCGTCCAGGCCGAAGTTCTCGAAGTTGACCGGGACGCCTTCCTCCTTGGCCCGCTGACGCAGGATGCGGTGGTAGTGGGGCGCGCAGGTGGCTTTGAGCTGCATATTGGTGGTCTTGCGGAAGTCGTAGAACCAGTTGAGCACGTCCTCGTACTCTTCGGCGGTGATGACCTCGGCTCCGAGCTCAACGGCCCGTCCTGTGGGCACGAGCAGGAAGATGTGCCACGCGGACGCGCCGATCTTTTCGCAGAGATTGAAGATGTCCTTGAAGAGATGCAGGTTGTTCTTGGTCACCGTGGTGTTGATCTGGAACTCGATGCCCACATCCTTGAGATACTGGATGCCGCGCATGGAGGCGTCGAACGCGCCGAGTTCGCCACGGAACTCGTCGTGCTGGGCGGCCTCGGGCGCGTCGATGGAGATGGAGCAGCGTTCGATGCCCGCGTCCTTCATCTTCTGGGCGGTCTCCGGGGTGATCAGCGTGCCGTTGGGGGCCATGACGCAGCGCATGCCCTTGCCCTTGGCGTAGGCGATCAGCTCGTAGACGTCGGCCCGCATCATGGGCTCGCCGCCGGTGAAGATGATGATCGGAGAGCCCACGTCCGGGAAAGTGTCGATGAGCGCCTTGGCCTCGGCGGTGGACAGTTCGCCCTCGTAGGGTTCGGGGTGCGCTTCGGCCCGGCAGTGCTTGCAGGCCAGGTTGCAGGACCGGGTCACTTCCCAGGCGATGAGCCGACAGATGGGCGTAACGCCGTCGTCGAGGTACTTCTTGGGCGCGTGTTCCGCGCCGGGGTGCATCTTGCCGTGGGGATGACCGCCGGGGTGGCCTTCGGGCGGACAGCCGGTCATGGAGCCGGGGTGGCCTTTGGGATGTTCGCTCATATTATTTCAATACCTTGAGTACGTCTTCGGTGAAGTAGGACAGAATCAGATCCGCGCCAGCCCGCTTGAAGCCGACCAGGGATTCCATGACAATGGACTGTTCGTCGACCCAGCCGTTGAGGGCGGCGGCCTTGATCATGGCGTATTCCCCGCTGACCTGGTAGACGGCCACCGGGGTGTCGAAATTGTCTCGGACTAGTCGGACGATGTCCAGGTATGGCTGGCCGGGCTTGACCATCAGGAAGTCGGCGCCCTCATCCAGGTCGGCAGCCGCTTCGCGCATGGCCTCGCGCACGTTGGGCGGGTCCATCTGGTAGGTCTTGCGGTCGCCGAACTTGGGCGCGCCCTCGGCAGCCTCGCGGAACGGGCCGTAGAAGGACGAGGCGTATTTGACCGCGTAGGACATGATCGGAACGTTGATGAAGCCTTCTTCGTCCAGTGCGGCGCGGATGGCGGCAACGCGGCCGTCCATCATGTCGGACGGGGCGATGATGTCGGCTCCGGCCTTGGCCTGGGACACGGCGGTGCGGGCCAGCAGGTTCAGGGTGGGGTCGTTCTGGACGTACTCGTTTTTGACCACGCCGCAGTGGCCGTGGGAGGTGTACTCGCACAGGCAGGTGTCGGCCAGGACGATCATCTCGGGCCAGCGGTTCTTGATCATGCGGATGGCCTTCTGGATGATCCCGTTGTCGTCGTAGGCTCCGGAACCCATCTCGTCCTTGGCTCTGGGGATGCCGAAGAGCATCAGCGCCTTGAGCCCATTATCCACGGCCTCGGCAATCTTGATCTCCAGCTGCTTGAGGGAGAGCTGGAACTGGCCGGGCATGGACGGGATTTCCTTCTTGAAATCCTCGTCGTCGGTGTCGATGACGAAATAGAGCATGACCAGGTCGTTGGCCGTGACGGCGTGTTCGCGCACCAGTTCACGCATGGCTGCCGAGGTCCGCAGCCTGCGGCCGCGATAGAAATCTGTGGGTATCATGTATCCGCTCCAGGAAAGAGATTCAGTTTGACTACTACTATACCTGTCCGCGCCCATCCCGCAAGTTGGTGCAACAATTTGTGTCCGATACCGGGAGCGTCGTGGAACGAAGGGAATAAAGGCCGGGACCCCGTCTTGATGGAGGAGGTCCCGGCCTTGGAATGGACTGTTTACAGCTTCTCGCCGGTGATTTCTTCGTCGGTGAGGTAGCAGGCGGGGTCCTGTGCCCAGAAGTCGTCGTAGTAGGCTTCTGCGCGGGCGCGGAAGTTGCCGCCGCAGATGTTCAGGAAGCGGCAACCGGCACAGCGGCCGCCCACATGGGGGCGCTTGTCCTTGAGCTTGTGCAGGAGCTCGATGTTCTCATCGGTCCAGATCTCGGAGAAGGGCCGCTCCAGAACGTTGCCGAAGGTGTGGTGACGCATGAACTGGTCAGCGTGGACCTTGCCGTCCCAGGAGATGCAGCCGATGCCGCGGCCCGAGGAGTTGCCCTCGTTCCACTTGAGCAGCTCGAGCACTTCCTTGGCGCGTTCGGGGTCTTCCTTGAGCAGGCGGTAGTAGACCAGGGGGCCGTCGGCGTGGTTATCCACGGTCAGGACTTCCTTGGGCAGGCCCTTGTCGAACAGAGCGCGGGTGCGGTCCATGATCAGGTTGACCACATCGCGGGTCTCCTGATGGTCCAGATCCTCGTTGATCAGCTCGGAACCACGACCGGAGTAGACCAGGTGGTAGAAACAGATGCGCGGGATGTCCATCTGCTCGATAAGGTCGAACAGGTGGGGAATCTCCACGGCGTTGCGCTTGTTGATGGTGAAGCGCAGGCCGACCTTGAGGCCTTCGGCCTTGCAGTTCTCGACGCCCTGGAGGGCCTTCTTGTAGGAACCTTTGACGCCACGGAACTTGTCGTGGACTTCCTCGTTACCGTCGATGGAGATACCCACGTAGGACAGACCGACTTCCTTGAGCTCGCGGGCCTTGGCCTTGGTGATCAGGGTGCCGTTGGTGGAGATGACGGCGCGCATCCCCTTGGCGGTGGTGTACTTGGCCAGTTCCACCAGGTCCTCGCGGACCAGGGGCTCGCCGCCGGAGAAAAGCAGGACCGGTGCGCCGAACTGGGCCAGATCGTCGATCATCTCCTTGGCCTTTTCGGTGGAAATGGGGTCCTCATGTGTGCTGGGGTCCACGGCGTGGGCGTAACAGTGCACACACTTGAGGTTGCACCGCTGGGTCATGTTCCAGACCACTACCGGCTTTTTATCTTTTGAAAATTGAAGCAGATGGGACGGCAGCTGCCCGGATTCACGGTTGTAACGCAAGGCGTCGGACGCTTCCACGGCGCCGCAGTACAATTTGGAAATGCCTATCATTAATATACCTCTCAGGTGATATGAAGGTCTCTCAGGTAGCACACAAAATGGGCTGTGTAAAAGACGAAAAAAGAGGCCAGAAATGGCCCCCTCTCACGCCCCTGTAGGCGAAGATAAGAATTATTCTCGTAAAGTCAAGGGTGCATTACATGGCCGGATCGGCCAGCCGGACCTCAACCCTGCGGTTTCGCTGTTGATCCGCGGCTGTGGTCCCTTGAGTCAGAGGGCGGGATTTTCCGAAACCAACGGCCTGGATAAGATCAGGATCGATTTTCCACTTGTCCACCAGGTACGCTTTTACCGAATCGGCCCGTTGTTTGGAGAGCTGAAGATTGTATTGGGCATTTCCCGAAGCGTCGGTGTGGCCGCCGACCACGATGCCGCGTCCCTTGAACTCGGGGGAGTTGAGGGTTTCACCCAGGGCGTCCAGCACGGCGAGCGAATCGGGTTTGATGGTCGCCTTGTCGAAGTCGAACTGGATGTTCAGGTCAACCCCGGAGACGTCGGGCCGGGGAGTCCCGTCGCCTGCCGTTTTGGGCTTGTCGGCTCCGTTCTCCGCGCCGCCCTGCGTAGCCTGTGCGCCGTTGGTCGGTGCCATCGTAGAGGACGCGGCATCGGGCGGCAGGTCCATGCCTTGCGCACCTGTTGCGGGAACGCCCGTGAGTCCGGTCTTCACCCCTTCGGGGGTGGAGGCATAGGGATAGTTCGCATCCGGGTCTGGCAGCCAGCCCTTGAGCGGCACAGCCATGTCCTTGGCGATGGCCCGGATGATCTGGTTGAACGGGCTGTGGGACATGCGCGTTTCATGGAGCACGACAACGTAGTCGTCCGGGTTGCGCTGTTCGATGCTCGCGGACTGGAGCATGGTCCACAGCAGGGTACCGCTACCCGCTGCGTACACGTCCACCTGAATGGTCACAGCCGAGTCGTCCAGGGTGGTTCCGTCATAAAAATAGGGGACCCTGCCGATGACCAGCAGGTCCGCGCCGCGTCGTCTGGCGGATTCCAGAGCCGAGGAATACCCCTGATACCCGTAGCCCTGTGCCAGTTCCATGGTCGAGAACAGGCGCTCCTCGGTCCAGGCGCTGTAGAAAATCTGCGTGAACGAAGCGGACAGGGCAGCATGGTCCGCGTTTTCCTGCTGGATGATGAACGGGTGGAAATAGGCGGTCAGGGGTGTGTACTGCCTGCCCTTGGGGTGGACCGAAACCTGGAGTGCCGATTTCCTGACGGGCGCGTCCGTGTAGACCTTGGTCTGGTCGGTCAGGGAGAAGCTCACGTGCGAGCACGCGGCCATGGTCAGCAACAGGCTGAAAAGTAGAGCTTTTTTCATGTCATTCACCGGCTGATGGTTGAAACCGCCCGGAGCCTCCCGCCGGGTTTGCGACGGGGCCGGAATCCTTGGCGGGATCAAAGCAATATGTATGCCGGTGAATCTACTGGAGGGTCTGTGTGGGCGAGGGAGCGGACTCGATGGATTCGAGAAGCTGCTCGCGGGACTCCTGGAGCCCCTGGCGCAGGAGCAGCTTCTTGCCGGTGGAGAGCTTTCGGAATTCTGGCCGGTCGGCCAGTTCCGAAAGCCGCTCCATCTCGACGATGACGCTGCGGATGAGTTTGTGGATGTCCCGCTCCCTCGGGTTGAGCTGCGAGGCGAGCAGGGCGAGGTCGCGAATCTCCATGGCCATCTGTTTGAAGGCGCGCGGGTCGGTCTGGCGCGCCAGCTTGCGGTGGGCCTTGTAGGTCTCGACTTTGCGTTTGAACCATCCGATCATGGACGCTCCCTAGACGGTCGGCACCTGGCCCCGCATCATCATCACAGCCGCGATCATGCCCAGCAGGAAGGGAATCAGGAGTACTGCCACGATCTTGGTGTAGCTGGCCTTGTGAATGTATTTCAAACCGATGGCGGTCAGGACCAATCCCCAGATCGCGTTGAACAGCATCCAGCCCGCCATGAAGTTGGCGGTGAACATGGGGATGATCCCGGTCATCATGGGTGCGTAGGCGTATGCCACGGCCCGGAACGATCCCTCAAATCCCTTGTTGCTGGATTTCAGCACGCTGAGAATGAGGTGATAGAACCCGGAGATGGCGAACAGTGACAGGGCCACGATGGCCGGAGTGAGCAGCAGCTCGAACAGCCCATTGGTGGCGTCGTAAGGGACGGCCTGGAGACCCTGCGCCGTGACGTCCATGCCCGGAGTCAGGCCGACTATGCCCCAGGCGTACTGGACCACGGTCTGGATCATGGAGACCAGAATGGCGAAGGTCAGGGGTTTGGACAGCCCGTTGCCCACGGGCATGACCGAGAAGAACAGGCGCGGCGAGATCAGGACCAGCTTCAGGGTCAGAAACAGGCCGTGGAAGAAGCCGTAGCGGTCCAGCTGCTCGAACGGCGGCGGCACCTGCATGGGAGCCTCTTCGGAGTCGTCGCCGGCCGCGAAATCGGACTGCATGGGGTCCGGGAAATCCTCGTTGAATTCGCCGGTCCAGCCGGGTACGGGCTCCTGATCCTGATAGGCATTGTGCCGCTGGTCGTCGGCGTCGCCGTAATGCTCGTCGTAGGGCGCGTCCTCCGGCTCCTCGTAGCGGTCGTCCCCGGCGGCGCGGGGCTTCTCGGGCGGAGTCATGGTGTGCAGCCGTTGCCACAGCCCGTCGCCGTTGTCCTCTTCATCGGGCAGGCCAGGAAAGGCCTTGTCCTTGGGCTCGTCGGCCTGTTCGGGACGGGACGAATCGTTCTTGCGCAGGCCGCTCCCGATGACGGGCGGGGCTCTGTGCTTCATCCTGGGCTCTGCGGTGTTGCGCACCGCCGGTTCGGCCTTGGCTTCGGTCCGGGGAGCCGGTTCGCTGGGCGTTTCGGGTTCGTCGATGAGGAAGTCTTCATCCGGCAAATCGCGGAACTTGAACTTGGTCTGGCATTTGGGGCAGGTCGCCACCTGGGAGCGGGCGGGTATCTTGCTCTCGTCCACCTCGCGGGTGAACCTGCATTCGGGACATATTATCTGCATTGTCTTTCCTTGAAGGACATGAATATCGATCGATGATCGGTCGTATACATTTTGTAGGTCAGAATCAAGCGGTCTGCAACGGGATGCACCCTCAGGCCGGGTTTTCCTCCAGCAAAAGCATGGACAGGGAGCCTACCAGAAAGGTCGCTTCGGACAGAAGATCGCGGGCGATGGTCGGGTAATCGTCGCTGAGCACGTGGCTGATGCCGCCACCCGAGGCCGCGTCGAACCGCTTGAGCTTGGCTGCCAGGGCTTCCGGGGATTTGGTCAGTCGGCTGTAATGCAGGATGGGCGCGTCCAGAACCAGGGCCGTGCGGCCCTCGACCCCGGTGAGCCGCTCATGCACGGGCCGGGTGAAGCGCACGCCTTCCTCGTTGCGGAAGAGCCTGAGCTGCAGGTCGGGCCACAGACCGTAGCCCGCTTTGCAGCGGGTCTCGTCCGGGTACAGGGTCATGCGCGGGAACCAGCAGGCCGTGAGTCTTTTCACCAGCAGGCAGGCCGGGAGCAGCCCCCAGACATCCTCGCTGAACCGTTCATCGCCGTCCAGGTACAGGACCCAGTCACCGGTACACCCGTCGAGCATGCGATTGCGCTGGCTGGCGAAGTCGTCCAGGGGATGGGCCAGTTGGCGAATGGGCGCGGCGCAGGCGAAGTCGCGGCCGGGCGCTTGTTCGGCGTCCCAGAGGACCACCACTTCGCGGACCCAGTCCGGAAACTGGGCGAAAAATTCATCGAGCCCGGGCTCGTCCGGAGCCAGGATCACGCCCACGGACAGGTCCGGGGCCTGAACGCCGACATGGCTCAGGTATGAGCTGTTGATGGCCTGGTGGGGCTTGGCGTTCATGAACAGTCGCTGGAGATTGCGGTATGCCCCGCGGGTCTCCTCGGACAGAGACGGGTTCAGGGCCAGGGCCGCCTTGTCCGGGCTGATGCCGCTCATGGCCAGGATATAGAGCTGCGCCCAGGGCGAAGTGTCGGCCAGAACAACCGTCCTCGCATCCGGAGCATTCCACATGGGATTGGCGGCCAGAAAGGCGCGCGCCGTAGCCGGGTCGGTTTCACAGACCACCAGTCTGGCGGTTTCGGGCAGCCCTGCGGCCAGGGCCAGCGCGTGTTCTCCATTGCCCAGGCCGAAGAGAACCAGGGTCTCGCCCCGGCTCTTTTCGAGGATGCGCAGAGAGCGTTCGGCAAAGGCGGCCACTTCGGCAGCATCGGATGCGGGCGGGAGCGAGGCCGGAGCCGCATTCTGGAAGTCGAATTCAAGAACGGCGGCGGTATATGCTTCAATCAATCTATTGTTCATTGCGGATTCCTTTGCGTCGGAGCAGTTCCAGGTACACGGCTTCGAGTTTCCGGGCGATATCCTGCATGCGGAACAGGCGTGCGGCCTTTTCCTGACCGGCCTTCCCCATGCGTCGAGCTTCATCGGGATGGGAAAACAGATACTTGAGGGCCATTGCATACTCCTCCCCGCTGTTTGCCACAAGCCCGGTGACGCCGTGGTCCACCAGTTCGAGCTGGGCGTTGTCACGCAGCCCCTCGCTCGGGTGGGTGACTACGGGCAGGCCGCAGGCCATGGCCTCGGCAATGACCAGTCCGAAAGACTCGCCCGTGTCGTTGGCGTGGGCAAGGACCGAAACCCCGTTCAGAAAGGAGGCGATCTCAGAGTCCGTACGGACCTGTTCGCGAAACAGGACGTGTCCCTGCAGGCCGTGTGTGCGCACGTACTCCTCGGCCTCGGGAATGCCGCCGATGATGAAGTAGCGGAAGTCCGGCACCTCGCGCACGAGCAGGGGCAGAAAGTCCAGGGCGAGGCGTGACCATTTGCCAGGGTCGGGCCGTGAGATACGCCCTGCCACGGGCCTGGTGAAATCCCGGTCCTGTCTGGCCATCCTGGCGAACAGGTCGGTGTCAACGGGATTGTACAGGTATGAATAGCGGTCCGGGTCGGGGCCGATGCCCGTGACCTTGATGAAGCGGTCCAGGCAAAAGCGCGAGACGAACAGGGTGTGGTCGATTATCTCGGCCTGCGGGCTGGGGTCGTGGCGGCCGAAGACGTTGGTCTCCACCACCACGGGTACGCGGGCGCGCTTGATGGGTTTGAGCAGGTCCGGTTCGGGCCATCCCGCGCGGTGTACGTGCACGATGTCCGGTTTGAAGCGGTCGAGCACGCCGAGCAGGTCGCCCCCGATGAAGGTGTCCACGCCCGCCGTGCGTATCTGGGCGGCGCGCACGCCGTTCATCCGGCTGTAGACCGCCGGGGTGAACCTGGACTGATCGAGGTTGGTCACGAAGAGCTGCATGACCTTCTCCGTGCCGCCCAGACTCAGGGATTTGATCACGTGGAGCACGCGGACAGGGGGTTCAATCATGGCGGAAAGGTGACACATGCCGCATGTGTTGTAAATGTCCGTCCATGATTGAATAAAAGCGGTTGGTGTGCGCCGCAAAGAAAACCGGCCCCTTTCGGGGCCGGGGAATCATCGGTTGGCGTTGTTGTACGCGTTGGCCGCGCGGAATTTGGCGGCCGAGGCCCCGGTGCGCAGCGGGGCAGGGGCGGCAGGCTCGGCTGGTGCGGCCTTGGTTGCAGGCTTAGGCTTTGCCTTGGGCGCGGTCTGCGGCTGAGCCGGGGGAGTCTGCACGTTCAGGACCGGCGGTGCCTGCGGAGTCTGCGGTACCGGAGCGGCCTGCGGCGCGCTCTTGGAAACGGTGTCGCCGGGGGCCGCCTTGCCGTCGTGGATAGGCACGATTTGGGCGTAGGCCGAGCGCAAGCCGTCCAGGATCTTGATGACGTCGTCGATCATCTTGTTGTCCAGACGGATGTTGGCCTTGACCAACTGAGAGGTGCAGAACATGTACAGCTGTCCAAGCTTGGGAGTGATATCCCCTCCCTTTTCCTTGTTCAGACTTTCTGACAGCTCATGGATGATCGCCATGGCCTTGGATATGTAGATGCCCTTTTTGGCATAGTCCCTGTTGTCGATTTCCCGCTTCGCCCGTTTGAGGAATTTGATCGCCGCCTCATAGAGCATGAGGAGGAGTTCCCCCTGGGTGGTGGTTTCGATCTGGGTCGCCAGGTATGCCTTCGCTGGGTTGGCCATCAATTACTCCTTGCTATTCAAGCTGTGCCAATGCCGCTTCAAGTTGCCCCTGCTGAAGCTGGTATTGTCCCAGCAACGTGTCGAGGCGCGAATACTTCAAGCGCAGGTTGCGTTCAAGTTTTTCGATCCGGGTCTCTTCATAGGCGATCTTGTCATCAATGGAGTCCATGATGTCGCCATAGTTGTTTTGCAAGACCGCAAGGGGACCGCCTTCAAAGGTAAATTTGTTGTACGGCTTGGTCAGTTCCGTCAATTCATTGATCATTTCGGTGGCCTTGCCCGTCTTGATCGCCATCTTGCCGCTGTAGGTACCGGCTGCGGTGTTGTTCAGCCGGACGGCCATACCCAGCGCGTCGCCGGACAGTCCGGTGATCTCCCATCCCGATACCGCGGCTTCCTCGCCGTTGATGGTCGCGCTGACGATCTGCGTGCCGTCGCTGACCACCTCGATATCGTATTCGCCCGGCTTGGTGGTTCCCTGGATCAGGGAGTCGAACGTGAAATCCGTTGTCCGGCTGACACCGGTGGGCTCCAGGGCGAACAGTTCGGCCACGGCGGTGGGGTCGTCCTGCAACGCCTCGTCCAGCTTGTCGTAGTCGATGGTCAACAGGCCGTAGGTGGCCGATCCCTGCTGGGCGTCGGTCATGATGCCGAGTTGGGACAGGGCTGAAAACTTGTCTCCGGACAAGGTGTCGGTATCCCAGGGGGTGAAGCCGATGCCGATATTCGCCGTGATGTTCTTCAGGTTCTGGGAAATGATGTCGATGCCGTAGTTGCCGGTCAGGATGGACCCCTTGGTCTCGGACGTGTCGGTGAGCGAGTTGCCTCCGGTGCTGGTGCCGCCCTTGGTATCGTCCACCTTGGTCAGGGCTATGATCTGGGAACGGATGGCGTTGACCGACTCCACGAAGGAGGTGACGTTGTCCATGATGGCTTCGGTATCCGTGGTCACGGTCAGGCTGATGACCGAGTTGGGAGAAGCCTCCTTGAGATCCAGGGTGATGCCGGAAATGATGTCGTCGACCGTGTTGGAGCCGCGTTCGATCCAGCCCGCGTTGGAGGCCGGGAACCCGTCTACGCGAATCTGGCTGTTCTGGGCATTCTGGGTCTCGGTGAAGCTGCCCGCGCCGAACATCAGCGAACCGGCGTTGGAGATGACCAGCTGATTGTCCGCTCCCAATCCCTTGCCCGACAGCTGCAGGTGGTAGGACGTGCCGTCGAAGATGGTCGAGGCCTGGATGATCCCTCTCGAGTCCGGGTGGTTGTTGATCAGATCGACGAATCCTTCCAGGGTCGTGCCCGCATGGATGTCGTCGATGGTGATGGACTCCCCCCCATAGGAGAAGGTGAAGGTCGTGTCCGAGGAAGCGATGACCGAGTCCAGTGAGCTGGCTCCGGAATTGGTGATCAGGATGTCGTTGGTGGCCAACTGGTTGACGACCACGGTGTGGGTGGATTCGAGAGCGTCCGCGTCGGCCGATGCCATGAGCAGGTTTGTGTTGGAGCTGGACACGCCCTTGGTCATGAACTCGTTCAGGGAGTCCATGCCTTCCAGGGTGGTCTTCAGGCCGAGCAACTGGGTGTTCAGTTCCTGGAATTGCTCGTTCTTGATTTCCCAGGTGGCTTTCCAGTTCTCAAGGCGTGTGACACGGCTCCTCTCAACATCGACAAGCCCATCGATGAGCGAGTTGAAGTCCGTCCCGTTGCCCAGGCCGGTAAAGTTGATAGAACCTGATGTATACGTGCTGTCTGCCATGGCTGCTTCCTTAATCGGAATATTTTTCCCATTTCATTAGGTATGAAATGGCTTGCAATCCTGATGCCACGGTGCGAGCTGAAAATTAGCCAATAAAAACAATGGGCCGGACCCACGAGGAGCCCGGCCCGAAAGTCGCCTTGAAGCGATGTGATTACCGACTAGCCGAGCAGGGACAGGGCCATTCTCGGCATGCTGTTGGCCTGGGCCAACATGGAGACTGCCGACTGGGTCAGAATCTGGTTGCGCACGAATTCGGTCATCTCGGTGGCGACGTCGACGTCGGAGATGCGGGATTCGGCGGCCTGGACGTTCTCGGCCTGGATTTCCAGGACGGTTACGGTGTTTTCCAGGCGGTTCTGCAGCGAACCAAGGTTGGCGCGGATCTTATCCTTGGAAATGATGGCCTTGTTCAGGACATCCAGGGACTGCTGAGCCAACTGCTGGGTGGAGATGGAGCGTCCGGCGGTACCACCAGCGGAGAGACCAACGCCCAGGGCGGATGCCGTGGCCGTGTTGATCTGCACGTAGTAGTAGTCCTCTGCGCTGTCGTTACCGGTACCGAAGTGGACCTTCAGCTTACCGGTGGCCTTGAGCGCGGACCCGTCGTGGGTCGAGGCGGACAGGGCGCCGTTGAGCAGGTAGATGCCGTTGAAGTCGGTCGAGCTGGCGATACGGGTGATTTCCGAAGCCATGGCCTGATACTCGGAGTCGATGATCAGACGCTGGTCGGAGTTGTAGGTACCCGTGGAGGCCTGCATGGCCAATTCCTTCATACGGATCAGCTTTTCATCGATAACGCCGAGCGCGCCGTCTGCCGTCTGGATGAGGGAGATGGCGTCGTTGGCGTTGCGGATGCCCTGCTGAAGGGAGCTGATATCCGAACGCATCAGTTCGCGGACGGCCAGACCGGCCGCGTCGTCCGAAGACTGTGTGATGCGCAGACCCGAAGACAGGCGACGGGTGGACGTTTCCAGGTTGCCGTAAGAGACACCCAGGTTGCGTGCAGCGTTCATCGCCATCAAGTTGTGGTTGATAACCAGAGACATAATTTCCTCCTTGAAATTGTTTTGGCTTCCATGCCTAGGTACTATCCCGGACGTTACATCCCGCCGGGAAAACCTTCTTTTGTTGCCCACTTCATCGGCGGGGGCAGAGAAAACTTTAGGTTGCGTGAACTATTTTTTATGTCCCTGAACATCAGAAAATAATGTGGTCAGACGTACACGTCATAAAGCGGCCCAATTCCCTGGGAAAAGGGCGTCGGAAAAGGATGGAGAAGAACGCTAACTGTGCTGAAATGGAGGGAGAAATGCTTTGAGAGGCGGATGGTCCAAGATCAAGCGAAGGTGCGGCGCATAACCTCAAGCAATCTTTGCATGCGGATTTCGTAGGTGTGCTGGGCCTGGATGCGCCGGGCCGCTGCCTGGCTGATCCGTTCCCGCGCCCCCGGATCGGCTAGGTACCGTTCTATCAATCCGGGGATTTCTTCTACGGTTCTGTAGACGGCAGCCTCGCGGTCCAGGTCGAAGAGGTCTTCCATCTGCTCGCGGTGGTCGGTCAGTAAAAAACCACCGCAGGCCGGAACGTCGAAGACCCGTTGATTGACCGCACCCTTCATCTGACGGCTGGTGCAGTTGAAGTTGATTTCGGAGCGCGGATAGAAGCGGGGCAGATCCGCATAGTAGTCGAGATTGGGCAGAAGCCGGGCGTTCGAACCGTGCAGGAGGTTGGTCCAGCCGTCGTCGCCCACAACCAGCGGTGAAAAGGGCAGGGTGGCCCGTACGCAGGCCGACCTGTATTGCCGGGTGGCCTCCCAGGTGAGCAGGGATTCGGTGGCCAGCCGTTGTTCTCGGCGGGGCAGCCTGTCTATCGTATCCAGCCAGTCCGGGCGTTCCGCCTTGAGAAACCGGGCGACCGAGGTCTCGCCCGATCGGCCGAAATCTCCGGCAACCTCCTCGTACTCCCGTGTCCGGGAGGCCGGCAGGCCGGACAGACCCAGGCATTTTTTCACCGGCCCGGTCATGGAGCTGCCGACAAAGGAGACTTCAGCGTTCCATTCTGGCGGTGCCGCTCCGGCATCCTGCCTGAACCGCCCGGGATCCGTGGCCAGGGGCAGGTAGTGAACGTGCCTGAATCCGCGGTCGTTCATGGCGTCCAGGTTGCCCGCGTCAAACGTGAAGATGACCGTGTTGTCCGCGCCCGGGTGGTCGTAGTCGAAGAGGATCAGGTGTGGGTTGTCCACGAACCAGGACGCCAAGGGCAGGCCCAGCTCGTCGAGCAGTCCGGCGAGTTTGCCCTCCCGGTCCAGACCGAAGTGGTTGACGGTCAGGACCATGTCCGGTCGAAAATCGATAACCGCCTTGAGCAGTCCCTCGATGAATTCGCCCGAGCCGGTTTCACGGTTCAGGAGCGGCAGGGTGTGGTGGGCCACTCCCAATCTGTCCAGGGCTGCCAGAATTTCGCGGCACAGGAAGTAGTCCGAGTCGAAGAAGAGCACGCGGGGAGCGTGGGAACGGAACTTGGGATACCGGGCCCGGGACCAGAAATCCGTGGTCGCGTTCGCCTTGATGGTTTGCGCCAGGGCACCGTAATAGGCCCGGTCCAGGCGTTGGTACAAGGGGAGAATCACCGGGGTCAACGGGCGACCGCCTTGAGCGGCCTGCCACTCGTCCAAACGGCGCAGGGCCAAGGCAGGGTCCGGGTCGTCCACGTGCAGGCAGACGGCTTCTCCCTTTTGGTCGAGAGCCCCGGTCAGTTCGAACAACCCGCGTTCCCTGTCCACCACGGCCACGGGCAGCCCCCGTTCGAGCAATCGAGCCAGACAATGGCCCAAACCGGCACCCAGGAGTACGGGCAGGTCGCCGTCTTGCACGGCATCGGCCAGCCCGGCTTCGCGCTCGCGTCCGTTTCGTCCCCACAGGTGCCAGGTCTTGCCCTGGATATGGATACGCAGGTCGGCGAGGGTCTCGTCGTCGTGGATTGGCTCGGCCGTGTATGGGATGGAACTCATAGATTGGACCTTTACTGCATTCGGGGCCTGCACGGCAAGAGCTGGCTAAAACGGAAAGGCCGCCCCGGTCTGAACCGGAGCGGCCTCTTGAGTACCTTGGGTGGACGGCTATTCCTTGGAACCGCCGAACAGGCCCTTGATGGCTCCGCCGACGGATTCGCCTGCCTTGCCCGCTTCTTCCACAGCTTCGCTCGCGCCTTCGACGGCCTTGCCCACTGCTTCGGAGAGCTCCTTGCCCACTTCGGTGACCGTGCCGGTCACGTCGCCGGTCATCTCGCCGAGAATCTGCGCAAACGCCTCGGCCGGAGTGGTCTCCTTGTCCTTGCCGATGTCCTTCAAATGGATGTCGGGCAGGTCGATACCCATGCCCTGTTCGCCGAAGGCGTCGAGCAGGGAGCCGCCGAGGTTGATCTTGCCGTTCTTGACGATGAAGTCGTTGATCTGGATCGTCTTGCCGGAGCCGGTTTCAGACTGCTTCTCATCGGTCTTGCCCGAGTCCGTCTTTTCGCCTGCCACGGTTTTCTTGATGTTGTTGACGATGGTCTGGAAGTTGTCGGTGTTGCCCCGCTTTTCATAGCTGATGACCGGGCTGTCCACGAAAATTTCCTCGATGATGATCTTGTCCTTGGTCAGGGAGTCGGTGTTCACCTTGACGCGGATGGTCCCGCACTCGATGGCGCTGGGCATCTTGAATCCCTTGGGGTTGCCCAGATAGAAATCGGACAGGGTTCCGGAGCCGGACAGGACCGAAATGTCTGCCGAGCCGAGACGGACTTCGGTTTTGGTGATGGGCGGGCCGAATTCCTCCACGGCGGTCTTGATCAGGTCGCCGAGATTGAGGATGACGAGAACGATGGCGGTGATGAGGCCGGCGACAATGACGCCCGAGCCTATAAGGATGTATTTTTTCATGGCGACTCCTGTAGGTTGAATGGGACTGTTTGGAATAGATACGGCATTTACGATGTTTGGGCAACATCCCATCGGGAATGTTACGGAAGTGTCGGGAAAAAATGTTCGGCCATGTGGCGCATTTCCCGAGTGCTGGACCCTCTCTTGCCCGAGTCCAGGGACGGCCCGACCTCCGGCAGGATCTGCCCGGCCCCGTCGAAGACCGCCGGTTCCAGTCGGCGGCAGAGCCTTTCAGCCTTGTCCGCGGCCCGGTCCATGAGCTCGGCCAGACTGGCTTCCCGCTCTTCGTTGGACACCGGGTTGTGATAGCGGATCGGGCCTTTCACGTGGTCGGCCTGGTCGAGCCATTGGGGCGCATAGAACAGGGCGACGATCTCGCGAGCCGTGTTCGGCAGCCAGGGAGACGCCGTATACAGGGCCGAGGACAGTCTGCGATTTGGGAACAGTCCCTGGAATCCGGCAAAGACCTTGAAGGCGGAAGCCAGTCCCGGACCTGCTTTTTCCGGTCTGATGCCCGCCAGTTCGGCCATGCCTTCCAGGGGCAGGGCCTCATACAGGGAGGCGCCCAGGGAGGCGAGCTGGTTGCGGATGCGGTACATCGGACGGCCGATCATTTCCGCGCATACGGTCATGTCCATGAGCGACTCCAGAGCGCGGTGGCGCTGGCGGGCCAGGGATTTCTCGCGCCTGGAATCGGCGTAATAGTCGCCGGTCAGATGCCAGACCATGGGGTGCATGACCGTATCGGCCCACAAGTGGGAGGTCATGCCCACCAGCAGGGCGGCGGCCAGATCCCGGTTCGGGGCCTGGGCCGCGCGGCGGGCCTGGAGCCGGAGCAGGGTATAGGTGTCCTCGCCCTTGGCGCCGTGGATGCGGTGGCCCATACGGGCCATGGGCAGGGCGCGCGGGGTGGCCCCGTAAAACATGGCGTCATGGAGCACGGCCCCGATGAGCACGGCTTGGGGGTGGGCTTCAAGGCCCGGCGCGAACCGGGTGTCGGCAAGCCGGGCGGCAGTCATTTCAGCGGTCTTGAAGTGGATCAGTTCTTTGGGCATGGCGGTTGGTTTTGGGTTTGCCTTTTGGCTATCCTACTTGATACCGTCCGCGTGGCAACACAAACCTGAAACCCGTCGAGGAGACGATGGCCAAATATCTCATCAATGAAGAGTACGACGTGGAAGATGCCGGAGCGGCGAAAGGATTCGTCCGGGGTGAACGGCGCGAGGATTACGCCGACCCGTGGCGCGAAACCGGCAACGTTATCCTGATCGGCCTGCCCGGATCGGGCCGTGCCAGGCTGGCCGAACTGCTGGCCGAACGCACGGGCAAGCCGACACTCGCCCCGACGGACGGGCAGAGCACAGTGGAGGCTCTGCAGGGCAGTGGCGCGATCGTGGTGCTTGAAGACAAGCTGGTGGATCACCCCGAGGTGCAGCCCCTCATCCATGGCGCGGGCAAGGTCTTCTACCTCATGGCCGATACCCGTCTGCTGTCCGGCAGGGTGGCGGAACGCGAAGGTCTTGACGAAGTCGACGACCTGTGGCGAGAACTGTCGGCCCGCCTGGCCATGGTGGAGCCGACCTTCTACGGCGTGCTCCATTTCATATTACAGGCAACGCAGTCTCCGGAGGAACTGGTGGACGATGCGTTGGAGAAGATCGGCTACTAGCCGGTCGCGGACCGGTGCTGATGACAGCCCTGGTCGTTTGCGGTAAGCAGAAAGACCTTTTCACCTACATATATATTTTGGAGTAGACTACATGCCGGAAAAGCAACTTCGGGTCGAATTCCTGGCCATGACCCCCGATGCCCTGTCCCTCATTTATGCCGCGTTCCGGCAATGCTACCACGCCGGGTTCGTGGCCGACATGTGGCCCAAACTGCTCTCCGGCGAGATCGATCCGCAGGTTCAGGCCGACTTTGTGTCCAAGACCATGGAGTCGGGCCACGACAGCCCCATCGAGCATGTGTCCATGACCTTTGCCGTGGAAGGCATCTCCCGGGCCTGTTCCCATCAGATCGTCCGGCACCGTATCGCTTCCTACTCTCAGCAGAGCCAGCGCTACGTGGCCGAGAACGACATGGACTTCATCCTGCCCCCGGCCATAGCCAGGATCCCGGAGGCCAAGGAGCGGTTTGAATCGTTCATGGCCGAGGTCCAGTCGGCCTACTCGGACCTGCGCGACATTCTGGTGGCCAACGGACGGAAGACCAAGGCCAACGAGGATGCCCGTTTCGTCCTGCCCCAGGCCGCAGAGACCAAGATCGTTTTGACCATGAACTGCAGAAGCCTGCACCATTTCTTCCATCTTCGCTGTTGCAACCGCGCCCAATGGGAAGTGCGGGCCATGGCCGACGCCATGCTCGCCATCTGCAAGGACAAGCTGCCTGCCATTTTCGCCAACGGCGGTGCGCGCTGCGAACAGCTCGGTTTTTGCCCGGAATCCCCCAAATTCGCCTGCGGAAAGTATCCGACTCGAGAGTCCCAGGGATAGGTTTTTTCCATAGGCCGGGATTTTTTCCCGCCGCCGAGAGGCCTCGCCTTTCTTGACGTTTCGGTTACAGATCATTTTTTGTATTTTAATTCGTATTGTTACGCCTGTTCCTAACCTGTGCACATCCGGCAACCCTTGGGAGCCGGGGCTTTTAGCCCATATCGCAATTGCCGGGTTTTAAGCGGTACTCGTATAGGAATGGTTGTTACTTTAAATAATTATTTTATTTCAGCAGCTTGCATCAACTCAATCCATTTTACTCCCGATTGCATAGGATACAGGTTGTCACAAATTGAAAATGAAGAACGAGAAAAAGAGTGAAATAGTCAATAATTGGCCTAAATCTACTTTTACTACTGTGGAAAAAGTTTTCAACATCTGTTGAAATCTCTGTTCTCTAGATTAATTCGAGAGCCTGAAAACCCTTGTTACACCGGTGTTTCAAACCGGGTGGGCTTAAAACGTCGGCACGCTGTGGTTTTTTAGATATATGTATATATTACAGTATGTTGTGCGCTTCATGTGCTGTCGATAACCTGTCCGAGTCTTAGCCGTTTCATTGAATAACGCGAATTGTCCAAACCCAACCGATACACTATCTCACACAACATGATCGACACTGCCTGGAAGCAAATACTGTACTCGCTCGAGAAGAGCCTCAACCCTGGTCTATTCACTGTCTGGATTAAGCCCCTGCAAGGTCGCGTGGACGGGAACCGGCTTACGCTGACCGCGCCCAACGAATTCGTGGCCAACTGGGTCCGTGACCGTCTGCTCCAGGTTATCCGCGAGTCCGCCGCCGAGGTCCTCGGTGCGGAACCCCGCATCACCATCAACATCGGCGCGCGCCAGCCGAGCCCCAAGGCGACTCCCGCCGTGGGTAAATCCAAGACCGTTGCGGAGCGGGCCCCCAGGCACATGGGGCTGCCCCTTGGCCAGTCGCTCAAGCCCGTTACGGTCTCCAACTGGCGTTTCTCCTTCGACGATTTCGTTGTCGGCCCGTCCAACGAGCTGGCATGCGCGGCAAGCAAGTCCATCGGCTCCACCGCCTTCAACTCCGATCACCTGTTCCTCAGTTCCGGACCGGGCCTGGGCAAGACCCATCTGCTCCAGTCCGTGGGCAACGAGTTGTGCCGTACGGCCAACCGGAAGAATATCAAGGTCGCCTGCCTGTCCTCCGAAGAGTTCGCCACCCGCTGGGTGCTGGCTTTCAAGTCGGGTCAGGTGGATCAGTTCAAGGCTCAGTTCCGTGAGGCCATCGACGTCCTGCTGCTCGAAGACGTTCACTTCTTCCAGGGCAAGGAGAAGATGCAGGAAGAACTGCTTTGCACTCTTACCGCTCTGCGTGAGCGTGGCTGCAAGGTCGTTTTGACCAGCTCCTTCATGCCCAAGGAATTCAACAAGGTGGACGACCGCCTCGTGTCCCGGTTCTGCTCGGGCTTTTTGGCCCACATCAACCGCCCGGACATGGAGACCCGCCGTCGCATCATCCTGGACAAGGCCCGCCGTATGCAGGTGGCCGTGCCCGGTGAGGTTTCCGAACTGCTGGCCGAGCGCATCACCACGGACATCCGTCAGTTGGAAAGCTGCCTGAACAACCTGATCCTCAAGGCGCGCCTGCTGAACCGCGACGTGACCATGAATCTGGCCTGGGAAGTGCTCGAAAACTACGCCGTGCACAACGCCTCGCCGGATATCAACCATATCATTGAGTTCATCTGTAAATGCTACGCCATGTCCGAAGACGAATTGCGCTCCAAGAGCCGTAAGCGTGACGTGGTCCTGGCCCGGAACACAGCGTTCTATCTGGCCCGCAAGCACACGGAACTGTCGCTCAAATCCATCGGTGAACATCTGGGCCGCAAACACTCCACCGTGCTCAAGGGCATTACCAAGGTGGAACGGGAAATCTCCCTGCAGACGCCGCTGGGACGTCAGATCGAGAACACCACCCAGAGGCTCACGCCCTAACAAGCCCCCCGCATGTTCTCCCGGAACCGACCTTTTGTCGGAACCGGGAAAACATTTAAGGCCGGTCGCAAGACCGGCCTTTTCTTTTGGGATGCCTCCGGCGGCCGGGGCGCTGCCCCGGACCCCGTCAGGGAACCTTTTGAAAAAGGTTCCCTGAACCCTCCAAAACTTTTTGTGTGCCTTCGGCAGGAGCGTGTGGGGTCGAAAAAGCGTTTTTATTCCCCGTGTAAGGGCTCCTCTCCTTATGACGGATCAGGCACGTCTCTCCACAACCCGCCCTACGCGCGAAAGCGCCAACATAAAGTTTAGGAAGGAAAAGGGGATGGGGGTCCGGGGGAAGGGGAAAGGGAAAGCCCTTTACAAAGGGTTTCCCTTTCCCCTTCCCCCGGCCGCCGGAGGCGTCTCAATCCACCTAAAAATCGTGCAGAAAGCGGATGACCTGAGTGCGGATATCGTCGCGGATGGCGCGTGTGGCGGCGAGCCGTTGCTCCAGTGAGCCGGTGACGTATTCCGGGTCCGGAAAGGCCCAGTCGAGGCGAACTGTTTCGGCGGGCAGGGTCGGCATGTCGTGGAGCCCGTTGGGGCCTGCAGTGGTGATAACGTATTGGTAGGGAGCGTTGTCGCGGAGCAGGTCGCGAACATTGGTGGCGGTCTTGTCGCGGAGATCGCAGTCCACTTCATTCATCACCTGAACGACAAGCGGTTCAACGGCGGTGGGGTCAGTCCCGGCGCTGTGCACTTCGAATCGGTTCTGGCCGAATCGGGCCAGGAAGGCCTCGGCAATCTGGCTTCGGCCACTGTTGTGACAACAGATAAATAGTACTCGGATGCGATCCATGGGAACAACTCCTTCTGGGAATTGCTCTATCTCCGGCAGGTTACAGCCGTAGGGCGGTCACATGGCCGAAGTGTATCAAGTTTTCGTTAACGGAGGTCGTCAGTCCTTTTCGGGCTTTCCGAACCCGCCCCCACCGGGTGTTTCTATGCGGATGCGGTCCCTGGAGTGCAGGGCGTGGTGGAACTTGCCGGGTTCGGTGCAGGGCATATCATCACGGATGATCACATTGCGTCCGGGGGCGCCCGGCAATCCGCCGTTTACGCCGAACGGCGCACGGGCGCGGCGTTCGGAAAGAACCGTCACTTCGGCGTCGGCGAGTAGTTCGATCTCGCGGACCAGGCCGTCGCCTCCAGTCCGGTTCCCCTTGCCACCGGTTCCGCGCAGGATGCCGTATTCCATCACGCGAAAGGGGTAAGCGTATTCCAGGGCCTCCACCGGGGTGTTCAGGGTGTTGGTCATGTGCGAATGGACGGCGGACTCTCCGTCATGGTTTTGCCCCGCGCCCATGCCGCCCGCCAGCGTCTCGTAATAGGCAAAGGGTCCCTTGGCCGTTTTTCCGCCGATTGTCAGATTGTTCATGGTCCCCTGGGAAGCCGCGGGCATGGCATCGGGTATGGCCTGGGCCAGCGCGCCCAGAAGCACATCCACCAACCGTTGGGAGGTCTCCACGTTGCCTCCGGCCACGGCGGCAGGGAACTCGGCATCGACCACCGAACCGTGCCGGGTGGTCACGGTCAGGGGACGCATGCAGCCTGCGTTGGCCGGGATGTCACGCTCGGCCAGGGCGCGAAATACGTAGAGCACTGCGGACAGGGTGATGGCCCGGACCGCGTTGACGCTGCCTCGCACCTGATCGTCGCTCGCGGAAAAATCCAGATGAGCCTGCTCGCCGTGAACGGTCATGGTCAGGCGTATGGCTATATCGTGTGCTCCCTGACCATCGTCTTCCAGAAAATCTTCGAATCCGTATGTACCGTCAGGGATGGCGGCCACGGCCTGTCGGGTGATGCGTTCGGAATAGTCCATGAGCGCGCGGGCATAGTGGGCGCAGGTTTCCAGACCATATTTCCCGATACATTCGGTCATGCGCCGGACCCCGGTGACGTTGGCCATGAACTGGGCAGAGAAGTCTCCCTCGCGCTCCTGCGGTGTGCGCACGTTGTTCAGGATGAGCCGCAAGAGCTCGTGGTCCACCTCGCCGCCCCGGACGATGCGGACGGGCGGGATGATCAGTCCTTCCTGAAACAGGGAGGTGGACAGGGGCATGGACCCGGAAGCCATGCCGCCCACGTCCGCATGATGGGCGCGGTTGGCCACGTAGAAGACCGGTTCGTCCATGCCGTCGGCAAAGACCGGGGCCACGATGGTGATGTCCGGCAGGTGGGTGCCGCCCTTGAAAGGGTCGTTGAGCATGGCCATGTCGCCCGGCGCGAACCCGCCGCGCTCCTGCATGGCCGCCATGGCGGATTTGACGGACAAGGGCATGGACCCGAGATGCACCGGAATGTGCGCGGCCTGGGCGATCATGTCGCCGCTGGCGTCGAAGACCGCGCAGGACAGGTCGCGGCGTTCCTTGATGTTGGGGGAAAACGCAGTGTGCGTCAGGGTCACGCCCATTTCCTCGGCGATGGAGGAAAAGTGGTTCTTGAAGACTTCAAGGAGGATGGGATTGGTCTGCATGGGCAAATCTACCCGCAACCAGGGCGGTCTGGCAACCTTGTCCGGGCGTTGGCCCGAATGAACGGGGGGAGAGGACTAGGCCCGGCTCAGGGCCTCAAGCTTCATGCGGGCTTCTTCCGGGTCCAGGCCGCGTTTGGCCGCGATCTGGTCGAGGTTGGCTTCGGCGTCGGACGGCCGCACATAGATGGGCTCGATGGAGTCTTTGCCAAAAGCGGCTTGCTCGGCGGCGGCCAGGAGCAGCTCGGGCGCCGGGTTGTCGAAAGCGGCGTCCAGCTGGATGTAGCCCGGGTTGGTCTTTGCCAACTCGGCGAAAAAGTCGGGGTTCTTGCGCAGCCCTGTTCCCATGAGGTGCGCTTCGGTGCCGAGGTCGGCCATGCGTTGGCGGGCCTGTTCCAGAGTCAGGGCGTCCAGTGGCGCGATCTCCGTCAGGTCCGGGCAGTTGAAGGACTGCATGTAGACCAGCCCGCGTCGGGCGTAGGTCAGGACATGGAGCGTACCGCTGAGCAACGGTCCGGGACCGGTGGCCAACAGGGGCAGATAGTCCAGTCCGGCCAGGGACAGGTCGAGTCCGGCGGCCACGCCTTCCGCCGCCGCCAGCACCAGCCGCAGCCCGGTGAAGCTGCCAGGGCCGCGCACGCAGGCGATGCGTTGCAGTACGGAGGTGTCCAGACCGAACTCGTCGAGCACGGACTTGAGACCCGGCACCAGGAAGCGGACGGACTGGCCGGGTACGGTCCACTGACGGGAAGCGAGCAAAGTCAGGCCGTCCGGTCCGGGCTGGCCCAGGACGAGCTGGAGCCGTTCCTCGGGGCCGGACAGGACCAGGGTCAGGTCGTGCGGTTGTATGGTCTTTGGCATTCCCATGAAGGTGCCTAGCCGAGCAGTCTGCGCACGTCGTTGAAGATGGCCAGGCTCATGAGCAGGAGCAGGATGAGCAGACCCACGCGCATGGACATGGCCTTCCAGCGCTCGTTGAGCGGCTTGCGGAAGACGATCTCCAGAGCGAAGAAAAGAATGTGGCCGCCGTCCAGTACGGGAATGGGCAGCAGGTTGATGATCGCCAGGTTGATGGAGATAAGCGCCATCATGCCGAGCAGGGCGTAAAGACCGCTCTGTGCGGACTCGTGGACCATCTGGGCGAGCATGATCGGGCCGCCCACGGATTCCACGGGGATGAGCCGTTCGATGATGGACAGAAATCCTTTGACCACCACTTCGGACATGCCCCAGGTGTGCGACAGGGCCGGCCAGACTCCAAGTCCCTCGATGGGCTCATAGCGCACCTGTCCGGCCTGGTTGATGCCGACCATGGGAACGGTGACCTCTTCGCCGAACAGATTCTTGAAGGTGTTGATGTGGGGGGTGACGGTCAGAGTCAACTTGTCCCCGGAACGGTCCACCTCCACCTGGAGGGATTTGCCCTCTGCAGCGCGGATGGTGTCGACCAGCTGGGTCCAGGAATCGACCGGCACGCCGTCGATGGCCTGGACCATGTCGCCCTTGGCGAATCCGGCCGCCGCAGCGGGGGAGTCGGGCAGAACGCCGCCCACCAGGGGCAGGATTATGGCCTGGCCCTGAGCCAGAGCCAGGAACCAGTAAATCAGAAAGGCCAGCAGAAAATTGAAGAACGGTCCGGCTGCCACCACGCAGAGGCGCTGCCAGGCCGGGCGGTGGGAGAAAAGTTTGTCGTCCTCGAAGTCGGTTTCCTCCTCGCCCTGCTCACCGGCCAGGGCCACGTAGCCGCCCAGGGGGATCAGGGAGACCTTGTAGTCGGTCTTGCCGGAAGTGAAACCGAACAGCTTGGGTCCAAAGCCCAGGGAGAAAGCCTTGACCCCCATGCCGAAGACACGGGCAACGACAAAGTGCCCCAGTTCGTGGAAGAAGATGAGTCCGCCCAGGACCAGGACAATGGCGATGGTGCTCGTGATCATGTATTCCTCGTGTCGCCGCGTTGGTGAAAAAAGCGTGCGGCTCGGATAACTATAACCATTTTCGGCCGGTTGGCTAGAGGCGGGCCTGTGTTTCCCTGCGGACCTCGCCGTCCAGGGCCAGGACTGCCTCGGGCGTGGATACGTCGACCTGTACGTGGCGGTCAAGTCCGGCCTCGATCATGGCCGGTATGTCGGTGAAGCCGATGCGCTCCTTGAGGAACGCGTCCACGGCGATTTCATTGACCGCGTTGAGCACTATGGGGTGGCTCTGCCCGGCGGCAAAGGCCTCCTGGGCCAGGCGCAGGCAGGGGAAGGCTTCCAGGTCCGGCTCCTCGAAGGTCAGGGTGCCGACCGAGGCCAGATTGAGTTGGGGCACGTCCACCGTGACCCGTTCGGGGAAGCACAGGCAGTGTGCGATGGGCACCTGCATGTCCGGGTTGCCCATGTGCGCCAGCTGGGAGCCGTCCACGTACTCCACCAGGGAGTGGACGATGGATTGGGGATGGACAACCGCATCGACCATGTCGGGCGGCAGGCCGTACAGATGGCAGGCTTCGATCAGTTCAAGGCCCTTGTTCATCAGGGTGGCCGAGTCTATGGAAATTTTGGCGCCCATGTCCCAGTTGGGATGGGCCAGGGCCTGGTCGCGGGTGACGTTCTTGAGATACGCCAGATCCTTGCCCCGGAACGGGCCGCCCGATGCGGTCAGGATAAGGCGTTTGAGCTCGTCGTCCGACCCGTGTCCGGCCAATCCCTGAAACAGGGCGTTGTGCTCGGAGTCCACGGGCAGGATCACGGCCCCGGATGCCTTGCAGGCCGCGCGGATGAGGTGTCCGCCAAGGACCAGGGATTCCTTGTTGGCCAGGGCGATCATCTTGCCGGCGCGGGCCGCGGCAAGAGTCGGCTCGAACCCGGCGGCCCCGACGATGGACGAAAGGATCATGTCGGCTTCGTCCATGATTGCCAGATCCACGTAGGCCTGCGGACCGACCAACAGCTTGGGCGCGTAGCCGCCCGGCAGATTATCGAGAAATTCCTTGCGCGCCTTGTCGTCAAGCACGGCGGCGTAGGCCGGTTTGAACCGGGCGCAGAGTTCGGCCAGTTTTTTCCCGTTACGGCCTCCGGCCAATGCTGTGACCGTGAACCGTTCGGGGTGCTTGGCGATCACTTTCAGGGCGGAATCGCCGATGGAGCCGGTGGCCCCTAGAATGGCAATGCTGCGCGGAAAGGGCGGGCAATCGACCGATGCGGGCCAGGCGGAAATGTAGGTTTTCATGGAAGCCCCGGCCAGCCTAGGGGAAGAACGGCTGGAACATGGTGAGCAGCCCGTAGCAGGGGATAACCAGGAGCAGGCTGTCCACCCGGTCGAGCAGGCCGCCGTGTCCGGGCAGAATGGTGCCGGAATCCTTGATGTCCAGGGAGCGCTTGAGCGCGGACTCGAAGAAGTCGCCCATCTGGGCGGCCACGTTCAGGGCCATGCCCAGCAGCACCCATTTCCACCAGGCCACTTCGGGCAGGCCGAAGAAAAGGCCCCAGGCCACGGTGCCCACAGTGCAGACGGTCATGCCGCCGATGGAACCGGCCCAGGATTTCTTGGGACTGATGCGCGGCCAGATTTTCTTTTTGCCGAACAGGGACCCTGCGTAAAAGGCGGCGGTGTCCGAGAGCACGGCGGCGCCCAGCACGAGCAGGATTTCAAAGCGGTCGAAGTACAGAAAGAAATGGAAATTCAACGGGACGTAGAACAGCCCGGCCAGGAAGATGGCCGCGTGGCGGTAGGAAGCGGTCACGTCCTTGTTGTAGCGCAGGAGAAAGACCAGGGCCGCAGCCCAGAAGGCCACTGCCAGGATCACTCCGGGATAGCGGGGATCTCCGGTGGTATAGGCCCCCATGAGCAGGAAAGTGCAGGCCGCGCCCAGGGATTTGAAGGCGGTCATGGACTGCACGGGGCGGAACATGGAGTAGAACTCCCACAGGGTCAGGACGCTGAACAGGGCGAGAACCGCGAACAGAACCCATCCCTGGAAGATCAGGGCCAAGGCCGGGAGTATGGCCAGGACGGCGCTGGTGGCGATTCGTTGCTTATGCGGGGAGATATCCATGGATTTTTCAGCGGTTAATTATGTTTTTGGATTCGATGTGAATCCGTTTTCTCTACGCTATTTGACGTCGGGGGGCAACACGCCGAGCCGCTAAATGGGCGCAGCCGTCTACGCCTCTTCCACCTGGTCTCCGGTCTTGCCGAAGCGCCGCTGGCGACTGTTCAGGTCCGTGATGGCCTTTTCCAGTTCATCCGGGGTGAAGTCCGGCCAGTATATGTCCGTGAAGTAGAACTCGGCGTAGGCGGACTGGAAGAGCAGGTAGTTGGACAGGCGCAGCTCGCCGCTTGTGCGGATGACCAGGTCCGGATCCGGCTGGCCTGCGGTCCACAACTCGTCTGTGAACGCCTCCTCGGTGATCTCGTCCGGGGAAATGCCCTTGGCGGCCAGCGCTCGTGCCGCGCGGAGAATGTCCTCCCGGCCCGAGTAGTTCAGCGCCAGGTTGAGGGTCATCTCCGAACAGTCGGCGGTCTGGCGGATGACGTGTTTGAGCACCTGGCGCACGGCCAGGGGCATGTCTCCGATCTCGCCCAGAACCTTGAGGCGGATGCCTTGTTCCCTGAGGCTTTTTTCCTCACGCTTCAGGAAGGTGGTCAGCAGGTCGAACAGGGTCCTGATCTCGTCCTTGGGGCGCGACCAGTTTTCCTTGGAGAAGGTGTACAGGGTGAGGTGGCGCACGCCGAGCTCGCGGCAGCGAGTGACGACGGCGCGGGCCGCCTCGGTCCCGGCCTTATGGCCTTCGGATCGCTGCAGCCCGCGCTGTTTCGCCCACCGGCCGTTGCCATCCATGATGATGGCTATATGGGTGGGAATATGCATTGTGCTCAAGGAATAGTCCTAGATCTCGAGGATTTCTTTTTCCTTGGCGGCCATGACTTCGTCGGCTTTCTTGACATAGTCGTCGGTCATCTTCTGGACGTCGCCCTCGCTGCGGCGCAGGTCGTCTTCGGAGATGTCCTTGTCCTTTTCCATCTTTTTGAGCGCGTCGTTCATGTCGCGGCGCACGTTGCGGATGGCGATCTTGGCGTCCTCGGTGTACTTCCGGGCCACCTTGACCAGCTCCTTGCGGCGCTCCTCGGTCAGAGGCGGGATGGAGATCCGGATGATCTTGCCGTCGTTGACCGGGTTCAGGCCCAGGTCCGAAGTCTGGATGGCCTTTTCCACACCGGCGAACGCGCCCTTGTCCCAGGGCTGGATGGTGATGGTCTTGGAATCGGGCACGGACACGGAGGAGAGCTGGCTGATGGGCGTGGGCGTACCGTAGTAGTCCACCAGGATGGTATCTACCAGCGCGGTGGTGGCGCGGCCCGTGCGCAGCTTGCCGAATTCCTTGTCCAGGGCGCCGATGGCGCCGGCCATTCTCTTTTTGCCGTCGTCGAGTACGGTTTGCATATTAATCTCCTTGAACGATCGTTCCGATGGTTTCGCCGTTGGCGGCCCTGCGGATGTTGCCTTCAGTGTGCAGGTTGAAGACGACGATGGGCAGGTTGTTGTCCCGGGCCATGGAGATGGCGGTGGAGTCCATGACGCCGAGCCGCTTTTCCAGGGTTTCCATGTACGAGACGGTTTCGAACTTGACCGCGTCGTCGAATTTGACCGGGTCCTTGTCGTACACGCCGTCCACCTTGGTGGCCTTGAAGATGGCGTCGCACTTCAGCTCCAACGCGCGCAGGGCGGCGGCGGAGTCGGTGGTGAAATAGGGGTTGCCGGTACCGGCGGCGCAGATGACCACGCGGCCCTTGTCCATGTGCCGCAGCGCCCGGCGCCGGATGTACGGCTCAGCCACGTCAGCCATCTGAAGGGCGGTCATGACCCGGGTGTCGCAGCCGTTCTTTTCAAGCGCGTCCTGGACGGCCAGGGCGTTCATGACCGTGGCCAGCATACCCATGTAGTCGCCCTGGGCACGGTCCATGCCCTTGGCCGAGGCGGCCATGCCGCGGAAGATGTTGCCTCCGCCGATGACGAGCGCCATCTGCAGGCCGGTGGCGGCCACTTCGGCGATCTCCTTGGCGAACTGTCCGATGGCCTCGGGTTCGATGCCGAACTGCTGGTCCCCGGCCAGGGCCTCGCCGCTCAGTTTCAGTAAAATCCGCGAATAACGCGTCTTGGTCATTGGTACCCCTGCGTGTCTGAATGGTTGCGAATCGATCTCGCCCAAAGGCGATAGCATGTTTTTCGGACAAAAAAAACGGGCCGTAAGGCCCGTTTTCAATTTTTCGGCAGTTCGGTTACTCGGCCTTTTCACCGAGCGCCAAGCGGTGGAAGCTGGCCACGGTGCCGCCTTTCAGGATCTGCTTGATGGTCTGCTTGTCGTCCTTGATGAAGGCTTGTTCGATCAGGCAGACATCCTTGTAGAACTTGTTCAGGCGACCGGTAACGATCTTTTCGGCGATGGCTTCGGGCTTGCCCTCGTCCATGGCCTGCTTGAGGTACAGGGCCTTTTCCTTTTCCAGGGTTTCGGCCGGAAGTTCCTCGGGAGAGATGCACGCCGGGTTCATGGCGGCCACGTGCATGGCCACGTCCTTGGCGACCTCGACGTCGTCGGTGCCGGTCAGCTCGACGATGACGCCCAGCTTGTTATTGGAGTGGATGTACACGCCCAGCACACCGTCGGTGCTGACCTTGGCGAAACGGCCCACACCCATGTTCTCGCCCAGCTTGGCGATCAGGTCGGTGACGTCAGCCACTTCGGCGGGCAGGTCCTCGGCGGAACCGGAGGTCACGTCCAGGTCGGCGATCTTCTTGGACAGGGCTTCGGCAAAGGCGACGAAGTCGTCACCCTTGGCCACGAAGTCGGTCTCGCAGAGCAGCTCGGCGATGACGGCGGTCTTGCCGTCTTCGGAGACGTACGGGGTGACCAGACCTTCGGAAGTGGCGCGTCCGGCCTTCTTGGCGGCCTTGGACAGACCCTTCTCGCGAAGGTACATGACGGCCTTTTCCTCGTCCCCTCCGGACTCGGCCAGGGCCTTTTTGCAATCCATCATGCCCGCGCCGGTTTTCTCGCGCAGGGCCTTAACTTGTGCGGCAGTGATCGACATTATTTCTACTCCTCGGAAGCGGCTTCGGCAGGAGCTTCGGCCTTCTCTTCGGTTTCGGTTTCCACGGCAGCGGCAGCAGCCTTGGCTTCGGCCTTGGCGTTGGCTTCGTAGTCCTTCTGCATGGCGGCGCCTTCGAGGCAGGCATCGGCCATGTGGGTGGCGAACAGCTTGATGGCGCGGATGGCGTCATCGTTGCCCGGGATGATGTAGTCGACCATGTCCGGATCGCAGTTGGAGTCGACCACGGCCACGACCGGGATACCGAGCTTGCGGCATTCCTGGATGGCGATCTGCTCACGCTTGGGATCGATGACGAAAGCGGCCTTGGGGGCGTCGTTCATGTCCTTGATGCCGCCCAGAGCCAGGTTCAGCTTCTTGACCTCGCGGTTCATGCCCACTGCTTCCTTCTTGGTGTAGCGGGAGATGGAACCGTCCTCGAACATCTGCTCGAGGTTCTTGAGGCGGTCGATGGACTTCTTGATGGTCTGGAAGTTGGTCAGGGTGCCGCCCATCCAGCGGTGGGTGACGAAGTACATGCCGGCGCGTTCGGCTTCGGCCTTGACGGACTCCTGAGCCTGGCGCTTGGTGCCGATGAACAGCACTTTGCCGCCCTTGGCGACGGTGTCGACGATGAAGTCATGGGCGGTGGCAAACATCTTGACGGTCTGCTGCAGGTCCATGATGTGGATGCCGTTGCGGGCGCCGAAGATGTAGGGGCGCATTTTGGGGTTCCAACGGCGGGTCTGGTGGCCGAAGTGGACGCCGGTCTCCAGCATCTGCTTCATAGTAACGTAAGCCATGATAATCTCCTGGGTTTTTCGTCCATCCCGCAGTCCATTAAGGAGCCCGTGCCATCACGGGCCACCCGGAGTTATGGGCAGGATGTGTGAATTAAAGTCGGGGGTACTTAACGCATGATTGGTGGATTGGCAAGGGGCAAGACGCGGTTTTTCCCTGTTTGCAACCTTTGCCGGGCGGTCGTCACTCGCCGAACGCCCGATTCATGAGCCGCTTGCCCAGCCCGCCGAAGTCCTTGGGCGCGTACCCAAAGACCTCGTTCCAGACCTCGGTGGACTCCATGCAGAAGTAGAGCTGCTCCTCCATGCCGTGGGCGCGCAGCCGGTCGACCATGAACTTGAACTGTTCCACGCGCAGGGGGCGGAGCAGGCGGGCCTTGCCGTCCAGGCCGGGTACAAATTCATTATATATGTACGTCGTCTCCGGGAACTTGTCCTCGATGATCGGGTTGAGCTGGGGCATGCAGCGGAAGGAGCCCAGCGACATGTAAGCGATCTGCTCCGGCTTCACATAGTCGAAGATCCGGTCGATGATCTCGCCGTAGCCGTCGCGCCAACCGTCGAAGCGGATGATCGGGTCGAAGTGCAGGCAGACCTTGAAGCCCGCCTCGGCGCAGGTCCGGGCCGCCTCCAGCCGTTGGGTCAGGGTGGATACGCCGAACTCCTCGTGCTCGTTGATGAACGGGGCGTTCAGCGACCAGGCGGGCAGCACGCGGTCCGTGCGGGTCGTTCCATCCATCCAGGAGAGGTCAACCACCTTGGACTTCAGCTCCAGGACCACGTTGTCGTAATCCTCCAGAAAATGAACCAGATCGCGGCTGTACCCGGTCAGGTGTTCCAGGGCCAGTGAGTCGGTGAACTCGCCGGTGCCCACCCGATAGCGGGTGTCGCGGTCCGCGCCGAAGCCGTCGGCCAGCTCGCGGAACAGGTCGTCCTGGTTGGCCCAGATCTTGAGCACCCGGTCCTGGAAGTAGGCCTGAAGAATACAGTAGGAGCAGGCCATGGGGCAGTTCTCGCCGATGTGGATGATCCGGTAACCGCAGCAGTGATAGGCCCGGGTGCCGGGGCAGAAACGCAGAAAGCGCCCCTTGTACTCCTTGAGGTACACGGCCTGGGTTTCGCCCTGGTCAAAGACCACGCGATCCTGGTCGGGCGGGATCACGGTCCAGGGAATATCGGCCCGGCCGCCTTCGGCCAGCCGCTCGCGGACCCGGCGGGCGACGGGCGTGTCGATCATGGATTCGTCCACGAACACCTGGCCGATCTTGTGCAGATGGCTGGGCAGGCTACTCATTGTCACCGCCCGGACGGAACACGGTCTGCCAGGCCGGGTTGTCGGCCATGGACTGCAACTCTTGAACAGCCTTGGCGAGCTGCTCGCGGTCCTTGACCCGCACGGTCAGTTCGGCCCCGTCGGTCTCGAAGTTGTCGGGCTGGAGCACTTTCCAGGGCGTACCGGCGGTCACGGTACGGGCCGCCGCGTCGAACCGTTCCCGCAATCGGGTCAGTTCGGGATGTCGGGCCTGACGGGCCACTGCGCACAGTCGGGCGATGGCGTCCTTGGGCGACAGTCCCTGATCGAGCAGGGCGGGCATACCGGCCTTGTCCATGACCTCGGCAATGGGCGTCCCGGACATGCGGGCGGCCTCATACAGCCAGGTCAGGACGTTGACCGCGTTGGAGCGGGACCAGGACATGCCTGCGAACAGCGGCATGACCGCATCCCGGTCAGCCTCGTTCATACGGCCCAGAACCATGCCCGAGGCCAGAGGCAGGGTGCCGCGCCCGAGCAGTTCCTGCCACGGTTCGGGCAGGCCGAGCCAGTCCAGGAGCAGACGGGCGTCCTTGGATTTGGCCCTGACCCCGAGCCGGGGCAGGATGTCCTTTTCCAGATCCTCCCGCTCCATGAGCGGGGCAAAGTACTTCACCGCCTGGAAACGCATGGCGTCATCCGGCTGCCGGTGGGCGTTGTCGGCCAGGTAGAGCAGCCCCAGGGAAACGGGGTCCTCGCCTTCGATCATGCGCACCAAAACGGGACGGCCCAGTTCGGCCAGCACGGCCAGCCGGGCGCTGCCTGCGGCCAGGGTCGGACCGTGCTCTCCGTTATACGCCAGGACCGGTGCGGATTGGCCGAATTCATCAATGGAATTTCTAAGCGATTCCGAAATATTGCCCGACCAGAAGAGGTGGGTTCCCCCGGACCGTATGGCCTGGGCCGGTGAGCTGAAAATCTCGCTTGTGAGCTGCAATGGGGACTCCTGAAAGTTTCTCTCAATGTCGCTTCAACGGATTGATATTGTTTGCGAAAGAGGGTATTTTAAAAAGAAGCTCGTAGAAAAAGGACGTTATTTCAAGTGGTTGGAATAAAGTTGAAGAGCTTGCATCACTTGACTTTCTCGCGTTGGTCTTCCTATAGGACTAAACCCGTAAAAAACCAAGTGCTGTGCTTTTCGCGGGGCGAAAGCGGCTCCGCGACTCCGTTAAGGACAACCAGAAACGATGTGGAGTGAAGTATGCCTGACCTCAAGACCCAAAGAACGTATGCACTCGTCGGTCACGGCGGTAGCGGCAAAACCACCGTCGCCGAGATGCTGCTTTTCAACTCGGGAGTTGTAAACCGCCTCGGCAAAGTCGAAGAAGGGAGCACCGTCCTCGACTTCGAGCCCGAGGAAATCAAGCGTCGCGGTTCGATCCAGCCCGGTTTCGCCAGCTTCAAATGGAACAAGAACGACCACTTTCTCATCGATACGCCCGGCGACTCCAACTTTGCCGGTGATCTTTCCTACTCCCTGACCGCCGCCGACGGCGCGGTCATGGTCATCGACGCCGTGGACGGCGTCAAGCCGCTGACCCGCAAGATCTGGGCCCAGGTCCAGAACATGGGTCTTCCCTCCATGATCGTCATCAATAAGATGGACCGCGACCGGGCCGATTTCGATCTGGCCTTCAACGGCATCCACGATGCCCTGGGCGCGCGTCCGGCGTTACTGTATTACCCCATCGGCGCCAAGGAGAATTTCAAGGGCGTGGTGGACATGCTGTCCAACAAGGCGCTCATGTTCGGCGCGGACGGCGCGGTCTCCGAGGGCGAGATCCCCGGTGACATCGCCGATGAGGTCGAGACCATCCGTGAGACCATGGTCGAGAACATCGCCGAATCCGACGAAGAACTCATGGAGAAATATTTCGAGGAAGGCGAGCTGTCCCTGGAAGACATCACCAAGGGACTTCAGGCGGGCGTGGCCTCGGGCGAACTCGTCCCGGTGGTTGTCTCCGCCGCGCTGAACTGCCAGGGTGGCCAGATGATCTTGGATACCGTGCAGAGCCTGCTGCCCGGTCCCCTGGACCACAAGTCGTGGCAGGGCGAAGACGGCTCCGAGCTGGCCAGCTCTCCTGACGAACCCATGGCCTGCTTCGTCTTCAAGACCCAGGCCGACCCCTTTGCCGGTCAGCTGACCGTGGTTCGCGTCCTGGCGGGCCAGCTTTCCCCCGATTCTCAGTTGGTCAACACCGTGACCGGCGAGAAGGAACGCGTGGGACAATTGCTGCTCATGAACGGCAAGGAACAGGCCCCGGTCAAGACTCCCATGGGGCCGGGCGCCATCGTCACTCTGGCCAAACTCAAGAATACCCACACCGGCGACACCCTGGTGGAAAAGGGCGACTTCAAGCTGGCCAAGCCTGAACTGGCCCCGCAGCTGATCACCTTCGCCCTGGCTCCCGAGGAAAAGGGCGACGAGGACAAGGTCTACGCCGCCGTTGCCAAGCTGCTCGAAGAAGACATCACCCTGACCCTGGGCCGTGACGAGGAATCCTCGGACATTCTTCTTTCCGGCATGGGCCAGAACCACATCGAGATCTCGGTAGAAAAGGCCAAGCGCCGCTACAAGACCGCCATTCTGCTCAAAACTCCCAAGGTCCCGTATCGCGAGACTTTCAAGACCGGGGCCAAGGAAATCCAGGGCCGCCACAAGAAACAGTCTGGCGGGCGCGGCCAGTTCGGCGATTGCTGGATCAACGTCGCTCCCAAGGCATCCGGCGAAGGCTACGAGTTCGTGGACCAGATCGTGGGCGGCTCCATCCCCCGCCAGTTCATCCCGGCCGTGGACAAGGGCGTGCAGGAGACCGCCGCGCGCGGCGTGCTCGCCGGCTTCCCGGTCATCGACTTCCAGGTGACCCTGTACGACGGCAGCTACCACAACGTCGACTCCTCGGAAATGGCCTTCAAGGTCGCCGGTTCCCTGGCCTTCAAGAAAGCCTGCGAAAAGGCCAAGATGGCTCTGCTTGAACCGATCATGCTGGTCACCGTGGCCGTGCCCGACTCGTACATGGGCGACGTCATCGGCGACCTGTCGTCGCGTCGCGGCAAGGTGCTGGGTTCCGACTCCCAGGCCGGCATCACCGAGGTCAAGGCCCATGTGCCCATGGCCGAGATGCTGCGCTACGCCCCGGACCTCAACTCCATGACCGGCGGTCAGGGCACCTTCTTCATGGAGTTCGCCGCCTACGAGGAGTGCCCGCCCCAGGAAACCGAAAAGGTTATCGCGGCCAACAAGAAGCACGACGATGAATAATTAGTCTCCAAAACGCATCCAAAAGGGCGACGGTTCGAACCGTCGCCTTTTTTTTGTCATTGTTTCATGCAGTCTTTTGGTTTACTTACACGGGAGTTAGCACAACAAGGACGGATCATGTTTCGACGACTTTTCTTCACTATCCTGCTCGTACCGGTAACCATCTGGTATTCTCTGAAGATGCTCAGTGTGGACCCGAAAACGGCCACGCCCGAGGAATACGACCGCTGGGGACTGGCCTGGGGGGCGGCAGCCGTCAAGCTGTCGGGTATCAAGATCGAGGCGGACATGGGGGACATCGACCCGAAGGGACACTACGTGTTCATCGGCAACCACCAGTCCTATCTGGATATTCCCGTTCTCTTCTACCTGCTCAAGGGCAATCGCATCCGTTTCGTGGCCAAGAAGTCCCTGTTCGAGATTCCCATCTACGGCAAGGCGCTCGGCCATGCCGGTCACATCTGCATCGACCGGGACAACCGGCGCGCTGCCATGAAGTCGCTGAACGAGGCCGTGGAGTCCGCCCAGGCGGGCATCTCGCCGCTCATTTTTCCGGAGGGCACCCGCAACACGGACCTGAGCAAGCTGATGGATTTCAAGATCGGCGCGATGATCCTGGCCCTCAAGGCCGGGCTGCCTGTGGTTCCGTGTGTCATGACCAACGTCGGGCGTGTTATGGGCAAGGGCGACTTTTTCATCGACAACCGTCCCGTGGTACGGTTCAAGGCGCTGCCGGTCATCGACCCGGCGCAGTACACCCTCAAGGATCGCGAGCAGTTCAAGGATGACCTGTATGCCATGATGAACAAGGCATACCAGGAACTGCTGGCAAAGGGGTAGACGCGTGGCGCAAAAGTCCTTCACACTTTATCCGCTGGGCGGGCTCGGCGAGATCGGCATGAACTGCATGCTCTACCGGACCGAGAAATCCCTGGTCATGGTGGACTGCGGCCTGATGTTCCCGGAGGACTACCATTTCGGCGTGGACGTGGTCATCCCCTGCTTCGACTTTGTCCTGCGCAACAAGAAGATGCTCAACGGCATCGTCCTGACCCATGGGCACGAGGACCATATCGGCGCGCTGCCCTGGCTGCTGCAAAATGTGGACGTGCCGGTCTACGGATCGGAGTTCACCCTCGGCCTGGTCGAGAACAAGCTGCGGGAGCACGATCTGGACCGCTGGGCCGACCTGCGCCCCGTCCGGCCCTATGACCGCCTCCTGCTCGGCGATTTCCGCTTCAATTTCTTCCCTGTCTGTCATTCGATAATCGAGGGCTTCGGGCTGGGTATAGAGACCCCGGTGGGCAGAGTGGTCCACACCGGCGATTTCAAGATCGACCGCAACCCGCTGGGCGGCCACGCCACGGACCTCGCCGCGTTCCGGAAGTTCTCGGAAGAGGGCGTGCGGTTGATGCTGTCCGACTCCACCAATGTCGGCAGCGAGGGGTTCGCCCTGACCGAACGGGAGATCAAGGTCTCCCTGCGCGAGATTTTCAATACGGCCAAGGGCCGCATTCTGGTTTCCCTCTTTTCCAGCCACATCCAGCGTATCCAGGAGATATTCGACCTGGCAGACGCCGAAGGGCGCAAGGTGGCGATTTCGGGAAAATCCCTGCACCGCAATATCGAACTGGCCCGCGATCAGGGCCACCTCAAGGTGCCCAAGGGCATTCTCATCGAACTGGACGCCCTGGATCAATACGGCGATTCCCAGCTGGTCCTGCTGGTCACCGGCTCGCAGGGTGAGCCGCTGGCCGCCCTGTCGCGCATCGCCATGGGCGAGCACCGGCAATTGTCCGTGCGCCCGGACGATCTGTTCATCCTTTCCTCCCGGTTCATTCCGGGCAACGTCAAGGCCATCAACAGGGTCATCAACAACCTCTACCGTCTCGGTGCCGAGGTCCTCTACGAGAAGATGCACGGCATCCACGCCTCGGGCCACGCCCATGCGGGTGAATTGACCCTGATGCTCCAGTCCGTGCGGCCCGAATATTTCATCCCCGTGCACGGAGAGTACCGCCATCTGGTCAAGCACCGGCGGCTGGCCGTGGACTGCGGCGTTGAAGACGAGAAATCCATGGTCGTCGAGAACGGCCAGCCCGTGACCTTCAATGAGGACGGCTCCATCGAGATGCTCCAACGCATCGCGGCGGAGAAGATCCTGGTGGACGGCAAGGGCGTGGGCGATGTGGGCCAAAGCGTACTCAAGGAACGCCAGCTGCTGGCGGGCGAGGGCATGGTCATCGTTGTTCTGGTGGTCGATGAGGCCTCTGGCGAAATATCCATGGGCCCGGATATCATGAGCAAGGGGTTCGTGTTCGAACAGCAGTACATGCACCTGCTGGACGACGCCAAGTGTATCGTTCTGGACGTGCACGAAAACATTGCGCCGGGCGATACGGCCAAGCTCAAGGAGCGCATCCGTTCAGCCCTGCGCCGGTTCTTCCGCAAGGTGCTGGGCCGCGACCCGGTGGTCGTACCTCTGGTCATTTCCATCTAGCGTCTGGACTTCGGCCCGATGTTGGGCTAGATATTCCAATAAACCGAAAGAGATGCTTTTTTTGAGAGGATACCCGACATGAAAAGAATTCTGCTTGCAGCGGCCATGACGGCCATGATTTCCCTGCTCGCCGCCTGCGGCGCGCAGAAAAATGATCTCGACACAGGGTGGGCACTGGTCAAGCAGGGCAACTGCGCCCAGGCTCAGGTCTATCTGGACAACACCATTGCCCAGCCCGACAGCGCAATGGATCTGGCCTATGCCTATTTTGTCAAAGGTAAGTGCGCAGAAAATGCGTCGGACTACGAAGCCGCCTACCAGAATTACTACGCGGCCAAGATCGTGGCCTGCTATGTGGTCGCCACCGAGACGCATGTCAACATGGATACCTATGCGCGCAGCGATTACTGCCAAAGGATTCTTCCGGCAAAACTCGAGGAGTTGTCGGCCAAGATCGACGATCCTGCCAAGATCGAGCATATCGAGGGCACGGTCAACGGCATACTGCGGGCCGAATACCTCAAGCGATTTGACAGGAAATTGAAGTAGCATACCGAACGCCCCGCACTGCGGGGCGTTTTTCGTGGCGCATCCTGCAACCCCGGGAGGGCGACATGGCGTTGGCTGATTACACGGCGAGCATCGACCGTCTGCAAAAGGCGCTGGGCAAGGCCTACGCCGACGAGCCCTGGCTGCTGAACATGCCGGGCCGGTCCGTGGCCTGCAAGATCGACCACTACTACTATCTGGCTGTCATGCCCGGGTTCGTCGAAACACTGGCCCGTCTGGGCGGCATGTTTCCCACTCAGGTCCTCGAGGCCCTGGTACGTACCGGCAACCTCATCACCAAGGCCCCGGAACGCGACCCGCTCCTGCCCCTGACCGTCTCCTGGGGCACCCGCTCCGTCACCCTGTCCGGCGCGTTCGTGGACGCCGATTTCATCGACCGCGCCGTCAAGACCTACGGCGGATTCGGGGTCATCCTCAATGTCTCGGATCTCAAAATCTCCGCCGCCGACCGCGAACGCATCGAGGCTCTCTTCGAAGACAAGACCCCGCCCCAGACGCTGGCGTATTTTTAGCGCCTCCGGCAGCCGGGGGAAGGGGGAAAGGGACCCCTTTGAAAAGGGCTTCCCTTTCCCCCTTCCCCCGGACCCCCATCCCCCTATCCCTCCTAAACTTTTTGTAGCCGCTTCGCGGGAGTGGCGACGCAAAAAAAGCCTTCGACTCTACAGAGAGTCCAAGGCCTTGTCTTTTCCTTTGGAGAATCGGGTGCGCAGCACTCGACAGCGGCTCAGTCCCCCGCTATCGGAAGCCGCTAGACGTCCGAGAATCGTTTCTCCAGCATGATTTGGAGGATGGTTTGATCCGTCTGGATCATGCCATCGACAGCGAGCGTTCCGACGTTTCTCATGGTGTCTTCGGAAGACAGACCGATGATGCCGTCGGTGTGATGGACGTTGACGCCCTGCAGGGAGAAGAGGGCGGCCTGGACGGCGGTGCCTGCGGCCGTGGCCAGTTTGAGGGCGCAGCCGGTCTTGGCACCGTCGCAGATGATGCCGGCCAGGTCTTCCAGGAGATTCTTGATGGCTCCGGCGATGTGGTGGGCGTCGCCGCCGAGCAGGAAGGTGATGCCCGCCGTGGCTCCGGCCCCGGCAGCCACGGAGCAGCCGCAGATGGCGGACAGGCGGCCGGTATGCGCCTTGACGAAGGCGGTGACGATGTGTGAGAGCGCCACGGCCTCCAGCACGTCCCGGGTCTGCACGTCTTCGACGTAGTCCTTGACTGCCCAGATGGGCAGGATGGCGGTCAGGCCGTGGTTGCCGGAACCGGCAGAGGACATGGCGGGCAGGGAGGCGCCGGACATGCGCGCGTCGGCCGCAGCCGAGGCCAGAATGCGCGCGGCCAGCATCATGTCCTTCTTGATCAGCCCCTGGCGGCAGAGCCGCTCCAGAGTCTTGCCCACGCCCAACCCTAGGCCGTACTTCAGCCCTTGCTCGGCCAGGCGTACGTTCACGTCCACGCCTTCCTGCAAAAATGCGTAGTCGTCCTCGTCCAGCTCGTCGGTCAGGGCCATGAGCTCCTTGAGGGTCAGCGTCTTGAGCCATGCTTCCATTGCAGCCACCGGGGAGGGAGCGCCGTCGGCTCTCACGCGGATGAGCGGGCTGTCCACCGGCTGGCCGTCCAGCGTCAGGGAGATGATGTTGTCGTGCAGTCCCTCTATGACCGATTCGGCCACCTTGCCGTCCGCCGTCGCCTTGGAGCGAATAAGCAAGCCCTGGTGGTCCTTGATCAGGGTGACGTTCACCTTGCCTTCGGCCAAGGCCTTTTTTGCGGCTTTGACGTCATCGTCCGTGACGCTTTGCAATACCTCCAGGCGCAGGCTCGGGTCGCCGCCCGCCGCACCGAGTGCGGCGGCGGTGTCCAGGCCGGACAGGCCGCCCGCGCCGGGAATGGAAACGGCCAGGCCGTTCTTGTACACGTTGGGGTCCACGGCCACTTCCAGGGAGTCGAAGCGTTTGCCGGGCAGCAGGGACACGGCGGCGGCCGCGCCCAAGGCTATGGCCACGGGCTCGGTGCAGCCGAGCGCCGGGGCGACCTGAATGGAAAGAACGTCCTTGACCGAGAAGCTCATGGCTACTTCCTTACCGTGCTTTTGGGACAGTTTTCGCTCAGATGGCAGACCTCGCATCCTCCGGTGTACGGGTAGGGCGTCAGCACCGCGTATTTGCGGTTGACCGAGCCTTCCTCGTTCCAGGTCAGGCCGAGCTCGTCGAACGCGGCCAGCACGCCTTCGCCCGGACGGGGCAGGGGAGCGCACTTGCCGGTCTGCAGTTCGGGCACAAAGCCCTGGGCCGAGCTCATGACCATGGTGATGGCCAGGGCGTGGAAGAGCAGGCCGTGGGTCGGCGAATCCTGCCAGATACCCTCGATGGCATCTTCGGCGGCCTGGTCCAGGAAGATCAGGATGAAGCTGCCTTCGCCCTCGGTATTTTTCAGTTCATAGGCTTTGAGGCTTTCAACCGCCCACTTGTTCCAGAACTCCTCGAAGTCTTCGAGAATGTCGCCTTCGATGCGGGTTTCACCCGCCACCTCCATGAAATACATCATGTCGAAATCGGGATTGGGGGTCATGGGGGTGATGTCGTATTTGGCCATGTTTTTCTCCATAAAGGGAAATTGGGTGCTTGGGGGAGGCTCTGCTTACCCTTTTTCCGTGCCGCGCTCAAGTTTTCCGGTCAATGCGTTGCGCTCGGCACGGAAGTGAGGTTAGTATTGCATTGCAAGGGAGATAGGCCCCGGTCCCGCATTGTCAACACCGAGCCTGGAGCTACCCGGAGATTCAATGGCCGACAAAAGTGAACCGCTCTTTCTCAAACTCAGACGACCCAACATCCGATTCCTTTTTCTGGCTATCATTATCGGTGGGTTGGCCGGGTATGGTGCGGTCCTGTTCAAACTGATCCTCAAATACATGCAGTGGGTGTTCTATCAGAACACCGGCGACTGGCTGACCTTTGCGGACTCCGTACCGTTGTGGATGAAGATAGTCATGCCCGCGGTCGGCGGCGTGGTGGTCGGTCTGGTGGTCAGCTATTTCGCCTCCGAAGCCAAGGGCCACGGCGTGCCCGAGGTCATGCAGGCCATCGCGCTGCGCGGAGGACGCATCCGGAAGCGGGTGGCTGCGGCCAAGATTTTCGCCTCTGCCGTGACCATCGGCTCGGGCGGGTCCGTGGGCCGCGAAGGCCCCATGGTCCAGATCGGAGCGTCCATCGGTTCGTCCGTGGGACAGATTTTCAAGATCCCGAGCGTGCACATGAAGACTATGGTCGGCTGCGGGGCTGCGGCAGGCATCGCCGCCACCTTCAACGCGCCCATCGCCGGCGTGCTTTTCGCGCTTGAGATCATCATCGGCGACTTCGGGGTCATGCAGTTCTCGCCCGTGGTCCTGTCCTCGGTCATGGCCACGGCCATTTCCCGCTATTACTTCGGCGATTTCCCGCATTTCGATATCCCGACCTATTCCATCGTTTCGCTGTGGGAGTACCTGTTCTATCCGGTGCTTGGCGTGGTTACGGGGCTGGTGGCGCTGACCTTCACCAACTCCCTGTACTGGCTCGAGGACCGCTTCGACGCACTGCCCATCCCGGACTGGACCAAGCCCGCCATCGGCGGGGCCGCGCTGGGCCTGATCTTCGCCGTGTACCCGCAGGTCTTCGGCGTAGGGTACGGGGCCATGAACGCGACGCTGCTCGACAAGACCCCGTTCGTCCTCATGCTCGTGCTCGTGGTGGTCAAGATCGTGGCATCTTCCGTGACCCTGGGCTCGGGTGGTTCCGGCGGCATCTTCGCCCCCAGCCTGTTCATGGGATGCATGACCGGCGGGGCTTTCGGCTACGTGGTCCATTCGCTGCTTCCGGCCTATACGGCCACGCCCGCGGCCTACGCCCTGGTGGCCATGGGCGGCCTGGTTGCGGGCACCACCTACGCGCCCATCACCGCCATCCTGATCATTTTCGAAATGACCTCGGACTATTCCATCATCCTGCCGCTCATGCTGACCTGCATCACGGCCACGGTCATGAATTCGACCATCCAGCGGGCGTCCATCTACACCACCAAGCTGCTGCGGCGCGGGATCGACATCGAGGCGGGCCGCGAGCGGCATCTGCTCTCGCACATGCTGGTCAAGGAGGTCATGGTCCGCGACTTCGTGACCATTCCCCAGTCCATGACCTTGTCGAGCATCCTGTGGACCTTCAAGACGGAGAACGCGTCCTACCTGCACGTGGTGGATGAGGACCAGCGGTTGACCGGAATCATCTCCTTCAGGGACCTGCGGGCCGTGCTCAACGAAGAGGGGCTGAACGACCTGCTCATCGCGCACGATCTGGCCACGCAGAACCCGGTGACCGTGACCACGGACGACACCCTGCAGGACGCTCTGGACAAGATCACGGACAGGGGCGTGTCCCAGCTCCCGGTGCTATCCACCGGTAAGGACCCGAAGGTGGTCGGCACCTTGACCGAACTGGCCATCGACGCGGCCTACAATTCGGCCACGGTCAGGGCCGAGATAGCCGAAGGGCCGAACCGCGACGCCCTCTAGGCGGTCCGGGACACGGTTCCCGATAGCCGTTGAGGGCAACCGCCCTTTGTGCTAGCCTCCGACCATCGGCGACGCAGGCCGATGAATAGCATCTCGAGGAACCGACCGCATGAATGATATCCGTATTTCCGTGACCCTGTCCCTGGATGAAAAACATCCCGAGGACGGCTACATCGACTTCAACCTGTCCGTGGACGGGCAGTACCTGCATGAGATCGGCGTGTACGTCGACCCCGTGGACCTGGTCACCTCGGCGACCATGTCGGGCGAGTTCTTCATCTATACCTGCGATTGCGGCAATCCGGCCTGTCAGGGCATCGACGACGGCGTGATGGTCTCCCACACCCCGGACACGGTCGTCTGGCGGCTCAAAAATCCCATCTCCTGGCCGCCGGATGAGCCCAGGCCCGACTGGGAGCACGACGCCGAGTTCGTTTTCCCCCGGGACCTCTACCTCCAGCAGGTCTCCATCGCTCTGGACCATGCCAAGCGCATTGCCAAAGGGTTCAAGCTCTCCGGCTCTTTGTGGGTCGGCCCGGACCTGTCCATGGAAGGGCTCATGGCCCTGGAAGTCCCCCATCAGGAGGGCGGTTTCTTCGCCCTGGAGCCTGAGGGCCGCGCCCTGCATTAACGCTTGAACAGGTCCGGGATACCGTATTTGCGTATTTCGGGGAATTGTTCTACGCTGTGATCTCTTGCTCCGGCTGCTTTTCCGGTGGTTCCATCCACCAGGAGGAGCAGACATGTCTGTTTACGATCCCAATCAAAGCCGTTTTTATCGTGCGCGCCTCTTGCGTGCGCCGCCTTTTGCCGTGCGGTTTCGAACCGTTCGGGGAGTGGCCGTGTCCTGGGCTCGGGTTGTTAAACCCGCGGGAGGAGCCCCTGCTTTCGGCGCGGACTTTTGTCCGTCCAAAACCTAACCGGAAACAGGGTGTATCCATGTACGTACCGATCAAGATCTATCCCAACAGGCAGAGTCTCAGAGGGCGCATTGTGGGAGCGGCCCTCTGCCTGGGCCTGGCCGTGGCCGGGTTCCATTTCATCAACGACAAGAATCTCCGGCTCGCCGTGTATTGTATGAGCATGGCCGGATTCGCCGTGGTCATGATCAACGCGATCGCCATCATGACCAGGCAACCCATGGTCAAGATCCTGGATGACCGGTTTTCGGTCTACACGCCGTTCGGCTACGCGCTTATCCGTTTCGGCGAGGTCCTGGCTTTTCGCAGGAGCCGGATTCCGTTCTTTCGCGCCCTGCGTATCGAGATCAACCGTTCGGCCCGGCCGAAATTCCCGTCCGCCTTCTGCCGCCTGCTCTACGCCGTGGTCAGGCTCAACTTCACCAACTCCGTATCCATCTCCGGCTCCCTGCTCGGGGCCAATCCGGAAGCGGTCATGCTGATGCTGGAAAAACGTCGCGTGGCCGCCGTGCGGTTGGATAACATCGGAGATTACAACCCCCAGGCGCTCACCTCGCTTGGGTGAAGAACGAAAACCGGGCGGCCCGCACTGCGGTCCGCCCGGTTGCCATTTGGGTCTAGGAATCCTTTCCCTCATGAAAACGGGTCTGTTGGTGAGGGGAAAAGAGGATGATTTGTCAGCAGGCGCAACCTATGGTTTGAGCCTGCTCATTTTTATCGGTGGGGTAGCCATCGCGTTTCCACCAGTCGAGGCCGCCGATGAGTTCCTTTACCGTGAAACCGAGTCGGGTCATGTTCAGAGCGCCCTTGGTGGAGGCGTTGCAGCCGATGCCGTCGCAGTAGGTCACGTACAGAGCCTCCCGGTCCAGCCCGGCGGTCGAGGTTTCGTTCATCTCCCGGTGAGGCAGGCTGACCGCGCCGGGGATGTGCTCGGCGTCATAGGCAGACGTGCCTCGCGCATCGATGACCACCACTTTCTGGCCGTTCTTGCGGGCCTCGCTCAAATCCCAGGAATCGATCTCCCAGCGCAGCTTGTTTTCATAATGGCTCAGTTGGTCCTGCATGGCGTCTCCTTGTCGGTTGGTGGTCGGGGTATAAGGTATCCTAGGTGTTCATGGAAACGAGTACCAGTCACGAAACAGGAAGGGGGGCTTCGGTATCTATGATGATGGGGAGCGTGGCTGGCGAAAGGTGAAGATATTTTCGACGGTGATGGCAAGGTAAGGGCAGGCGTAGCTGCGTCTTCAACTCGAAACGGCGCCCGGGAACACCCGGGCGCCGTTTCTTGAATACCGGATCAGTGGATGGACTAATCGTCAGCGCTGATCGCATTGAAACCACATTCGGCTTCGCATGCGCCACAATCAATGCAATCATCCGTTATCTCGTAGTAATTCTTACCTTCGGGGTGAACGATTGCATCCTGGGGGCAGGCACTTTGGCAAGCGCCGCAGAACTGACACTCATCGGGGTCGATTGTATGCATTTTCTCTCCTTCAAATGCTTAAGATTATTAAAAATGATAAAAAATATTTTACCCGATGCCCGAACGGGACGTCAAATGGAATATGGAGGGTATTTTTTGTCCTGGTTGGATCACGCTGCGAATAACCGGGCGATTTGGGGCACGGTTTGATCGCGATGTTTTCAAGGACATGCCCTTTGTTGGGGGATCGTTGCCGTTGGGGCCAGATTTCTGAATATTGTTGTTTCATTCCCATGGCACAAAAAAAGGGCGTCCCGATGAGGAACGCCCTTTTGGATTTGTTGTCGATCGACTCAGACTCTGACCTTCATGATGATCTTGTGGATCTCGGCATCCGAGATCATGGGCATGTGCGCATCCTCAGGGAAGTAGGCGGCGATCATGCCGGGCTGGACCTCGGCCCAATGGGTCGGCCGGTCCTCGTAGAAGGCCACGTCATTTCGCGGATCAGAGGCGTCAACGGCCTTCCCTAGGTCGCGCCGTGCCTTCCAGCCGATGGAATCGGTGCCGGCGATGACGTAGGCCAGATCAATATACTGGTCGTGGGTCTCGATCAGAGCGTCCTCGGCATTGCGGCCCGGTCCCTTGGCGACGACGGCGTACAGGCCGTCCTCAAGGTCGATCCGCCCGACGGGCAGCTCGGCCAGATCCGGCCTGCGCAGGAAGGCGAAGGCGGCGGGGAAGCGGGGATTGAGATCCGCGTACAGGTCCGCATTATCGAGGATGTCCAGAATCATTGTACTTTCTTCCTTTCCGCAGTCAGTGCCGCGAGCAGGGATTCATCCAGGGACGGGTGCGCGAAGATGATCGAGTGCGTGTCGTCGGCGGTCCATCCCTGCTGCACGATCATGGCCGCAGGAGTGACCAGGCGGGACACGTCGTGGCCAACGGCGGTCACGCCGACCACCTTGCCGCCGGACCAGACCACCTTGACGAACCCCTGGGTGGCCGCGTGGGCCTGAGCCATGGGGTTTGCCGCGAGCTGGGCCACGGAGACCTCGGTGGTGTCGAAGTCGGCCAGGAACGCCTCGTTCTCCATCATGCCCACGCGCATGGCCTCGGGCGCGCCGTAAAGCACGCTCGGTACCGGCGGACAGACATAGGGGCCTTCGATCTTTCCGGCAACGTGCCGGGCCACGTAATGGGCCTGGTGCGAAGCCGCGTGCGCCAACTGGATGTGCCCGTTGGCGTCGCCGATGGCGTAGATGTCAGTGGCGGCCATCAGATAGTCGTCCACCTGAATCTGGTTGAAGAGCAGCTCAATGCCGGCTTCTTCCAGCCCCATGGACTGGGTCACGGGACCGCGTCCCACGGCCACAAGGGCCTTGTCCGCGGTCAGCTTGTCGCCGGTCTGGAATGTCAACTCGGCCTTGCCGTCCTGGGTCCGGACTCCGGCCACACGCTCTTCCAGGCGAATGTCCCATTTCCAGCGCTTGAACATGGAGGCCAATGCCTTGGAGACCTCCGGGTCCTCCAGCGGGGCAACGCGATCCATGGCGTCCACCACGGTGATCTTGCAGCCGAAGCGATGCGCCACCTGGGCCATTTCCAGGCCGATGAAGCCCGCGCCGACCACAATCAGGGATTCAGGCATGGACTCCATGGACAGGAACTTGTCGGAGTCGAGCACACAATCACCGTCCGGCTCCAGGCCCGGGAAGAAGATGGGCTTGGACCCGGTGGCGACCACAAGCTTCTTGTAGTCGATGGTCTGCTCGCCGTCGGCAGTGGCCACGGTGACCTGATGGTCGCCGGACAGGCGGCCCGTCCCCTCGAACAGTTCGATGCCGAGTTTCTGAAGCTGTGCGCCCATGGCCCGGCGGGTAGCGCCCAGATGCTTCTGCACCCGGGCCTGCAATCCAGCGAAGTCCACGGTCACCTCGCCCGAGGCGACCTTCATGCGGGCCTGGTTGTGCAGTTCCTCAATGGCCGAGGTTGCGCCGAGCCAGAGCTTGGTCGGGATGCAACCCCGGTTGAGGCAGGTGCCGCCCAGGAAGTCCTTTTCCACCAGGGCCACGGACAGGCCGTAGCCTACCGCTTCCACGGCGGCGTCAAATCCGCCGGGGCCGGCCCCGATGACCACGAGATCATAAGTCATCGGTCAGCTCCATGGAACGGGCGGCCTTGGTTTCGTCCAGCCGGGTCACGGGCAGGGTGACCGGGGCCGAGGTCAGGGCCTCGGGGTTGGAATCGACCAGTCCGGCCAGTTCGATGAGATCATCGCAGAACTGGTCCAGGGTTTCCTTGTTCTCGGTTTCGGTGGGCTCGATCATGATCGCTTCGGGCACGATGAGCGGGAAGTAGACCGTGGGGGCGTGGTAGCCCTTGTCCAGCAGCCCCTTGGCGAAGTCGAGCGCGTGCACGCCCTTCTTGGCCTGCGGAGAAGCGGAAGCCACGAATTCGTGCATGCAGATGCGGTTGTAGGGGACCTCGAAATGGTCGCACAGCCGTTTGCGCATGTAGTTGGCAGCCAGGACCGCGTTCTCGGTGGCCCGGATCAGTCCGGTGCCGCCCAGGCGCAGGATGTAGGCGTAAGCCTTCAGGTACACGCCGAAGTTGCCGTAGAACGGCGCCACATAACCAATGGACTTGGGCTGGTCGTAGTCCAGGAAGTAGCGGCCGTCCTCGCGTTTGGCCACGCGGGAGATGGGCAGGAACGGGGCGACCTTTTCGGACACGCCCACCGGACCGGAACCGGGACCGCCGCCGCCGTGCGGGGTGGCGAAGGTCTTGTGCAGGTTGAGGTGGACGATGTCGAAGCCCACGTCGCCCACGCGCATCTTGCCCATGATGGCGTTCAGGTTGGCCCCGTCATAGTAGAGCAGGGCGTCCACCTTGCGCAGCATCTTGACGATCTCGGGCAGGTTCTTTTCGAACAGGCCGAGCGTGTTCGGGCAGGTCATCATCATGCCCGCGACCTCGTCATCCAGAACCTCGGCCAGGGCCGCCGGGTCCACGATGCCGTCCTTGGACTCGACGGTAACCACGTCGAAGCCCGCGATGGCGGCCGACGCCGGGTTGGTGCCGTGTGCCGAGTCGGGCACGATGACCTTGGTCTTCTTGTTGCCGCGGTCCTTGTGGTAGGCGGCCATGAGCATGACGCCGGTCAACTCGCCGTGCGCCCCGGCCATGGGGTGCAGGGTGAAGGCGGACATGCCGGTGATTTCGCACAACAGGGACTCGGTCTCGTACATGACCTCAAGCGCACCCTGGCACAGCCCGCCCGCGCCTCTGAGCTGGGGCAGGACCGGGTGCAGCCGGGTGAAGCCGGGCATGGCCGCCACCACTTCGGTGAACTTGGGGTTGTACTTCATGGTGCACGAACCCAGGGGATAGAAGTTGCCGTCCACCCCGTAGTTGCGCTGGGAGAGCTTGGTGAAGTGGCGGACCACGTCAAGCTCGGAGGCGGAGGGCAGGCCCACATCGCCGTCGCGAAGCAGTTCCTTGGGGATATAGGCCTCTTCGGCCATGCCTTCGCAGGGCCAGCAGCCTTCGCGTCCGGCTACGGATTTTTCGAATATGGTCTTCATTTCAGCGCACCTCGCAGCATCTCGGCGAATATGCCGATCTGTTCTTCGCTGGTCTTTTCCGTGCAGGCCACCAGCAGGCCGTTTTCCAGTCCCTCGAAGTACCGGCCCAGCGGGAAGCCGGGCACGTAGCCGCGCTCGGTCAGCTTGGCGATGACCTCGAAGGCGTTGACCGGAAGGGTCACGGCGAACTCGTTGCCGAACGCACCCTTGGTCAGCATGTCCACGCCCGGAATGGCGGTCAGCTTCTCGGCGCAGATGTGGGCGCGTTCCACGGACACGCGGGCCGCGCGCTTGAGGCCGAGTTCGCCCAGGGCGCACATGTGGACCAGGGCGCGCAGGGCGCACAGGGACTGGTTGGAGCAGATGTTGGACGTGGCCTTCTGGCGGCGGATGTGCTGCTCTCTGGCCTGGAGGGTGAGCACGTAGCCGGTGCGACCCTCGGTATCCGTGGTCTTGCCCACGATGCGGCCGGGCATCTGGCGGATCATGGCCTTGGTGCAGGTCATGATGCCGAGGTACGGGCCGCCGAAGGACAGGGGCAGGCCCAGGGACTGGCCTTCGGCAACGGCGATGTCCGCGCCCATGGCTCCCGGCGTCTTGAGCAGGGTCTGGAGCACGGGGTAGGCGGACACGACGGACACGGCCTTGACCGCCTTGGCGGCGGCGAACAGCTCGGTGAAGTCGTTGATGGAGCCGAAGAAGTTCGGGTTCTGCACCAGCACGGCGGCGATGGTGTCGTCCAGCACGGCCTTGAGCCCCTCGATGTCGGTCAGACCGTCCTTGTGAGGTACGGTGATGAACTCGAGGTCCAGGTTGGAGGTGTAGGAGCCGAGCATGACCCGGTAGATGGGGTTGAGCGCCTCGGAGACCACGATCTTGCGACGCTTGGTCTTGCGCACGGCCATCATCAGGGCCTCATACAGGGCGGTGCCGCCGTCGTAGACCGAGGCGTTGGCGCACTCCATGCCCAGCAGCCGGGTCACGGCGGTCTGGTACTCGAAGATGGCCTGCAGGGTGCCTTGGGATGCCTCGGGCTGGTACGGAGTATAGGCGGTGTAGAACTCGCCGCGCATGGTCAATGCGTCCACGGCGGCCGGGATGTAGTGATCGTAGAAGCCTGCGCCCAGGAAGCTTGTGCTGTTGGTCGCGTTCTTGGCGGCCAGGCCTTCGAGCTTGGAGAGGACCTCCATTTCGCTCAGCCCTTCGGGAATGTCGAAACTTTTGGGGCGCATGTCCTGGGTGATCTCGGTAAAGAGATCTTCCATGGAGTCCACGCCGATGGTGGCGAGCATCTCGCGCACTTCGTCTTCGGTATGCGGTACAAACGGCATGATGGAACCTGCTGGTTTATTGGGGAAAGAAAAAGGGCCGAGACGTCTGCCCCGGCCCTGTCTGCGTATTCGCTAGTGGGCCTCGGAATCGACCACCGCGGCGTAGGCCTCGGCGTCCAGCAGCCCTTCGGGGTCGCCCTTGATCTTGAACTTGAGCAGCCAACCCGCGCCGTACGGCTCTTCGTTGACCTTCTCGGGAGCGTCCTCAAGTTCCTCGTTGACCTCAATGACCTCACCCGTAACAGGGGAGTATATCTCGCTGGCAGCCTTCACGGATTCGACGGAACCCATCTCGGCACCCGCCTCGAAGGTGTCGCCCACCTCGGGCAGCTCCACAAAGGTCAGGTCGCCCAACTGCTCCTGGGCGAAGTGGGTGATGCCCACCGTGGCGACGTCGCCTTCGACCATGACCCATTCGTGGGTTTTCGCATACAACAGATCTTCGGGAATCATATCTCTCTCCTTGATTCGAAAAGGGTACTTCCAAGTGTGTGATCGCCAGACTATTAGCATGGGATTATTTTGTTGGAAACAGTAAAAATAATGACACTTTCAAAGTTTTTATCCGATTTTGCCGACGAGTGTCCGAATCCGCCAAAAAGCTGACGAACGGGCTCTGGGAGCGTTTCAAATAGCTTCGTTTTTCCGGGTAATTGAGCGGGAAAGAGTATTCCATATAGTCATATTTATTAGATCGTGGTGATGTAAAAAGTATTACGATGGCGGTTGACCATAACACGACTCAAGAGTAACCTGACGGATACGTATGAGCGATTTATCATTCAAATCCAGTCTGTCCGGCCCCTTTGCCGCACCCGATCCCGGCTCCCGCGTGAAGGTGGAGGTCGAAGGGCGCGTCTGGCTGCTCGACCGCGCCGCGGATATGGAGGCGTTGTGGGACGCCATGGACGACAATGACCTGGACGAGGACGAGCGGCTGCCTTACTGGGCCGAAGTCTGGCCGGCCAGCGTGCTGCTCGGGAGGCATATCCTGCGCAACGCGGACCGGCTCAAGGGCAGGGCCTGTCTGGACATCGGCTGCGGGCTCGGTCTGACCGGCATGATCGCGGCCTCCGTCGGCGCGAACGTGGCCGCTTTCGACTACGAATGGCCCGCAGTGCGCTTCGCCCGGCACAACGCCGCGCTGAACAACGTCCCCCAACCTCTGTGGCTGCTCATGGACTGGCGCGATCCCGCGGTTCGACCGGGCGGATTCGATTTCATCTGGGGCGGGGACGTGCTCTATGAAAAGCGTTTTTTCGATCCGCTCATTCGACTTTTTCGCCACGCGCTCGCTCCGAACGGACGCATCTGGATCGGCGAGCCTGTGCGCACCGTGTCCCGGCCCGTCTGGGAACAGCTCGCTGACGAAGGCTTCGAGACAAGGAAATTGACCGTGGAAAAGGTCGCCCTGTGCGGCCAGAACGCCACGGTAAACCTGTGGGAAATCACCATCCCCTGATATTGGAGGACACTATGGGAAAGACCATTCGATTCGGCGTGTCTCTGGATTCCGATCTGCTGGAAAAGTTCGACCAGCACTGCGAAGAGCGCAGCTATCAGACTCGATCCGAGGCCATCCGCGATCTGATCCGCAACACGCTCGTCCAGCGCGAATGGGAGCAGGCCGAGGGCGATCTGGCCGGTACGCTGACCTTGGTTTACGATCACCACAAGTCCGGGTTGTCCCAGCGGCTGACCGAGATTCAGCACGATTCCCACGAGGTCATCCAGTCCTCGCTGCACGTCCATCTCGACCACTTCAACTGCCTGGAAGTCATCATCCTCAAGGGAGACGCCGAGGTCATCAAGGAACTCGGCCAGAAGCTTATCTCCACCAAGGGCGTCAAACACGGCAACCTCGCCTTGACAACCACCGGCAAAGACTTGATTTAAGAGGGCCTCCGGCGGCCGGGGGAAGGGAGGGAAAAACCCTTTGAAAAGGTTTTTTCCCTCCCTTCCCCCGGACCCCCATCCCTCCCTTTTCCTAAATTTTTTGTGCCGCTTCGCGGGGCAGGGGGGCGAGGGTGTGTATCTTGCGCACGGGGGACGGAGAAAGGAAGGGATATATTTATGGAAGACGTTCAGAAGAGTCAGGCGTCCATCGCCATGCCCATCGACCGGGTGGGCGTTAAGGGATTGCGGCTGCCGATCATTGTCCGGGACCGTGAGTCCGGGGTGCAGCACACCGTGGCCCAGGTATCCATGTCCGTGGACCTGCCTGCCGAGTTCAAGGGCACGCACATGAGCCGTTTCGTGGAGGCCCTGGAGCATTGGGAGGGGACGTTGGACTACGATTCCTTCCTGACCTTGCTCGACGATATCGTGGACCGGCTCCAGGCCCGCAGCGCTCACCTGCGTTTCGTATTTCCCTATTTTCTGCGCCGCAAATCGCCGGTCTCCAAGGCTGGCGGCATGATGGACTACACCTGCCGGGTGGACGGCTACCTCAAGGACGGCAAGCTGACTTTCACCCTGGGCGCGGACGTGCCGGTCATGACCGTCTGTCCGTGTTCCAAGGCCATCTCCGAAGAGGGCGCGCATTCCCAGCGGGCCGAGGTCCGTATCCTGACCCGGTTCGACGGCTTCCTCTGGCTTGAGGATCTCATCGAGATCGGCGAGCGCTCGGGGTCCTGCCAGGTCTTCTCCCTGCTCAAGCGAGAGGACGAGAAATACGTCACCGAAACCGCCTTTGCCAACCCGACCTTTGTCGAGGACGTGGTCCGTGAGGCCGCAAAGGGCTTGGATGAGCACCCCAAGGTGACTTGGTACAAGGTGGAGGTCGAGTCCTTCGAGTCCATTCACAACCACTCGGCCTTCGCGGTCATCGAGAGTGACGGGTAGCCGCTTCCGTCCCGATTTGCATCCCGCGCTTCGAGCGGGTATACTTGTGCATGGCTGCTTCCCCTGACTGCTCAAGGGAGTGATTAACCATGTCAGACGCCAGCATTTCGGCCCTGTCCGCCCTGTCTACCGTACAGGACGTCACGGCCAATAATATCGCCAACGTGAACACTGACGGCTTCAAGACCTCGTCAGTGTCCCTTGAGTCAAGCCCTGGCGACAGGGGCGTTGAAGTGTCCTCCATCACCGAATCCACCACACCAGGTTCCATGCTGAACGGCGTGGAGACCTCCAATACCGACATAGGCCGCGAGATGGTCGACATGATCACCACAAGCCGCGCCTTCGAGGCCAACACCACCTTCATCCGTGCGGATGAGGAGATGACCGGCCACCTGCTCAACATGATCGCCTGATTCTGCCTTCGGGGCCGGGAGCCGTCCGGCGGCGGGCCGCCTTGACATCTGTCCGATCCATATCATACGGTCTATCATGGCCCGTCTGCGCGCGTTCCCTTTTCGGGGAGCGGCCGGTACGGGCCATACTTGCGACCGACGAGGATATCACATGGACAAGACCGTAAAGACCGATTTCGACGTCATCATCGTGGGGGCTGGCCCGGCAGGGCTGTTCGCCGCGTACTACCTGGGCGAGTACTCCGACCTGGACGTGCTGCTCATCGACAAGGGCAAGCGCTCGCTCAAGCGCAACTGTCCCCTTTCCGGGGACCAGGAGTGCGTCAAGTGCCGCCCGTGCAACATCCTGTGCGGCGTGGGCGGGGCCGGGCTGTTCTCCGACGGCAAGCTCAACTACATCCACAAGCTCGGCAAGACCGACCTGACCCAGTTCGTCGGCACGTCCGAGGCCATCAAGCTGATCGACGAGACCGAGGACATCTTCAACAAGTTCGGCATGGACGGGAAGGTTTTCCCGACCGACATGGAAGAGGCCAAGCAGATCCGTAAAGAGGCGCGCAAACACGGCATCGACCTGCTGGTCATCAAGCAGAAGCATCTGGGCAGCGACAACCTGCCCGGCCATATCGCGGGCATGGCCGATCACATCCGCGACAAGGGCGTGGTTTTCCATACCTCCGAGAGCGTCTCCGACGTGGTCGTCAAGAACGGCAAGGTCGCAGGCGTGGTCACTAATCGCCAGGAGTACACGGCCAGGAACGTCATCCTCGCTCCGGGCCGCGTGGGCGCGGAATGGGTTGCTCAGGAAGTCCGCAAGCACGGCATCGGCGTGTCCCAGCGGGGCATCGAGGTCGGCGTGCGTGTGGAGGTCCACAACGAGATCATGCAGGACCTCTGCTCGGTCATCTACGACCCGACCTTCTTTGTGCGTACCAACAAGTATGATGACCAGACCCGTACTTTCTGCACCAACTACGGCGGCTATGTGGCGCTTGAAAACTATCAGGATTTCGTCTGCGTCAACGGCCACGCGCTGATGAACAAGAAGTCCGACAACACCAACTTCGCGTTCCTGTCCAAGGTGGTCCTGAACGATCCGGTGGAGGATAACCAGGACTACGGCGAGTCCATCGGCCGCCTGGCCACGCTCATCGGCGGGGGCAAGCCCATCCTGCAGCGGTTCGGCGATCTTCGCCGTGGTCGTCGGTCCACCTGGGATCGCATCGGTAACGGTTATATCGAACCCACCCTCAAGAACGTGGTTCCCGGCGACATCGCCATGGCCCTGCCCGAACGAATCCTGACCAACCTCATGGACGGGCTGGAACAGCTCAACAACGTGGTCCCGGGCGTATCCAACGACGAGACCCTGCTCTATGCCCCGGAGATCAAGTTCTTCGCCACGCAGGTGGACACCCGCGAACATCTGGAAACCAGCGTGGACGGGCTGTTCGTGGCCGGAGACGGACCCGGCGTAGCCGGCAATATCGTCGGTGCCGCTGCCACCGCCCTCATCCCCGCCAAGGAGATCATCCGCCGCTCGTAGGCGGTTGTAGGGGGATCCGTTAAAAAAGGCCCGGCTTATGCCGGGCCTTTTTTTGTGTCTCCGGCCATCGGAAGGTTCCTCTCGGACACGGCCGGACAGGGGGGTGTTTTTCCAGAATTTCTTTATGTGAAGAGGTTATAGTCGTTGACACGCCGTCAGTAAATTGACAGAGAAGATATATAGTAAAGAAATGGCTGCGGGGCAGGGGGCGCCGTGGGCCGTATATTCACGTGAATTCGGAGGGGAAATGTCGCTCAACCTGGACGGCATCATCGGGAACAGTCCGGCCCTGGCCAAGGTCTTCAAGGTCTTGGGCAAGGTCGCACCCACGGACAGCACGGTGTTGGTCACGGGCGAGTCCGGGACCGGCAAGGAGTTGCTGGTCAGGGCGCTGCACCGCAACAGCGAACGCCACGACATGCCGTTCGTGCCCATCAACTGTGGAGCTATCCCCAGGGAACTGCTCGAATCAGAGCTGTTCGGGCATGAGAAGGGCGCGTTCACCCACGCGATTCGTTCCCGTCCGGGCCGCTTCGAGCTGGCCGACGGGGGAACCATCTTCCTTGACGAAATTGGCGAGATGGACCTGTCGCTGCAGGTCAAGATTTTGCGCGCCCTGCAGGAGAAGGAGATCGAGCGGGTGGGCGGCACCTCGATCAAGAAGGTGGACGTGCGCGTGGTGGCCGCCACCAACCGTGACCTGGAGGGCGAGGTTGCCTCTGGCCGGTTCCGCGAGGATCTCTTCTACCGCCTCAACGTTATCCCCCTGAACTTGCCTCCCCTGCGCGAGCGCGGCATGGATATCCTGCTTTTGGCCGAGCATTTCCTGGGGCGGCACTGCGGAAGCAAGGCGCGCAAGCCGCTTGTCCTGTCCGAAAAGGCGCGGGAGATGCTCCTGACCTACTCCTGGCCCGGCAACGTGCGCGAGCTGGAAAACTTCATGGAGCGCCTGACCATTCTGTGTGACGGCTGCGAGGTCCAGCCCGAGGATCTGCCGGAGAAAATTTTCACGGATATTGGAGAGAAGCCGCTCAGGAGAGAGGAGAAGGTCGTACCCATGCGCCCGGTCGGCTTTGCCTGGCCGTCGCTCAAGGACATGCGGGACAAGGATCTCAAGCTCAAGGATTTCCTGGAGGCCATCGAAGGCCGCCTGCTGGCCGAGGCTCTGGAGCAGGCCGACGGGGTCAAGAACAAGGCCGCCGAGCTGGTCGGCATCAAGCGGACCACCCTCATCGAGAAGCTGAAAAAAAGGGATTTGCTGTAACCTGCGGGGGAGTGCAAGAGTTGCCCGTTTCGCGGGTTGCACGACTATTGCATAACTGCTTGCCGTGACTGTGAAATATGTCAAAAGCATAGCCTGGCCCCTGGCGGCCGCCCTTGTCTTGGGACTGATCCTGGTCGATCCCGCCCAAGCGCTACGGGTAGGATTTTCCTCGCAGGACGGCTTCGAGCGAATGACTTTCGCTTTTGATTCCGGTGCATTGCCACAGTCTCCGGTGACCAGAACCGGCAAGCGGACCCTGAAGGTTCTGCTGCCCATGGGTATCTGGAACAGGGAAGCCCGCCCTGATGGCAAGGCGCTTCCCGGCACCCTCGTCAAATCCTTCAGCACCACGGACAACGGGGTGGAAATAACCACCTCCACCGACGCGTTCGGCTATATTCGGGTCCCGGCGCAGGGCAAACCGGAATTTGTGCTGCAAGTCTATGCAGACCCCATCGGCGCGCGTTGGCAGTCGCCTGCCGCACCACCGGCCCGCAAGGCGGCGGCGGAAGCACCGGCGACCCGAGCCCCTGCAGCCGCTTCCCCGGCTTCTCCCGCAACCGCGCAAACTCCGCAGCCGCAGCCCGAGACCAAGGCACCCACAGCCGCGGACGTTGCCCGCAATCTTTCCGAGGTTCGGCCCGATCAGCCCAAGCCGACGGGCGGTGAGGCCGACCTGCCGCCTGAAGACCCGACAGCCGAGCGCAAGCCGTTTTTCGCCGTACCCTATTCGGTGCGCAATGAAGTCCAGACTCCCGGCGATCAGAACCCGGGCGAGCAGCCCCAGGACAATCAGACGCCTGCCGTAGCGCCAGTGCCCGGTTCCTCTCCCGCCTCCACGGAGACGTTAACCGGCGACTACCCGCCCGCCAGTGAACTGCGCTTCAAGGCGGTGAACAAATCCGCCGAAGACGTGAAGTTCGCCGAACTGGCCGGTGACGCCGGAGGAAGCGCTCCGGTGGTTGCCCAGCCCGTAACCGTCGCCGAATCATCGGCTGAACCTGTGTCCGAACCGGCCACGCGACAAACGGTCGCACCCCCGCCGCAAACGACTCCCGAACCGCAACCGGTTCCCGAGACCCCGATACCGGCCCAGGAAGCGGCCGTTCCCGGTGAGATGACCGCTGGCGTCACGCCGCCTCCTGCCGAATCGACAGGGCAGGGCGAGACGCGTTCCGCCGTGACGCCGCCTCCGACCGAAATGTCCGGTCAGGGCCAGGCGGGTGGGGCGGTGGCTCCTCTTCCGGCTGAGATGAGCGGCCAGGGGCAGGTGAGCGGTGTTGTTGCGCCGCCTCCGCCGGTATCAGGCCAGGGGCAGGCGGGTGGCGCGGTTTCGCCTCCTCCGGCTGCGCCCGAGAGCCAGCCTGTAGCGGAACCAGCTCCGGAAACGGAGCAGCCGGTCGCACCGGTCCCGGAACAGGACATCCCCGAGCAACCGGCGCCCGAGCCGCCCGCGCAGACCGCCGAGACGCCTGCGCCCGCAGCCGAACAGGCTGCCGCCGATCAGGGCGGAGAAGCTGGTGCCGAAGGCCAGGCCGAGAAGAAACTGTCCCCCGAGGAGCAGGAAAAGGCGCGGCAACAGGCCCTGCGCGACCAGCTCTACGAGGCTCAGTCCATGATGTTCAATGGCGCGTTGGACGACGCCCTGCCTATCTACGAGGATTTGCTCAAGCAGCCCAAGCTGCCGGACGAGGTGCGCGAGGAGACCCTGTACGCCATCGCCGACATCAAACGGCAGATCAACGCGGGCGATCTTTCGAACAAGTTCGACGAGGTGGCGCAGGCCTATATCCAGGCCATGAACGCCAACCTGCGCTCCAATCGCGTGCCGCGCGCCCTGCTGAACCTGGGTCTGCTCAACCTCCAGGTGGGCAACTTCCCCGAGGCCCGCGCCTATTTCAAGATTCTCCAGGACAAGTATCCTGATGACGACAACATCCCGTCCATCAGCTACTATTGGGGCGAGTATTGGTACCGCAAGGGCGACTACAAGAAGGCCGCCGATCAGTTCCAGTACCTCATCCAGACCTATCCCGAGCACCAGCTGGCCAAGCAGGCCGCCTTCTATCTGGCCGACTCCCTGAACCGGCTTGGGTATCTGGATCAGGCGTTTCAGATCGTTGACTACATCGACAAGCGCTGGCCCGACTACTACATGGAGAACATGGACTTCCTGCGTCTGGCTGGCGGTGTGGAGATGCAGCTCAAGAAGTGGGATCAGGCCAAGAACCATTATTTCACCTACTACAACCTCAATCCCGAGGCGGACGGCGCGGACGTGGTCCTGGCGCGCATCGGCGACATCTATCTGCGCAAGAACGAGAAGGACGCGGCCAAGCAGATCTACGAGAAGGCGGTCACGAATTATCCCGACAAGGAAGGCGGCCTTATCGCCAAGATGCGCCTTGCCGAGGAGGGGATCTACGACGATCCGGGCATGAACGAGATGGTCGATGTCTTCAACCGTCCCTACAACCTCAACCCGAAGCGGGTCTATACCGAGATCGTCAGTCAGCACCCGGAGAGCCCGCTCGCGCCCATCGCCCAACTCAAGCTGGCCATGTGGTATGCCTTCAACAAGAAGTATCCCGAAGCCCTGACCGCAGCCCAGGATCTCATCGAGAAGTACCCGGACAGCCCGCTGGTGGACAAGGCGCGCACCCTTGGCGACTCGGTCTTTGTCCGAGCCGTACCCGGCATGCTCGCCGAGCAACGCTACGGACGCATCGTCCGCTACTGGGAGACCTACGACTTTATCGGCAAGAAGGATTCCAAGGTCGACGACAATACAAAGTTGGCCATTGCCACCAGCTATTGGAAGATAGGCCAGCCTGAAAAGGCGCTTGAGATGCTCAAGCCGTATCTGACCGAGAAGCAGATTCCCGGCATATCGGATCAGGCCCTGGGGTTGGCCGTGAACATCTATCTGGATCAGTTGGCCTGGCAGGACATCAACGATCTGGTCAACATGGCCTCCAAGAACTGGCAGCTTAAGCCCGAGCAGAAGCGCCAGTTGGACTACGCACGCGCCATGGCCCTGCAGAACATGGGCGACGGCAAGCGGGCCGTGACCCTGTGGGCCGATCTGGCCAAGGACACCACCGTGGACCCGGCCTTCCGGGCCTACGCCATGTATTACATGGCCAAGGACGCCATGGAGCGACAGGATCTGCGCCGTGTCTTCGTCTATGCGCAGGAGGCCCTGTCCCTGCTGTTGCAGACCGACGGCGACCCCGAGAAGATCAAGGACGCCGTGCTGATGTCCATCTACGCCACCGAGCGATCCGGGCGGTACGAGGAGGCCCTCAAGTGGGCCAAGGAGTACGATAAGTACATTTCGCCGGATAATCCCGAGTGGGCATCCACACGGTTCAAGCTGGCCCGCATCTATCGCAAGGCCGGGGCCATGGAAGAATGGAAGCAGCTCCTTCAGGATATCATCGACAAGAAGCCGGACTCCCTCCAGGCGCAGCTTGCCAAGTCCGCTCTGGACACCTACGAGCTTGAGCAGAAGGCCAGCGAGTACGCACCCAATCCGGGTTAGACACGTTCTTTAGGGGCTGTCTCCGATTTCCTCCCTCAAGTGTGTTAAATTTCCTTTCGCAGGTTTGGCTGCGCGTGTTATTGTGCTAGGCAATGAGTGCAGGCGGTGAACACAGCCGTCTGCCAAGGGGGAGACATGGATAGACAGCCCACAGTTGCGGGACGATTTTATGATGAACAGCCGGATCGGCTGTACGCCCTGGTGGACAAATTACTCGGTTTGACAGAAGGCAGGCAGAAGGGGCGGACCCTGTTGTCCATGGTGCCCCATGCCGGGTATGTCTTTTCCGGGGCGGTCTGCGGCAAGACGCTTGGATCGGCCAACCTGGAGTCCACCGTGCTGCTGCTCGGCCCCAATCACACTGGCCGGGGAGGAGCGTTTGCGCTGTGGCCCGACGGGTCCTGGATCATTCCTGGCGGAGCCGTGCCCATTGATACCGAGTTGGCGCAAGCGCTGCTCGACGCCGACCCCGACATCAAGGCGGATACCTCGGCGCATATGGGTGAGCATTCCATAGAGGTGGTTCTGCCTTTCCTGTATCGCCTCAATCCGGAAACGACCATTGTCCCCATCTGCATTTCCGCACCCCTACTGGATTCTCTTGAGCGTGTGGGCAAGGCCATAGGACGCACCTTGAAGGAATTCGGCAGACCCGTGTCCATTGTGGTCAGCTCGGACATGAGCCACTACATATCCAACGAGGAAGCCCGGGAAAAGGACGGCATCGCGCTGGAACCGGTTATGACTCTCGATCCGGCGTCGCTCTACGACACGGTTCGGGTGCGGCATATTTCCATGTGCGGAGTGCTGCCCATGACCACCGGCCTGTTCGCTGCCAACACCATGGGGGCGACCCACGCCGAGCTTGTGGCTTATGCCACCTCAGGCGAGGTCTCCGGCGATTTTGAGCAGGTGGTGGGGTACGCGGGCATCGTGGTCGACTAACCTTTGATCTTTCGCTTGTCGCTGCACGCAAAAAGGCCATCCATTCAGGATGGCCTTTTTGCGTGAACCGGCAGCCTGCCGGCAATCAGACGTGTCAGGAACCGCGTTTGAAGCCGACGCAGGCCTTTCCGTTTTCGACGATGACCGGTATGCGCCGTTGCCCATCCGAGAGCCTGAGCATCTCCTGAAGGTTTTCTTCAGAAGCCAGTATGTCCACGAAACGCGCCTCGGGATGCGCGGCCAAAGCTCGTTTTGTATGTGGGCAGGTCGATTTGCCGTAGATTATGATCTCGCTCATGATTCGCTCCGGTTTACCTGGTCAGGATACCACTTCGGGCCGTCCCGGCACAAGTACGCCTGGCGTATTCTTCCGTGGATGGTTTTGGGGCGGCGCGGCCGGAGATGGCGCAAAGAAAAACGCCCTGTCCGGCGGCTGCCGGACAGGGCGTTGATTTAACGTAGGCGATTAGAGCCTAGCGGCGGCCTCGGCCACCACCACGGTTGTCGCGACGTCCGCCGCGGTCGTTGCGGTCGCCACGATCGCCGCCGCGCGGTGCGGGACGCTTGAAGTCATCCAGGTTGACTTCCTGGCCGGCCTCTTCCATGAGCCACGCCTTGCGGGACAGACGGATGCGTCCGCCGGGCTCCAGGGAGATGCACTTGACCCAGACTTCCTGGCCGAGCTGGACAACGTCTTCCACACGTTCCACCCGGTCGAAGTCGAGCTGGGAGATGTGCAGCATGCCTTCCTGTCCGGGCAGGATTTCAACCAGCGCGCCGACCTCGAGGATCTTGCGCACGACGCCCTTGTAGTTCTTGCCGGGCTCGGGCTTCTGGTCGTAGTAGAGGACCATTTCCTTGGCCTTGTCCATGGACGCGAGGGTGGGGGCGAAGATGGAGATCTTGCCGGAATCCTCGATGTCGATGTCGGCTTCGGTTTCGGCAGTGATAGCCTTGATATTCTTGCCGCCGGGGCCGATGACGGAGCGGATCTTCTCGGGGTCGATGTAGACGACGGCCATCTGCGGGGCCAGGTCGGACAGTTCGGCGCGCGGCTTTTCCAGCACCTCGGTCATGTGGTCGAGGATGTGGGTGCGGGCTTCCTTGGCCTGGTACAGGGCCTTCTTGAGGACGTCCTGCGGAATACCGGCGATCTTGATGTCCATCTGGATGGCGGTGATGCCGTCACGGGTACCGGCGACCTTGAAGTCCATGTCGCCCAGCGCGTCCTCGTCGCCGAGGATGTCGGTCAGCACGAAGTAGTCGTCGCCTTCCTTGCACAGACCCATGGCGATACCGGCAACCGGCTCGGTGATGGGCACGCCAGCGTCCATCAGGGACAGGGTGGCGCCGCACACGGAGGCCATGGAGGAAGAACCGTTGGACTCCATGATTTCGGAGACCACGCGGATGGTGAACGGGAACTCCTCGGCGCTGGGCAGCACCGGGGAAATGGCGCGTTCGGCCAGTGCGCCGTGGCCCACTTCGCGGCGGGAGGTGCCGCGCAGCATGCGGGCTTCACCGACGCAGTAGGGCGGGAAGTTGTAGTGCAGCATGAACCGCTTGGTGGCGTCGCCGAGCAGGGAGTCGTAACGCTGCTCGTCACGGGTGGAACCCAGGGTGGCGGTGGCCAGGGAGCAGGTCTCGCCGCGGCGGAACAGGACCGAGCCGTGGGTCTGCTGGAGCAGGCCGACCTCGATGGACAGCGGACGCACCGTGGTGGTGTCGCGGCCGTCGATGCGCAGGCCTTCCTTGACGATGCGCTCACGCACGATCTTCTTGGTCATGTCGCCGACGATGTCGCTGACAGCGGCCAGCTTGGAGTCGTCGTCCGGGAACTTCTCGGCAACGGCTTCCTTGGCCTTCTGCTTGGCAGCGTCCTTGGCGGCGTAGCGGACCATCTTCTCGGGGGTGGTCAGGGCCTTTTCCAGATCGGCGGTGATGATCTCACCGAGGAACTCGGCGACTTCTTCGTCGCGCTCGGGAGCGGTCACTTCGAGCTTGGGCACACCGACCTTCTCACGCAGTTCGTCCTGGATGTCGAAGAGCGGGCGGACCTGCTCGTGACCCCAGGCCAGGGCGTCGGCCACCAGATCTTCGGAAACGAAGTTGCCGCCGCCTTCGACCATCACCATGGCATCGCGGGTGGCCGCGAAGACGAGGTTCAGGGAGGAGCGCTCCTCGATACCCCGGTAGGAGGGGTAGAGGACAAACTCGTTATCCACATAGCCCACGCGGGCACCCACGATGGGGCCGAGGAAGGGCATCTTGGAGATGTGGCAGGCGGCGGAAGCGCCGGTCAGGGCCAGGACGTCCGGATTGACGTGCTTGTCGGCGGACAGGACCGTGGCAATGATCTGGACTTCGTCGGAGAAGCCTTTGGCGAACAGGGGCCGGATGGGGCGGTCGATGAGCCGGGAGACCAGAGTCTCGTGCTCGGAGGGACGGCCCTCGCGGCGGAAGTAGTTGCCCGGCACGCGGCCTGCGGCATACGCCATTTCCTGGTAGTTGCAGGTCAGCGGAAAGAAGCCGCGATCCACGTCCAGGGGCTGGGTAACGGCGGTCACCAGAACGGTGGTGTCGCCGGAGGAAATGGTCACTGCGCCAGATGCCTGGCGAGCGAATTTCCCGGTTTCAATGGAGATGTCGATGCCGCCAACGGTCGCGGTGACCTTGGTGGAATCGAAAGGAATCATCGTCATAGCGATTCTCCTGCCTCTTTATTAAGGCAATAAAGGTGAATCACTTTCTGCGATAAACCCTCTGATGGGGTTAGCCGGCTTGGGGAGGGGCTTTTGGGTCGTGGTTCTGGTGTCCCAAAAACGCCTTCCGCAGCCAACTAACAGGGCGTTGGGGTCGCGGAGAGTCTGAAAAGACGGCTCCGACGCAGAAAGTGACATACGTATCGGGGGAGGTTTGACCCTCCCCCGAACATCAATTCTTCAAAGAACTACTTACGCAGGCCAAGGCGGCTAATCAGCTCGCGGTAGCGCGTGATGTCCTTGTTCTGCAGGTACTTGAGAAGCTTCCTGCGCTGCCCGACCAGCTTCAGCAGGCCGGTGCGGGAGTGGTGATCCTTCTTGTGGGTCTTGAAGTGGTCGGCCAGGTAGGTAATGCGCGCGGTCAGCAGCGCGACCTGGACCTCCGGGGACCCGGTGTCGCCTTCGCAGGTCTTGTACTCGTCAATGATCTTCTGTTTTTCTTCAGCAGTCATCACCACAGCGATATCCTCCTAAGTTGGATGTTGCTTGTTATGTTGTGCCGGACAGTGCGCCGTAGGCGGTTCAGTCCCGGTTCCAGAGTCCCCGGAGAATGGCCCATCTGGGCTTGCCGTCCTGGAGCTTGGCCTCTACCAATGCCAGCGGTTCGTCGTCGGGACCGAGCAGCATGGCCTGGTCGCCGATTTCGCCCGCGAGCATGGTGTCCGGCTGATCGTTCACCGGCAGCCAGGACCCGTTCATGACGAGTCCGGCCAGCGGTTCGGTCAACCGGTACCTGGGCCAGTGGGGCAGGGTGTCCCGCAGGGGGATCACCCTTTCCGGAAATAGTTCCGGATTCTCCAGGACGTCCTCCAGGTCAAAGGCCTGTTCGAGCCGGAAAGGCTCGCTGGCTTCTCTGACCAGGCTGGTCAGCGCCGCGCCGCACCCCATTCGAGTCCCCAAGCTGTGGACCAGGGATCGTATGTAGGTGCCCGCGGAACAGCTGACCCTGAATGCCGCTTCGGGCAAATTCACGTCCAGCGCTTCCACATGAGAAATAACAATGGGCTTTGTCTTGACCGGTGTTTCCAGCCCCTCACGGGCCAGAGCATACAACGGCTTACCCTTGTATTTGGCAGCCGAATAGGCAGGAACTTCCTGCTCTGTCAACTCTTTCCAATACAAAATTTCACGTTCGACATCGGCGGGCTGGACGTCAACCGGGCTTTCTTTGACCACTTCTCCTTGAATATCAAGAGTGTCGGTGGTTATTCCGAGCTTGAACGTACCGGAATAGGTCTTGGTCCCGCCGGTCAGGTACGGCGCGAGCTTGGTGCCGTTGCCGAGCAGGACCAGAAGCACGCCTTGAGCCAGGGGGTCCAGAGTCCCGCCGTGGCCTATCTTGAACTGCTTGAGCTGGTGCTTGATGTCGTTCAGGCAGTCCGCCGAGGTGGGGCCGGACGGCTTGTTCAGAATGAGCAGGCCGTCGAGCTGTTCGGCACTGCGCTTGTTGCGTCGGCGTCCCATTTAGTCGAGCTCCAATTGGTCGGCCACGGCCTGGATGAGCCGAGCCTTGGCTTCGGCCAGGGGCGCGCTGATGGAACCGCCCGCCGCGTTCTTGTGTCCGCCGCCGCCGAACGTCGCGGCCACCTGCTGGACGTTGTCGTCCCCGAACGAGCGCAGGCTGAACTTGTAGAAATCAGGTCCTTCCTCGCGCAGGATGGCGGCCACGCGCACGGTCTTGAGCTTGCGCAGAAAATTGATCAGGTTCTCCGTATCCGCATTGGAGGTGCCGGTGCTGGCGAACATTTCCTTGGTGATGACCGTGGCGCAGACCTGCTTGTCCAGGAACAGTTCCATGGCCCCCATGGCCTCTGTCCACAGCTGCATGCGGTTTTCGGACCACTGCTTGGTGATGCGCTCGTTCATCAGAGCGATGTCCAGGCCGCCGCGGAGCATGGTGGCTGCCAACTCCAGGGACTCGGGCGTAGTGTTGCCGTAGGTGAAGAAGCCGGTGTCCGTAGCCACCGCCAGGTACACGCATTCGGCCAGGGGACCGGTCAGCGGTACGTCGAGCGCTTCGGCGAGCAGGGCGACCATATTACCGACAGCGGGCTGGGACGGGTCCACCCAGTTGACCACACCGAACTCGTCGTTGCCAAGGTGGTGGTCTATGTTGATGAAATTCGTTTCGTCAGAACGGGCGGTCAGCGCCTCACCCTTGCGCTCTCCGCTGCCGCAGTCAAGGACGAAGGTCCAGTCGGGCATGGTCTCGGGCAGTTCGTGCGAGACCGGCACAGGCGTGTCGATGAAGGCGTAGCGCTTGGGCAGGCCGGACGGGTTGTACAGGCTGACCCTCTTGCCCAATGCGGCCAGGATGTGACCCAGTGCGCAAATGGAGCCGATGGCGTCGCCGTCGGGGCTGTAGTGCGAGGCGACCAGGAACTCGTCGTGGTCGCGGATGATCTCGCTAATCCGTTGGATGGGATTTTCCATAGACAACATCCTCGAGGAATTCGTCGAACTGAAAACGCAGTTCCGGGGTGTATTGCAGCTTGAGAATGCGCCCGAGCCGGGAGCGGAGGAAACCGGTGGCCTTTTCCAGGCCCGCCTGGACTTCCTTGCGATGCTCCTCGTCACCGGACACGGTATAAAATATTTCGGCGATGCGCAGGTTGGCGTTCATGCGCACGCCGGACAGGGTGACGAGGTTCAGGCGCGGGTCGGCCGCCTCCTCCACGAGCAGGGTACCTATCTCGCGCATGATCTGGTCGCCCATGCGGACGGCGCGTCTGGAACCTGATGCTTTCATTGCCTTGTCCTCTACTCGGTATCCGAGAAAATTTCCGTGTTGCAGCGGGTCAGTTCCGCCGGGGAGATGGCTTCAACCATGGCCAGAGCCTTGGCAAGGGTGCTTTCAACCCGGGCCGACTCATTGGCCGTGGTGACCACCGCCAGGATCAGCTTTTCATGTACATCAAGCGCGTCCACTTCGGCCACGGCAACATTGAACTTGTTCCGCAGTTTCTGCTTCAGGCTGAGGGAGACCTTGCGCTTTCCCTTGAGGGAGCGGTTTCCGTGGAGCCTGAACTCGAGGTGGAGAACGCCGATGATCATGCCGATCCCCTAAAATAAACACGGGCGGCCCATTGTGCAATGAGCCGCCCGCAGATTTCTATCCATTATGCTAGTCGATGGTACGGGCGACTTCCTTGGTCTCGAAGACCTCGATGGTGTCACCGACCTTGACGTCGTTGAACTTCTCCAGGCCGATACCGCATTCGTAGCCCTTGGCCACTTCGCGGACATCGTCCTTTTCGCGGCGCAGGGAAGCGACCTGTCCGGTGTAGATGACCACGCCGTCGCGCAGCAGGCGGGCCTTGCCGCCTCTGGTCACCTTGCCGTCGGCCACGAAGCAGCCTGCGATCATGCCGATCTTGGGCACGCTGAAGGTGGCGCGCACCTCGGCCTGGCCGAGGTAGACCTCTTCGATGTCCGGAGCGAGCATGCCGCTCATGGCGTCCTTCACTTCCTGCACCAGCTTGTAGATGATGTCGTAGAAGCGGATTTCAACGCCTTCCTGTTCGGCGATCTGCTTGACCTTCAGGTTCGGGCGCACGTTGAAGCCGATGATGATGGCTTCGGAAGCGCCAGCCAGAAGGATGTCGGACTCGGTGATGGCACCGGCGCCGCCGTGGACGACGCTGATCTTGACTTCGTCCGTGGACAGCTTGTTCAGGGCTTCGGTCACGGCCTCGAGAGAGCCCTGCACGTCGGCCTTGAGCACCAGGTTCAGCGTCTGGGCCTCGTCGTTGGGCTTGGAAGCCAGGAAGGACTCCAGAGTGACCTTGGTCTTGGCGGACAGGATCTTCTCGCGCTGCTTCATGGCGCGGGACGTCGCGATGCGGCGGGCGACCTTTTCATCGTCCACCACGAACAGCTCGTCACCGGCCTCGGGCAGGCCGTCAAAGCCCTGGATTTCCACGGGCATGGCCGGACCGGCGGATTTGATCTTCTTGCCCTGGTCGTTGAACATGGCCCGGACCTTACCGAAGTGGATACCGGACACGAAGCTGTCGCCCTGATTCAGGGTGCCTTCGCTGATGAGCATGGTGCCCACCGGGCCGCGGCCCTTGTCCAGGCGCGCCTCGACGATGTGGCCCCGGGCGTGCTTGTCCGGGTTGGCCTTGAGCTCCATGACCTCGGCCTGGAGCAGAACCATTTCGAGCAGCTCGTCGATGCCCTGTTTCTGTTTGGCGGAAACAGGAGCGAAGATGGTGTCGCCGCCCCATTCCTCGGGAGCCAGGCCGAGTTCGGCCAGCTCGCGCTTGACGTTGTCCGGGTTGGCCCCTTCCTTGTCCATCTTGTTGACGGCCACCACGATGGGTACGCCGGCAGCCTTGGAGTGGGAAATGGCCTCGCGGGTCTGGTCCATGACGCCGTCGTCCGCGGCGACAACCAGGATGACGATGTCGGTCACCTGGGCGCCGCGCATGCGCATGGTCGTAAAGGCCTCGTGGCCGGGGGTGTCCAGGAAGACGATTTCGCCCCGGTTGGTCTGCACGTGGTATGCGCCGATATGCTGGGTGATACCGCCTGCCTCGCCGTCCGTCACGTTGGACATGCGGATGGCATCGAGCAGGGAGGTCTTACCATGGTCGACGTGACCCATGATGGTCACCACGGGAGGACGAGGCTTGAGATCCTCTTTCTTGTCAGACTCGGTGGGAGCCAGGAATTCCTGTTCGTTGAAGGAGACGTTCTCCACCTCGTAGCCGAACTCGCCGGCCAGAAGGGTGGCGGTGTCCAGGTCGAGCGACTGGTTGATGGTCGCCATGACACCCATGCCGAACAGAGCCTTGATCAGGTCCTGGGCCTTGACGCCCATCTGGTGGGCCATGTCGGAAAGACGGATGGCCTCGTCGAACTTGATCTTGCGCTTGGCCGCCTTCATGGGCTGCGCCTGATTCTGGTCCTGCTGCATCATCTGCGGCTGTCCGCGACGTCCCTTTTTCTTGCGGCCTTTGCGGCCCTGCGGGAAATTGGAATCGTTGTACAGCTTGTTGGTATGATCCTGACCGCCCTCAGTGGCGAATTCCACAACGCGGCGATCCTTCTTACCCTTTTTCTTTTTGCTGCGGCCGTCGGCAACGGACGGATCCGGGACCGGATTGGGTCCACCAGCGGGACCGGGCCTTCCTGCACCGGGGCGCGGACCGGTGGGGCGTCCGCCAGCAGGGCGTCCGCCGCCGGGGCGTCCGGCAGGACGGCGCTCGGGCTGAGCCATCTTGGCCGCTTCGCGGGCCTGCACCTCGGCCTCGGTGGGCATGGAGATGATCTTGACCTTGGGGGCCTCGGGCTCGCGCTTTTTCTTTTTCTTTTTCTTGGCTTCGCCCTTGTCCGCCTTGTCCTCTTCAGGAGCGGCGGCTTCGGCTTCCTCGGGGGCTGCCGCTTGCGGAGCCTCTTCGGCCGGGGCCTGAGCTTCGGGTTCGGGAACGGCTTCCGGTTCGGGAGCGGTCTCGGGTTCGGGCTGGGCTTCGGCAGGCGCGGGTTCGGGAGCGGCCTCTGCAGCCACAGCTTCAGCGACCGGGGCCTCTTCGACCTCGGCGGCTACCGGTTCGGGGACCTCTACAGGTTCCTCCACGGCGGGTTTGATAATTTTGACCTGGGGCGCAGCCTTGCGCGGGGCCGGCTTGGGTGCGGGCTCCTTCTTGGGCTCGGCAGCGGGCTCCTCGGTTTTCTCCTCGGCGGGCGCGGCCTCGACGGCTTCAGGCGCACCAGTCTCCGGTACGGATTCTTCCAGCTCCTCGGCCGATTCCTCGACTTCGGAGGCGACTGCCTCCTCCTTGGGAGCTTTGGCTTTTTTGCGCCTGCGTCGGATGATGACGCCGGATTCGCCCACACGGCGGACTTCTCGTTTGCCGCAGCCTTTCTTCAATTCCGCCTTGAGGCGGTCCACATCTTCGTCTTCCACGACGGTCTTCTGGCTTTTCGCCTGAACGCCGATCTCACGAAGCTGCTGAATGATCTCCTTGTTGCTGAGACCAAGCTCAGCAGCCAAGTCTTCTACCCGAACCTTTGCCGTCATCTAATCACCTCGCACGTTTCTTCATCAGGCCCAATATCATTTTGGGGAATCGCTCCCCGCACCGGGCCTGGGCGCATACGTAATATCCACGTCCCGGCCTACAGTTGGCCGGGTCCGGCACCGGACTCGCATCCGGCCCGCTCAAATCCTCCGGGCTCACGTACCGCGTCAGTTCCGCTTTCGGGAACCTCTTGCGGCAGACGACGCACATGCGTTCGGGACTGTGCCCCTTGTCAGACATGCGTCGTCTCCGTCCGGAGTCTATTGTTTGTCCTCGCCCTCGGCGGGAGTCTCGGTTTCCGTTTCGTCGTCGTTCTCTTCTTCGGTCGCGTCTTCGCCAACCTCGACAACTTCTTCCTCAACGGTCTCCGTCTCGGTTTCAACGATCTCTGGTTCGCTCTGCCCGGCCTCGAGGTCGGGGGCGAGCATGTTGACCGCCAGGCGGATGTCGCCGACCTTGGACTCGGTCATGCCCTTGATGGACAGGAGTTCCTCGTCCGTAGCCTGGACAATGGACTCGATGGATTCGAAGCCCGCGCTGAAGAAACTCTCCATGGGAACTTCGGCCACGCTGGCGATCTGGTCCATGCCTTTGCGGGCTGCGTTGAGCTCGCCGTACCGGGATTCCGTGAAAATGTCTATTTTCCAGCCCAGGAGCTTGGCGGCCAGCTTGACGTTCTGACCCTTGCGGCCAATGGCCAGGGTCAGCTGATCGTCGGGGCAGACCACTTCCAATGCTTCCTCTTCGTCGTCCACGGTGATCCGGGAGATCATGGCCGGAGACAGGGCGTGCTGGGCGTACATGGCGATGTCCGGAGACCAGACAACGATGTCGATGCGTTCGCCCTTGAGCTCCTGAACCACGTTCTGGATGCGGGAGCCGCGGATACCGACGCAAGCGCCGACCGGATCCACGTCGCGATCGCGGGACATGACCGCCACCTTGGCGCGCAGGCCGGCGTCACGGGCCACGCCCATGATCTTGACCGTACCGTCGGCCACTTCGGGAACCTCACGCTTGAACAGCTCGATCATGTAGTCCGGGTGGGACCTGGACACGACGACCTGCGGTCCGCGCGATTCCTTCAATACATCTATGATATATGCCTGCACCCGGTCGCCACGCTTGTAGCGTTCTCTGGGGATCTGCTCCTCCTTGGGCAGGAGCGCCTCGGTCCGACCGAGGTTGATGATCCAGCCGGTGCGGTCGCGGCGCTGGATGATGCCGCTTGCAATCTCGGACACGCGGTCCTTGTATTCTTCGTAAATAATTTCCTGCTCGGCGTCGCGCATGCGCTGGATGATGACCTGCTTGGCCGACTGCGCGGCGATGCGGCCAAGATCCTCGACCTTGACCGGGAAGCCCATCTCGTCGTCTATCTGGGCGTTGGGGTCGTGGGCCACGGCGTCCTCGAGCGCGATTTCGCTGACGGGGTCGTGCACCTCGTCCACGACCACCTTGAATTCGAAGACTTCGATCTCGCCGAGCTCTTCATTGAAGGCCACCTCGATGTCCATGGTCTCGCCGTATTTACGGGCCACGGCCGATCGGACGGCCTCCTCAAGGGTGTCGATCAGCAGGTCGCGGTCTATACCCCTGTCCTTGCTAATCTGGTCGATGGCTCTTTTCAGCTCCGACATGATAAACCTCCGCTTGCGCCGGTCGGGGCCTTTCCCCTCCGACAGTGATATCTGCTAAAATTCGTGGACCAGGGTGATCTTCTTGATGGCGGTCCAGTCGAAGTTCATGGTCTGATCATCGACGGTCACCGAAACGGTGTTTCCTTCGACTCCGGACAGCTCGCCCTTGAATTTGCGTCGTTCGTCCATGGGCTCGAAGAGCAGGATGTCGACCGTGCGGCCGATATAGTCGACCAGCTGGGCCGGGGCGAAGAAGATGCGCTCCAGGCCGGGCGAGGATACCTCGAGCACGAAGGCGCCGGGAATGACGTCCTCGACCTCGAGCATGAGTCCCACCTGGCGGCTGACTTCGGCACATTGGTCGATGTTCACCCCGCCGGGGGCGTCGATGTATATGCGAACGACGCGCTTCTTGCCCGAAGAAGGAGAGCTGAGCCCCCAAAAGGCGTAGCCGAGGTTCTCTACCTCGGGTCGGATCATGTCCGACAACATTTCTTCGAAAGTCTGGCGCATTGCTCTGAATTCTCCCGCCGGAGCGACAATTCGATCCGGCAAATAAAAAAGGTGAGCCCGAGCTCACCTACGCGAACCCCGCAGAGTTCTTTTATTGAACTCTGCGAAAGGCTTTTGGAGCGGGTGACGGGGGTCGAACCCGCGACACCAAGCTTGGGAAGCTTGTACTCTACCAACTGAGCTACACCCGCTTGGAAACGAGCCTATTTATACATATATACCCAGCTTGTCAACAACCATCATGCAGGTTCTCTCCGGGCCCGGAAAACCGTCTTCGCACATTGGCATGCATAGTGCAATTCCCTCGTCGAACAGGAGGATCGCTCTATGCGGGACAGTACACAAAGCGCCATATTCGGGGCTTTATCCAATGAATTGAGGATGTCATCCATCGCCAATAATTTGGCGAACGTGAACACGTCGGCCTTCAAGAAAGACAAGCTGGCCTTCCACGACACCTTTGTTCGCTTTGCCCACGACTATCTGGTGGATGAGAAAACCTACATCCGTGGAGAGAAGTTGTTCCCCGAGGGACACATCATGGCCAAAGCGCGTCTGTCGGCCCAGCAGATCGACCTCTCCCAGGGCAGTATGGAGCGTACGGGCAACCAGCTCGACTTCGCTCTGTCCGGCAAGGGGTTCTTCTCCATTCAGGGCGATGGCGAGATGCTCTACACCAGGGCCGGTAATTTCGTCACCGACTCGGACGGGATGCTGCGGACCGTGGACGGCAATCCGGTCATGGTCGACGGTGGTCCGCTGATCATTCCGCAGGGCGGCAGAGTCCAGGCGGACGGAAGCGGCAACATCCTGATCAACGGAGAGCCCGCCGGAGCTTTCGACCTCGTCGATTTTCCGGATCCGACCCAGCTCGAAAGGGTGGGGTCCAACAATTATCGAGGAATAGACGGGGCGGCCGGCGTTCCTCCCGAGGAAGCGGAAGTGGCCCAGGGGTTCCTTGAAAAGTCCAACGTCGAAGTGGTCACCGAAATGGTCTCCATGATCGAAACGCAACGGGCTTTCACCATGTATACCAAGATGATCCAGACCGACCAGGAACTGGACAACAAATTGATCACCCAGGTGGGACGTCCCACCGTTTAGCCTAGGAGGCTTGTACCATGATGCGTTCCCTGTGGACTTCAGCCACCGGCATGATCGCCATGCAGACCCAAATCGACACCCTGTCGAACAACCTGGCCAACGTCTCCACCACGGGCTTCAAAAAGAGCCGGGCGGAGTTCGAGGACCTCATGTACCAGACGCTGAAGGTGGCCGGGACCGAGAATCCCGACGGCACCAGGACGCCTGTCGGCATGCAGGTCGGCATGGGCGTGCGTCCCGTGTCCGTGCACAAGTTCTTCACCCAGGGCGATTTCCAGAACACCGGCAACCCCCTGGATATGGCCATCGAGGGCGGGGGCTTCTTCCAGGTCATGATGAACGACGAAGAGGTCTACACCCGCGACGGTTCCTTTGAACTGGACGACCAGGGCCGCGTGGTCACGGCAGGCGGGTATCCGCTGCAGCCCGAGTTCACCGTGCCGCCCGAGACTTCCAGCGTGTCCATCTCCGAAACCGGTACCATCTCCGCCCTGGACAAGGACGGTACGGTGCTGGCCACGGCGGACATCGACCTCTACCGGTTCCAGAACCCGGCCGGGCTCATTGCAGCGGGACGCAATTTCTACCGCGAGAGCGAGGCCTCTGGCGCGGCCGTGGCCGGTACGCCGGGCGACGAGAACTTCGGGACCATTGCCCAGGGATTCCTGGAAGGGTCCAACGTCGAGATGGTGGATGAAATGGTCGGTCTGATCGTGGGGCAGCGCGCCTTCGAGATCAACTCCAAGGCCATCACCACCTCGGACGGCATGTTGCAGACGGCCATCAACATCAAGCGATAGCGGCGGATAGGGGATATCCCGTCGCAAGGCAGGTTCATGTCTATGTGGAGCAAGCAGAAGCAGCGCATCAACGCCACCGGTGCGGTCAGGTACGCCATAGCGGCGGCCCTGGCCCTCGTCCTGCTGTCCGTGCCCGCCCTGACCGGGGCGGCCAAGGGCAATCGATGGAAGGGACTGGTCAGGAACGTGGCCTGCGTCAAGGGACCGGACGTCCTGTTGGGCGAAATAGCGGACCCGGTGGATGCCGCGGCCCGGAGCCAGTGGGAGACGCTTTCGTCCATCAAGCTCTGGAAAGCCTCGGACCGGCTTGGCCACGTGGTCACTGTGCCTCGCGACAAGCTCGCCGGCGTCCTGAAGTATTACATGGGCGATTTGGCTGCCAACCTGGCCCTGCCGAGCCAGTTGACCGTGCAGACCGGCGGGCGGGTGATCGACGAGGCCGAGCTCAAGTCGCGGATCGTCGCCTTTTTGACGCCTCGGGCCAAGGACCTGGGCGGGGACGTGAAATTCAAGACGCTCCAGATGCCCCACTATGTGTTTTTCCCCAATGACTACGACAAGCTGGTCGTCAGCATGAGCGATGACCTCGAGCCCGGACGGAACGAGATCGTCCTGAGCGGCATGACCCCGGATGGCAAGGTCGTCTCCCGTCGGTCCGCCGTGGTCTTCGCCGACGTGTGGAAGGCCGTTCCCGTGGCTTCGCGGCCCATGAACCGCATGGAGCGGGTGACCCGTGAAAAGGTCTCGTTCCGGCGCATGAACATGGCCTACAACCGCGACGTCTGGGACGGCACGGGCGGGCCGTGGCGCATGGCCCGGACTCTGGGCAGGGGCCAGGTCTTCACCATGTCCCATCTGGAACCGGTTCCGCTGGTCGAGCGGGGCGAGATGGTCAATCTGGTTTACAACGGCCACAAGATACGGCTGTCCGTCAAGGCCGAGGCCATGGGCGAGGCCGGTGTCGGGCAGCAGATTGAAGTGCGCAACACGCAGAGCAACAAGATCATCCTGGCGACCGTCGTGGACGGTGAGACCGTGATCGTCAGGTAGACAAGGAGCATTGTCATGAGACGCTATTTTTTGATGGTCATGGCCGCCATCCTGCTGGCCTCGGGTTGCGCCAGAAAGTATGAGAACGAGCCCATGCCCGTGCTCACGCCGCCTGCCTACGAGGAGCAGGACCCCGCCTCCAACCCCGGTTCCCTGTTCGACTCGAACCGGTCCGAGTTCCTGTACGACGACAACCGTGCCAGCCGCGTGGGCGACATCGTCCTGGTGCAGGTGGCGGAGACCGCGACCACCAAGATCAAGTCCGAGACCACTGCCGACAAGTCCAACGACGTCGACACCTCGGTTTCGGCCATGCCGTCCACCGGCCTCATCGGCAACATTCCCCTGGCCGAAACCATGGGGGCCAAGGCTGGCATCGGCATCCTGGCCAACCAGTCCTCGCAGTTCTCGGGGACCGGCGAGACCAAGCAGGAATCCAACTTCGAGGCCACGGTGGCCACGCGCATCGTCCGCAGGCTGCCGGGTAATATCCTCCAGGTGGAGGGCGCGCGCCGAATCCGGGTCAACAACGAAACCCAGTTCCTGGTGGTCCGCGGCCTGATCCGTCAGCGTGACATCTCGTCGGGCAACACCATCCCGTCCACCAGCCTGGCCGAAGCCCAGATCGAGATCTACGGCCAGGGCGTGCTGGCGGACAAGCAGCGTCCCGGCTGGCTGTCGCGTGTTCTGGACAACGTTTTTCCCTTCTAGCCTGAACGGCTGAACAACAAAGTGAAGAAATAGAAGAAGAGGTTCGAGGAGTGAACGCCATGACCTTATATGAACGCACCGACCACGTGGACTCCGGCGAAGCGGCCAGGACATTGATTCTGGCGGCCCTGTTCGTCGGCCTGGTCCTGTATCTGGCTTTCGTGCTCGCCCCGGTCGAGGCCAGGGCGGCCCGGCTCAAGGACATCGCCAGCTTCAGCGGGGTGCGCACCAACGAATTGGTGGGCTACGGCCTGGTGGTCGGTCTGGCCGGCACGGGCGACGGCACGTCGAGCACGTTCACCATGCGCTCCATGTCCAACATGTTGGAGAAGATGGGCGTTGAGGCCGATCCGGACAATCTCAAGCCCAAGAACGTGGCCGCGGTCATGGTCACGGCCAAGATGCCGGTCTCGGCCAAGCCCGGTTCCAATCTGGACATCACGGTCTCGTCCCTGGGCGACGCCAAGTCCCTGCTCGGCGGGGTCCTGCTGGTCACGCCGCTGAAGGGGCTGGACGGGCGGGTCTACGCCGTGGGCCAGGGCTCCCTGACCATCGGCGGTTTCACCGTCGGCGGGCAGGCTGCCGACGCCCAGAAGAACATCCCCACCGTGGGACGCATCCCCAACGGTGCGGTGGTGGAGCGCAGCGTACCCTTCAAGTTCAACAACCAGGATCACATGACCGTGAACCTGGAAGTGCGCGACTTCGGAACGACCATGCAGGTGGTCAACAAGATCAACGCCAGCATGGGCGGCCAGTTCGCCAAGGCCAAGGACATTTCCACCATTGATCTGGAACTGCCCGACCGGTTCAGGGGCAACATGGTTCCGCTGATGGCCTCTCTCGAGGACCTGGACATTTCGCCCGACGGCAAGGCCAAGGTCGTGGTGGACGAAAAGACCGGCACCGTGGTGCTCGGCCAGGACGTGCGCCTGAGCCGCGTGGCCGTGGCCCACGGCAACCTGCAGATCGTGGTCTCCGAGACCCAGCAGGTAAGCCAGCCCGGTCCGTTCTCGGACGGCCAGACCGTGGTCACGCCCCAGACCGATATTCAGGTTCAGGAGCAGAACAACCAGTTGATGCTCATGGAAGGCGCGACCCTGCAGGAGCTGGTGGACGGCCTGAACTCCATCGGCGCGACCCCGCGCGATCTCATTTCCATCATCCGCACCCTCAAGGCGGCGGGCTCATTGCACGCCGACGTGGAGGTTATCTAGCATGATCGACAGCACCGTGGATCCCCGACTGGCCGCGCAGGTGGCCGATACCCAGGACCTGGCCCGTTTCAAGTCGCAGATGGACGGACTCAAGAAGGGTTTGTCCGGAACGGATCAGGACAAGCTGGGCAAGCTCAAGAAGGCCTGCCAGAACTTCGAGGCGGTTTTCATCGGCAAGCTCTGGGAGCAGATGAAGCAGTCCGTACCCAAGGAAGGCTACCTGCACTCCAAGCAGGAAGACACCTACATGTCCATGTTCAACCGGGACTTCTCCGAGAAGATGGCCCAGGCGGGCGGCATCGGACTGGCTGACATGATCTATGGCCAGCTCAGCCAGAAGCTCAAGCAGGCCAGCCAGGAGACGCTTGCCGGTGGCGTGGAGATCAATCCGGTTCAGGAGGAGGGCATCCCCCTGAAGCGGGGCCCGCAGGCCATAGCCCTGAACCGCAGCCAGGGCATGACCCTGGAGGACTGGGGTGGCGATGCGGTATCCGAAGATTCCAGGGGAGCCGCTCCTCTGGAGGCGACCCCGGCAGAAACAAGTCAGGCAGGTCCTACCGGCGTGTTGAGCGACGTGGAGGTCAAAGCCCGGCTCGACGCTCTGACCCGCAGGCTGGAGGCCCGGCGTATCCGCGAAGGCCTGGCCGCCACGGCACAGGGAGCAGGGCGCAAAGGGTACGCGACCGAAGCGGCCGCGAGTGACGACAAGGTTGGCCGGAAACTTGCAGAAATAGGGTGAGGTCCCGGGAGCCAAATTAGGCGAGAATTAAGAATTGTTAAGGGACTACAACAGATTATCAACGATGAGGTAACAGGATGATCCGTCTGATAGAGGAAAATTTGGTCCGCCAGAACAAGGCCATGCTGCTCATGTTCTTGTTGCTTGAGGAAGAATTTTCCCGCCTCACCCAGCTCAAGCCCCAGTCTGTTTCGCGGGTGGAACTGTCCATCCAGGAACTCATGCGGCAGATAGCCGCCGAACGTCTTTCCCTGCGCCGCCTTGTCGCCCGCGTGGTCCCCACGGCCCAGCGGGTGCGGGACATCCTGTCCGAATTGGACGAGGATCGGGCCGAGGCCGTCAGCCAGCTGTTGCAGCGGCTGGACGATGCCGAGCAGAAGTGCGGGGTCCAGGCCTCCAAGAACCAGCAGATGGCCATGGCCCTGTTCGACCAGTCCAAGGGGCTGCTCGATTTCATGCACAACCAGATCAAGCCCAAGTCCACCACCACCTACGGGCGCACGGCCCGGTACGCCAAGGGCGTCAATGATGCGCGCCTGCTGAGCGGGAGACTGTAATGTCGTTTGGCGCCAACTCCATTCTGGACATGGGCCGGTGGGCCCTGTTCGCCTCGCAGGTTCAACTGCAGGTCACGGGCGAGAATATCTCGAACGTGAACACCGAAGGCTATTCGCGCCGTTCGGTGAACCTGGAGGAAGGTCCCTATATCGACTATTCGCCCGGCCAGCTCGGCACGGGTGTGAAGGCCACGGAAGTGGTCCGGCATTTCGACGAGATGGTCGAGGCCATGTATCTGCAGCAGTCCTCCCTGAGCAACATGTGGGGCAACCTCTTCGAACAGCTCCAGGGCGTGGAGGATCTGCTCAACGAGTCCAGCGGAAGCGGCGTGAGCGACGCACTTTCACAGTATTTCAATTCCTGGAACGAAGTCTCCCAGCGGCCCGACAACTATGGGGCGCGCCAGACCGTGATCAACGACGCGGCCACCCTGATCACCACCCTCAAGGCCGTGGACACCAACCTTACGCTCATGCAGGAGCGGATCAACGGCGAGGTGTCCGCCCAGGTGGCCGAGGCCAACAGCCTGATGCAGGACATCGCCGACCTGAACCGAGAGATCCAGGTCCATGACGTGCCCGGCCAGAACAACGCCAACGCGCTGTACGACGAACGCGCGCGCAAGGTTCGCGCCCTGGCCGAGCTGGTGGACGTCAAGACCATCGACAACGGTGGCGGCAACTATACGGTGCTGACCCAGTCCGGGCAGACCCTGGTGGACGCGGAGAGCGCCTTTTCTCTCGACTTCCGGGCTCCCCAACAGGTCGAGGACCTGCGGCCCGATTCCACCTTTGACGGCAATATTTATTTCGACGGCAGCGACGACTACGAATACACCATCGAATTCGTATCCTCCAACGCGGGCGATGCGGTGGGGCAGGTCGGTTCGGGCGCTGGTGCGGCCCAGTTCCGCGTCTCCCTGGACGGCGGCGTGACCTGGCTGGCCAACGAGGACGGCAGCGAGCGCCATTTCTATGCCCGCGAATACGACGACCGGGTCAATGTCGAGGGGTTGCAGATATGGTTCGGCTCCAACGCCGGTTCCCAGGGTTCTCCCTCGGGCACCTTCGTGGACGGCGACCGTTTCGTCATCAGCCCGCATCAGGGTCTGTACTGGGTACAGAACACCTCCCACGCAGAGGAGATCACCCCGCAGCTGCATTTCAACGGCGAGGAAAACCCCCAGCGCCTCACCGGCGGTTCCATTGCCGCGTTGCTCGCCTTCCGCGACAACTATGTGGGCAAGTACCGCTCCAAGCTCGACGAGCTGGCCGGAACGGTCATCTGGGAGACCAACCGCCGACACAGCCAGGGCGCGGGGTTGCAGGCCTTCACCGTGGCCGACGGCACCTACCGGGTGGACTACATCAACAAGGCCCTGGCCAGCGACTCCACAGGGTTGGCCTTCGGCGACAAGCTCCAGTCCGGCAGTTCCTTCATGTACGTCTACAACGCCTCCACCGGCCTGTTGGCTTCCAGCGCGGCGTTGGACTTCGACGGCAGCGGCGGGACCTTCAACCCGGAGATCCACACCCTGGAGGACGTGCGCGACGCCTTCAACCGGACTTACGCGGGTACCATCAACGCGACCATCGTCAACAACAAGCTGCGCCTGGAGGCAGAGAACGGCTATACCTTCGCCTTTGGCACGGATTCATCCGGTCTCTATGCCGCTCTGGGGCTGAACACCTTTTTCAAGGGCAGCGACTCGAAGTCCATGGCGGTCAACGAGAAGATCTCCGGCGACCTGGACTACCTGGCCACGGGCCATGTGAACGGGGCAGGGGAGATGAACTCGGGCGACAACACCACGGCCCTGTCCATGTACGACCTGCGCGAAGTCAATGTGACCACTTCCACGGCGGTGGAGGGGACCACTTCGCAGACCATCCTCGACTACTACAACGGCATCGTGGGCAACGTGGGTACGGATACCAACCGGGCCAAGTTCAATCAGAATTTCTACCAGACCCTGGCCAACGACCTGAATGATCGCCAGCAGGAAGTCTCGGGCGTGAACCTGGACGAGGAAATGAGCGATCTGATCAAGTACCAGGCTTCCTACACCGCGGCGGCCAAATTGATCACCACTGCGGACCAGATGCTGCAGACCATTCTGTCGCTCAAACCGTAGGCCGGAGAAGAGACTATGCGCGTAACACAACAGATGCTCTTCAACAGGTACGTGTACAACCTGAACACGTCGCTGACCTCGCTCATGGACCTGAACGTCAAGGCCCAGACGCAGAAGGCCATCAACAAGCCGAGCGACGACCCCACGGGTATGACCCGCATCCTGGACCACCGCGACACCCTGCGGTCCCTGGACCAGTACGGCGAGAACATTTCCACGGCCAAGGGCTGGCTGGGCAGTGCGGACGAAGCCCTTATGCAGGTCTCGACCATCCTGACCCGGGCCAAGGAACTGGCCACCCAGGTGGCTACCGGTACGGTCGACAACAACAACCGCGAGCAGGTCAGCTACGAAATGCGCTCCCTGTTCGATCAGCTCATCAGCCTGGCCAACTCCGATTTCGAGGACAAGTCCATATTTGCCGGGCACAAGACGGATGGTTCGGCCTTCAAGCAGATCATGTGGCTGACCACCAACGACGAGGATTTCGGGCGCAACGCGGAGTTTACGGTCAACGGCTCCTCGGACACCACGGTTCTGGTCCAGTACTACGACACCACGGGAGCCACCCCGGTTGGCGGCAACATGAACCTGTCCGACCCCAACCTGGGCGTTCGGTATTCCACAGACGGCGGCCGTACCTGGAAGACCGACGCGACCATGAATTTTTCGGGAAGCGAAGGGGTGTTGAATCTGCCCCAGAGCGGTACCAGCGTAAGCTTTCACGGGGACACCGCCATCAAGGTGAACGACCGGACCGATGAATCCGTGTCCGACGGCACCTGGATGTGGATCAGGCCGTCGGCCCAGTATATCGGCGACGATCAGGACGCCCCGCCCATGGTGGATTCCCTGGGCCCGGGCGTGAACCAGATTTCCGCGGCGGCCTCGGGTTCGTTCCTGGATTCCAACGTGACCATCCGCATCGACAACAAGACGGCGGTCACCATGGACCAGGCGATCCAGTATTCCTACAGTGTGGACGGCGGCATCAACTGGGTGACCGGCAACGTGGCCCAGGCGGACACTTCGTCCAACGAGGCGGTCCTGTCCGTGGCCAACGGCGGTATCCTGACCCTGACCTCCAATGGCTCCAACCAGCTCCAGCCGGGCCAGCAGTTCGTCATCCGGCCTCATGTTGCGGCCATCAAGCTGGACGTCTCGGCCAGCGAGCAGATTCAGGTCAACAACGTGGGCAAGGACATCTTCGGCGGCATCTACATGGACCCGGACACCATCCTGTCGTCCAACGGCTCCATCCTGACGCTCGGCAGTCTGAACGCAGGCCGGGTGTTCCACTCCAACGCCGCGCCGAACATGGCTCTGTCCATTCAGGGCCAGGACGAGGATTCCATGAACCTGTTCGAGGTCATGGGCAATCTGGTGGCCTTTGCCGAGACGAACAACCAGACCGGCTGCCAGCAGTCTCTGGCCAACCTCGTCAAGGCTCAGGAACACATCATGAACTCCATCGCCGAGGTGGGCGGCAGGCAGAACCGCCTGGCCATCAGCGAGACCATCGTGGACGGGCTGACGCTCAACGAGAAGTCGCTGCTCAGTTCCATCGAGGACGCGGACGTGTCCGAACTGATGACCGATCTGGCGCAGCAGCAGATCGTCTACGAGTCCGTGCTGCGCTCGACTTCGATGATCATGCAGCTCAATCTTTCAAAGTTTATATAAATTAATAAAATAATGGACTTTACTTGCAGGTGAACCTCATGTAGTCGGCAAGGCGTATACCGCAAGAAAAGCGGACAAGCCGAAGGAAAGACTTGGTAACGAAATGTTGATTCTGACCCGGAGACCGGGAGAAAGCCTCTATTTGGGCGATAATATCAAGCTGAAGATCCTGAGCGTTCAGGGGAAGCAGATAAAGATCGGCCTGGATGTACCCGAAGACATGACCGTCTATCGGGAGGAGGTCTATTTGAAGATCAAGGAACAGAACAGGCAGGCGCTGGAAGTCAACCAGCAGGACCTGCTCGCGGCGGCGGCGCTATGGCAAAAGAAAGAACGCAAAAAATAATGACCCGGCTGGGCGAGCGGGAGATTCTCACCGACTCCATCCTCTATTTTCCCCGGGGATTGGTGGGGCTCGAGAACAAGCGTGAGTTCACGCTGCTTCCGGTCAGGGAAGGGGATTCGCCGTTTTTGCTGTTGCAGTGTGTCACGGATCCGGGCCTCGGACTCCTGGTGGCCGATCCCTACAGCTTTATCGACGATTATGACGTGAAGATCGAGAATCCGGACCGTAAGGCCCTGAAAGTGGAGAATATCCGCCAGCTGGCCATCCTGGTGACCGTGACCATTCCACAGGACAAACCTGAAGACACCACCCTCAATCTCCAGGGGCCGATTGTCATCAACACGGAGACGAGGATAGGTCTTCAGATTCCACAGACGGAAGCGGGCTATCCCACACACTTCCGGCCGATAGGGTCCTGATCGCTAGGTCGCAGCCCTCTTGTGCTAAACGAAGAGATCGAGGTCGTCACGAATCAGATTCGCGGCGGCCTTTTTGATGTTCGGCCGATAGGTTCCGTCCTTGACCTGGCGCTTGAGCTCATCCACCTTTTCGCGGCGGGTGTCGGGCGCTTCCTTGGCGGTCTGCAGGGCGGCGCCCCGCAACCGGGCCTCGGACGAGAGAACCACGCGGTCGGCCGCTTCCCCGGAAGTCTTTACGCTTTCCTGGGTGTTGCGGACATCCTTGGCCTCGGGCCGTTCGATCTTCTTGTTCGCGTAAGGGTTCTGGTCCCCCACAATGTTTCTAATAACCATGTTGTACCTCCCGTTGGTGACGGGACTATCAAAGCATGGTGCCATCCACCTTTGACAATGCTATTTCCCACAGTCTTCGCAAGACCTTGCTCCTTTCGGAGCCCTCAACGTCCTGCGGGCCCTGTGGCGTCTCCCTGATTATCTGAACGTCGCCTCCATCGAGCGGGTACTCAAACACGTACCTGCTGCCGAATTCGTTTTCCAGTTGGTCCAGAACGGCCTGGACCACCGGGGAACGATCGGAATTGACGATCAGGTTTTCAATGACCTCGTGAGCAATGCGCTGCACCAACTCCCGGCGCTTGGCCTGCCTGGCGATGTCGTCCGGGGGTTCCGCACCGCCCATCGCCTGCCTGAAGCGTGCAAGACGCTTGGCGCTCGTAAGCTGCTTCCCATAGGTGCGCAGCATATTGCGAACATTGGCGGACGATGTATTCACGGTATTACCCCTTTCCTTGAATGATACGATCGTCCCCATGTGGAAAAACTTTAGGGGTAAATCGAAAAAAAATCCAGAAAAGTCGCTTGGGCCGGGGGTTAAAAGATGGTGCGCAAAGGGAAAAAGGTTGAATGTTTCTCAAATTTTAAATAAAAATAGACATCATGAAACGTACCGTTGGGAAAATGCTTATCGTCAGCAAGCCGGGTGACGAGGCCGCCAAAACCGTGCGCGAGGCCATGGCCGGCTTTCTGAAAGACAGAGGCGTGGATTTCGATACTTGCGAGCACCGTCCGGAGTCTGCCCACAGGTCCTGCGAGAACGGGGAGCGCATAGGCGGTCCCTTCGACCTGATCGTCATCCTGGGCGGAGACGGCACTTTTATCGGCGCGGCCCGGCGTCTGCTTCATTTCAAGGCCCCGCTCATGGGCGTCAACCTCGGGCGGGTGGGGTTTCTGACGCAGCTTGAACGCGATCTCTGGCGTCCCTGGCTTGAGGACGTTCTGGAAAACGGATTCCAGTCGACCCCCCGGTTGGTTCTCCAATACACCGTACTGCGCGACGGCGAAGAGGTAGCCGGAGGGATGGTGGTCAACGAACTGGTCATCGGGCGCGGGCAATTGGCCCGGCTCGTTCGGCTCGGACTGGCCTATGACGGCGTCGATATTTCCTGCCTGCGGGCGGACGGGCTCATCGTGTCCACGCCCACCGGTTCGTCGGCTTACGGAGCGTCGGCCGGCGGTCCTCTGGTCCACACCGGGCTCGCGGCCACCTGCGTAATCCCGGTCTGCCCCTATCAGAACAGTTTCAGGCCCATGGTCTTTCCGGCGGACGGCGTGATCACCGTGCGCGTCCTGGAGATGGTGGGTGAGGTGAATTTAACCGAAGACGGCCAGGCCGGGGTCCCGCTCGCACCGGGCGACGAGGTGGTCGTGGAAAAATCGTCCGTCGATCTCCTGGTGGTGGATCTGGGCCAGGGCGCGTATTTCGAGAAATTGAAGAAACACGGTTTTCTGACCGAGAGGTGAATATGGGATTGGCCAAAGAGTTCGATTCGGTTCTGGACATCAAATACGGGCTTGACCCAAGCTTGGACGCGTTACTGCTCCACTTCATGTCCGAGAACCATCTGGAGTATACCATCGATCCGCTGAAGAACGCCTCCAGCGAGCAGATGCGCTTCATGATCGCCCTCAAGGAAGGCGAGTTCTACGCTCCGTGCTCGGACTGGATGTTCACCATGCTCCTGGACCAGCGGCTTCCGGATCGCCTGCTCGAAAAATATCTGGAGCAGTGGAAGCGTTTCCTGCACCTGTCCAGAGACTTCTGCGCAGACCGGAAGCTGGCCCGACGGTTCATCCAACTCGCCCGGCACAAGTTCCGCATGGTCCTGGCCTCGCCCATCCTCATGCCTTCACGGCTGATGAAGTGGTTCATTACCATCTTCATGACCCAGTCGGGCATCGACGACCCGTATCTGCACATCCGTCGGGGCCTCAACAGGCGGGCCGCCGAGATGGTCGGCAGTCAATACTTCGACGAGATGGTCCACGGCACCCCGGCCAGCCTCGACACGAGCGGCCGGACCGACGATCTTCGCTTCATGCTCGACAGGATCGAAATCGAGCGGCTCATGCGCATCGCCACCTTTACGGACCACTGGAACCCGGAGATGTTTTCCATGGACGGGCTGCGCGCCTCGGGTCTGGCCGACGAGGTGCGCGAGGGGACGGACCTGCTCGATCCGATGTTCGAGCGGCTGGGCAAGGACGGCGAGCAACGCCGCCGGATTCTGTACCTGCCCAACCGTGCGGGAGGCATCCTGTTCGACCTCAAGGTGGTCAAGGCTTTGCTGCGGCTGGGGCACCGCGTGGTCATGGCCCTGAAGGAAGGGTTCTACTTTGACCATCCTACTTTCTGGGACCGGGACTCCGATCTGGAGTTGGCCAACGCCTTCGAGGGGGCGCACTTCGTCAACGAGGACAAGTTGTCCAAGAATGAGCTGTTGGCCGTCATGGCCCGTCATCCCTTCCTGGTCATCTCCGACGGCACGCGCGAGAAGTTCAACCCTTACCGGACTTCGGTGACTTTTGCCCGGGCCTGGAAGGAGTGCGACCTGATCCTGGCCAAGGGCGAGGACACCTATGACCGTCTGATCCTCAACTCCCACGAGTTCACCCGGGACATCATCAACTTCCGTCGTGACGAGCAGGGCGAGTTCCATGTCCATTTCCGGCCCAAGCCTGATCGGGTGTTGATCTTCTCGGAGCAGTACATCAGCGGCAAAGCCGACGAGATCATCCGGGAGATGCGCCAGGCCAGAGCCCGCGGCGAGACGGTCATGTTCTACTCCGGCATCATCGGTTCGGTACCCGGCCAGACCAAGGAGGCCATCGAGGTCATCACCACCTACGTCAACCATCTGCGCAAGCAGTTGGACGACGTGTACATCATCAATCCAGGCGAGCACTTCGAGGAGGGCATGGACGCCGACGATCTGATGTTCATGTGGGAAAAGGTCCAGCGCAGCGGGTACATCAATGTCTGGCGTTTCCAGACGTATTTCGATATTGAAAAGAGCTTCGAGTTGATGGGGCGCAAGGTGCCCCCGGTCTGGACCGGCAAGGACTCCACGTACTCCACGGGCTGCACCAAGGAAATGCATATCGCCCTGGACGTTCAGCGGGCGCATCCCGAGTTGCAGATCATCGGCCCCAACCCCGAAAAGTTCTTCCGCAGGCGGGAGTACGGGGTGGGCAAGTTCTGCGACGTGGCCATCGACTCCTGCGGGTAGGAACCTCAAACGGCACGGCACTCCATGCGGCAAGTTTTCACTGACATTCGGCCCTCCCTGTGGCGGGCGCTACGGCTTTTGTTGGCCGTGGTCTGCCTGGCCGCGCTCTTGTCGTGCGTGCGCTCCGGTCCGCTGTTCCAGTCAAGATCGGCAGAGCCGACCGAACGGGAGACCGCTGCACAGGCGTCCGAAACCAATGCGGCGGCCGAGGATTCCGCGCCTTCCGATGCCGTGTCTTCGGACACGGTGGAGCCGGGTGTCGAGGAAATGGCCGGATTGCCTGACGAGGGCTGCCTGTACCGCGCCGAAGCGGTCAGTCGTCTGACCTTGCGGCCCGTGCGCGAGCCGCTGACCATCCCGGCCTGCGACATGTTTTTTCCCCTGTCGAACGTGGAAGGCGCGCAGAACATGGCCCGGCTGGACATCAAGAGCCAGGGGCTTGATTCCTGGCGCGCCCTGGAAGGACCGGTTCAGCGCAGCCTGGAGTATGCTCTGAACATGCCCGCCGACGAGCCCGCTCTGGCCCGGCCCGGCATGTCCCTGACCTGGGGGCAGGTGGTCCGCTCCCTGGAGGAGTTCATCGACCTGCTGCCGCTGCTGGACACGGACCCGGACCTGCTGGCCGAACGGTTCGTCTGGTACGGCATGCGCCAGAAGCCGCTCATGACCGGCTACTACACCCCGGAGATCGAAGCCAGCCTGACACGGCAACCCGGCTATGAGTATCCCATCTACGGCGTGCCCGAGGATCTGTGCTACGGACCGGTGCGGGGCCGTTACCGGTTCTACCGCGTGGACAATGGTCGGGTGCTGTCGTACTACAAGCGCGGCGACGTGGACCTGCACAAGGTTCTGTCCGGCCGGGGGCTCGAGATCGCCTGGGCCAAGGACCCGGTGGACGTCTTCTACATGCAGGTGGAAGGGTGCGGACGGCTGCGGCTGCCCGACGGAACCACCCGCAACGTGCTCTACGGGGCCAAGAACGGCCATGGATTCCGCTCGCTGGGGCGCATCCTCCACGCCAAGGGACTGCTCCCGGACGGCCATCTGGCCAAAGAGGACGTTAAACGATATTTTGCCAAGCATCCCGAGAAGATGTTTGAGCTCATGGCCGAGAATCGGAGCTACGTGTTCTTCCGTCTGGAGAACTCGCCGCCCGAGGGAACAATTGGAAAGCCGTTGACGCCGATGGTTTCACTGGCTACAGACCGAAAGCTCCTGCCGCTCGGCAGTCTGCTGGCCTTTGAGGCCGAAATTCCCGAGGCCCGCGACGGTCGGCCCTCAGGCAAACGCAAGATAGCGGGCATCGGCCTTGCCCAGGACACCGGCACGGCCATCCAGGGCCCCCATGTCGATTATTACATAGGCGAGGGCAACGCGGTGGCGCCCATCGCCAGCAACATCAAGACCGAGGCCACCGTTTACCTCCTCATAAGCAAAGAAGCACTGATCAATGGCTGACATTACACACGATTCCATCAAGAATACCATTCGGGACGCCGTGGCCCATCAGACCCGGTCCGTCATGGACTGGCACTTTGGCGAGCCTGTATACGAAGGCAAACCCGATGACGATTTGGCCGGCCTCCAGGGACTGCGCGAACTGGTTGGCCGTCAGCACTGGGCCAATTTCCAGCTCTGGCACGTTGAGGACCGCGCACGGCGCAAGGATGTGGACGCCCGCGTCATCGCCGACTGCAAATACGCCATCGACAAGCTCAATCAGGAGCGCAACGATCTCATCGAGCGGGTGGACGAATGTCTGATTTCCGCCATGGCTCCGCTTCTGCCCGGTGACGCCCCGGAGCGGTACAATACCGAGACCGTGGGCATGGCCCTGGACCGGCTGTCCATCCAGGCGCTCAAGATATATCATATGAAAGAGCAATGCTCGCGCAAGGACGTGGACGCGGATCACATCCAGCAGTGCGACAACAAGGTCGGCGTGCTCAAGCGCCAGCACAACGATCTGGAACGGGCTGTTCTGGAACTGATCGACGAGTATTTCGCCGGAACCAAGAAGCCCAAGGTCTATTTCCAGTTCAAGATGTACAACGACCCCAAGCTCAACCCGGAACTTTACGGAAACAAGAAATAGGGGAGCCCCCATGTCCCGGTACGAAACCGTCATCGGCCTTGAAGTCCATGCTCAGATGAAAACCGAGAGCAAGATCTTCTGTTCCTGCTCCACCAAGTTCGGCAACGAGCCCAACGAGAACGTCTGCGCGGTCTGCTCCGGCATGCCCGGCGTGCTGCCCGTGCTGAACGAGAAGGTCGCCGAATACGCGACCAAGGCCGGCCTGGCCACCAATTGCGAGATCAATCTCAAGTCCGTGTTCGCCCGCAAGAACTACTTTTATCCCGACCTGCCCAAGGGGTACCAGATTTCCCAGTTCGAGCTGCCCATCTGCGAGCACGGCCACGTCGATATCGAGGTGGACGGCGAGAAGAAGCGCGTGGGTCTGACCCGTATCCACATGGAAGAGGACGCAGGGAAGAACATCCACTCCGCTGCGGACAACGCCAGTTTCGTGGACCTGAACAGGACCGGCGTGCCCCTCATCGAGATCGTGTCCGAGCCGGACATGCGTTCCGCCGAGGAGGCCGTTGCCTACCTCAAGGAATTGCGTTCCGTGCTCCTCTACCTCGATATTTGCGACGGCAACATGGAGGAGGGCTCTTTCCGCTGCGACGCCAACGTCTCCATCCGGCCGTACGGCCAGGAGGAGTTCGGCACCCGCGCGGAACTGAAGAACCTCAACTCCTTCAAGCACATCCAGAAAGCCATCGAGTACGAGGTGGAGCGCCAGATCGATCTGGTGGAGGATGGCGAAGCGGTTGTCCAGGAGACCCGGCTGTACAACGTGGACAAGGGCACGACCCATTCCATGCGCGGCAAGGAGGAGGCCCACGATTACCGCTACTTCCCGGACCCGGATCTCGTTCCGCTGGTTCTGGAGCAGGCCTGGGTGGACCAGTGGAAGTCGGAACTGCCCGAGTTGCCTTCGGCCAAGCGCGAGCGGTTCATGGCCGAGTACGATCTGGCCGACTACGACGCGGCTCTGATCACCAACGATCTGGCCGTGGCCGACTATTTCGAAGCCGCGGTCAAGGCCTATGCCGGCGAAGCCAAGAAGGTCACCAACTGGGTGGTCGGCGAACTGTTGCCGTTCTGCCATGAAAACGAGGCCGAGGCGTGCGAGGTCAAACTGACCCCGGAAAAGCTGGCCGCGCTGCTTTCGCTGGTGGACGACGGGACCATCTCGGTCAAGATCGGCAAGGACATCTTCCGCGACCTGTGCGCGTCCGGCGACGATCCGGCGGAGTACGTCAAGGCCAAGGGGCTGGTCCAGATGTCCGACACCTCCGAGCTGGAGGCCATGGTCGACAAGGTCATCGCCGACAACCCGTCCGAGGTTGAGGCCTTCAAGGGCGGCAAGACCAAACTCATGGGATTCTTCATGGGCCAGGTCATGCGCCTGTCCAAGGGCCAGGCCAACCCCGGCGTGGTCACGCAGCTGTTTACGAAGAAGCTTTCGTAAGGAAGACCGGGGGAAAACTTCTGAAAAAGTTTTCCCCCGGGCCCCCTTTCAAAACTTTTTGGTGCCACGCCGCCAGGAAGCATGCGGGGCAAGTCCATTCTGCCAAGCGGCGTGGGGGTGCGTTCGCCGTATCCTTTTTTTTGACCTAAGGCTGGTGTCCGCACCATTCGGCGCATACGAGGAGTATCGTAGACCCCGATACACCTGCGCCGCGATAAAAAGTTTTGAAGGGGAGTCCAGAGGGGAAACTTTTTCAAAAGTTTCCCCTCTGGCCGCCGGAGGCAACCAAAAATGACCGAACACATTCAGTATTCTCCCGAGAAAGACGCCCTGATCCTGCTTGACCAGCGTTACCTGCCCAACCGGGAGGACTGGTTCGAGTGCAAGACCACGGACGACATCTGCTACGCCCTGGTTGTCATGGTCGTGCGCGGCGCTCCCGCCATCGGCGTGACAGCCGCCTATGGCTGCTACCTGGCCGGGCGCGAGGTGCAGGGCATGGACGGCGATTGGAAGGCCAATCTGTCGGTCAAGCTGGACCAGATCCACGACGCCAGGCCCACGGCGGTGAACCTGCGCTGGGCCGTGCGCGAGATGCGCCGAGTCTGGGAGGAGGCGGGTGACGTTTCCCTGGAGGAGCTGCTGGGCATCTGGCTTGAGCGGGCCAAGGAAATTCACGCGGGTGACATCGAGATGTGCGAGCTGATCGGCAAGTTCGGCGGCGAGCTTATTGACGACGGCGACACCGTGATGACCCACTGCAACGCGGGCGCGCTGGCCACTGCCGGATACGGCACGGCGCTGGGCGTGATCCGTGGAGCTATCGACCAGGGCAAGAAGGTTTCGGTCATCGCCAACGAAACACGGCCCTTCCTGCAGGGCGCGCGACTGACCGCCTACGAACTGCACAAGGACGGCATCCCGGTCAAGGTGGCCTGCGACAACGCTTGCGCCCTGCTGATGAAGCGCGGCCTGGTGGACAAGGTCGTGGTCGGAGCGGACCGGATCACGGCCAACGGCGACGCGGTCAACAAGATCGGCACCTTCGGAGTGGCCATCATCGCCAAGCGGTTCAATGTTCCGTTCTACGTGGCCGCGCCGGTGTATACCATCGATCCGGAGACGCCCACGGGCGACGATGTGCCCATCGAGGATCGCGATCCGCGCGAAGTGACGCACATCGGCGACCACCGCATCCCGCCCGAGGGAGTGGAAGTCTACAACCTGGCCTTTGACCCCACGCCCAATGAGCTTATAGCGGGCATCATCACCGAGAAGGGCGTGCTGTATCCCCCCTACGACGTTGCCATCAAGAAGCTGTTCAGCTAACAGCGGCTTTCTGAATATTGATGACGGGGCGAAATCGCATGGCGGTTTCGCCCCGTCTTGTTTGTAGAGTGGCTTTTGACTGTTCGGCTTGTTCCACTTGGGGCTGTGATGCCCGGTGGCTCGGCTCAAGGCGGCTTCACGGGCATTCCGGAAGGGTGGACATGGCCGCCCGACTCAAGTCCCATATATGAGGAAATGGACGGCCGGGGATAATCCGGACGGCAACAATGGACTCGACAATCAAATGAAGATAAGGTAACCCCCGCGCTTCCCGCCCTTGGAAAGCGCGGGTTTTTCGCATTATCGCGCCATCAAACACCATCCGGAGCCAAACATGCTGCCGATCGTCGCCCTGGTGGGCCGCCCCAACGTGGGCAAATCCACCCTCTTCAACCGACTTCTGAGGAAGTCGCGGTCCATTACCCACGACATGCCCGGGGTGACGCGCGACCGTATTTACGGCGAGTGCATCATGGGAGAGACCCGGTTCGACCTCATCGACACCGGCGGCATGGTCCTGGAGTCCGAGGCCACGCCCGAGTTGTCCAAGGACTTCGAGGACGAGATCTTCGAGCAGGCGCAGGAGGCCATCAACGAGGCCAATGCGATCATCTTCGTGGTCGACGGCAAGGAGGGGCTGACCCCGCTGGACCAGCAGGCGGCGGAGTATGTGCGCCGCTCCGGAAAGCCGTTGATGATGCTGGTCAACAAGGTCGACGGCAGCGAGTTCGAGGCCGGTATGACCGCCGAATTCCACGCGCTGGGCATTGAATTCATGCCTGTGTCCGCAGCCCACGGCTACAATTTGCACGGCGTGCGTGACCGCGTTCGCAAGTTCGTCAAGGCCCTGGGCCTGCCCGAGGAAGATGACAGCGGAGTGGAGCAGGGCCTGAGGCTGACCATGCTCGGCCGCCCCAACGCGGGCAAGTCCTCCCTGATCAACGCGATCATCGGCAAGGACCGGCTGATCGTTTCGGACGTGGCCGGAACCACCCGCGACTCCATCGACGTGACCTTCGAGAAGAAGGATAAGCGGTACACCTTTGTGGACACGGCGGGCGTTCGCAAGCGGGCCAACATCCAGGATCATCTGGAGAAGATCAGCGTCATACGGGCGCTCAAGAACTCCAAGCGTTCCGACGTGACCATCCTGACCATCGACATCACGCTGGGCGTGGGCCGTCAGGACAAGCGGCTCATCGAATTTCTGGCCAAGGAGAAGACCCCGTTCATCGTGGTCGTCAACAAGGCCGACCTCATTCCCCGCAACGAGACCAACAAGGCGCTCGAGGCGTTCCGCGAGGAACTGCGTCTGATCCCGCACGTGCCCATCGTCATGACCAGCGCGGTCAAGGGGCTGGGTATCGGCAAGCTGCTGCCCCTGGCCGAGACCCTGCGCCAGGAGTGCGCCATCCGCGTCGGCACCGGCGAATTGAACCGGGCCATGCAGGCTGTGGTGGAGAAGCTTCAGCCTCCGGTGGTCAAGCGTCGTCGGCCCAAGTTCTATTACGTCACCCAGGCGGACGAACCCATTCCGACCTTCGTGTTCTTCTGCAACGACCACACGATCGTGAAGACGTCCTACGTGCGTTATCTGGAGAACCAGTTCCGCAAGCTGCTGGGCATCAAGTCCGCGCCGGTGAACATCGTGTTCCGCTCCAGCCACGACAAGAAGGAGTGGGAAAAGGCGCGCGGCATTTCGGCGCTGGGCATGCGCGGTCCGGGCCGCGAGCGCATTGGCGGAGCCAAGACGCGCCGTCACGAGCAGAAGTACAAGGCTCTCAAGAGCAAACGGCGTCGTGACGAGCGCGACAGCGCGGAAGAGCAGGGCGGAAAGCGGAAAAAGGGCAAATAGAGCTCATCGTTATTGACAATCCGCGCGGGAAAAGTGTAGACGAACTTTCCTCAATGCGTACAGCGTCTTTACGCGCGCAGAGAGTTTGGAGAAGTGGCCGAGCTGGCTGAAGGCGCACGCCTGCTAAGCGTGTTATGGGTGTAAAGCTCATACGAGGGTTCAAATCCCTCCTTCTCCGCCAAAATCAAGGGGTTGCAGTGAAAGCTGCAACCCCATTTTTGTGCCGTTTATTATTTTGTGCCCCCCTGTTGTGCCCCCTTTTGAGCATTTTCTTCTTCGTTTTGGCCCAAAATTGACTCCAGGACATCGTCCAGATTGTGCATGTCTGGGACGAGGGATTTTATGTAGTTGTCGGTCGTGGTAAGCCTTTGGTGCCCAAGGAGTCTTTGGACATCAACCGGCTTTGCCTTGCCTGAATCTATCACCCGCTGGCTGACGTAGTGGCGCAGTGAGTACAGGTCGAAGAAGCTGACATCCGCTTTCTTGCATAGCCTTGTCATCATGTATTGGATGGCGTTGGAATGGCGTTCGTAGTTCTTTCCTGTATCGGGATGGGTGAACACCCATGGACCGCCTGGATGGTTCGCCCATCGCCTTCTGAGGATCGTCTCCATGGTCTTGGTCATGTGGGCAGGGCGCGGCGTCTTGCCTCCGCCTCTTCGTTTCCTAGTCCACAAGATGAGTACCTTCCGGTCGAATATGACATCATCCCATTTAAGGAGACGTATTTCTCCCGGTCGAGCTGCTGTTTGCAAGATGAGTTGGAGGTAGTCGGACTGGAAAGGGTTTGCGGCCATGAGTACAGCCGCCACTTGTTCCGCTGTGGGGACGTTTTTTAGGTGGGCTTCTTCGGGGTACTTCTCAACGTTGTTCCACGGATTGTCTATCCGCTCGCCTTTTTTGATGTGCCAGTTCCAGCATGCTTTGACGGTGCGGAGGTAGCGATTCGCTGTCTTATTGGTTTTGTCTCGCTGGACGCTGGAAATGAAAGATTGTGCCAGTTTGATTGAGATTTGTTCCGGGTAAACATCTTGTCCAAGTGAGTCCGCAAATTTGGTCAAGTGCCGGAGTTTTTCATCAACCGTTTGCGGCCGCATCCGGGCCCGGCAGTCGTCCATGTATGTCTCGAACATGACGGAAAGCGTCAAGCCGTCGGGCGCTTCCTTGTCGGCTTTCTTGAGCTCCGCGAGCTTTTCTTGCTTCCACGTCTCCCCGTCTGCCTTGGTCCTCACGACCCGGCTGTATTCGTTCCCTTTGAAGCGGAATCTCATCCGGTACTTTCCGCCCGGCCCCTTGTATGGTTTGAATGCCACGCGCCTTCTCCTTTACGTGATCTAGCACCTCATTAAAATCAAAACGCGCAGACTTCAAGTTGCGGCCACGACCGACGAAGAAATGGGGATATAGGCGCCATTCCTTTTGCATGGTGCTCTCGGAGCGCCCAAGCTTCTCAGCCAGGGCCTTGTAGTCTATGCAGCGGTCGTCGGTCATATTGCTCCTGGAGTTGTGTCCCGCCCGGCTCCGGGGAAGGTTTCCCGGGCGGGACACATGACAGGGGAGGGGAAAATTTGCTACTGTCTCCAAGCCGGGGTGATCCCGGCTGTCATCTACTCACGCCTGGGCCTCGCTATGCGGAGCCCTGTGCATCACTTATTCCGTCTCTTGCTGATGATCGAAAGGGCCAGCATCACCGGCCAAAAGGCTGGCAGCAGCATGGATAATAGATAGGTCAAAGGGTTGATCGGCGGGGTCATGTATTTTTTTTGGAACTCAAGGAGCTCCTCGGACTTGTCGCAGAAGCCCATGTAGAACCCACCAATGACAAACCAGCCGATGAAAATGTATAGATAGATCATTCGTCCTCCTTTCCCATTCTGTTGCATATATCCTGGCGGGCGTCACTCGACGGGGCCGTGTGCGTCTTGGTTGGAATTACTCGTTGACGGGGCGGTGGACGGTCGTTGCGTATTTGGGGTTCAACGCGAACTGCTCTTCTTGAACCAACCGAGCCTCCGTGGAGGTGATCAGGAGGTAGGTGTAGGGAGACATCCGGTCCAGGGACTCCATCAGCGGGCAGGCAGCAGAAAGGAGCTCGTCGCGCTTGCTCAGGTCACGGCCCGGGGCTTCGTAGGTCGCTTCGAACACGTCCGGCTTGCAGGGGTAGAACTCTCCCTTGACGCCTTTGATGATGAAGTCTCCGATGTTGCCGATGTGGTCGCCCTCAAGGGTCGGGATGATGATGCGTTGTGACCCGGCCTCATACGACCAATCAGAACCGTATTTCTCGCCGATGAATGTGTTGGCGGTATCAGCGTTTCCGTCCCATATGACGGCTTCGATCACTACGGGTTTCTTCTGGAATCTAGGCATGGTTATTCTCCTTTATCTTGGTTGGTTGTATTCTCAGTTATTCGGAAATTCCTAATAGGTGCATTCCCATTCCCGCCAGGGACAGAGCCAGAAAAATAAATGCCCCAGCCGTTGCTACCCGGCGTTCATCCTGAGTGGCGTCCGGTGCTCCACACGCCATGAGCAGAGGACACCCGCAGAGCAGCCCGAAAACCGTGAGTGTACCGCCTATTTCGTGCATCGCTGACTCTCATGTTCAGAGACAGTTGTTGATGGCCATGTCGAGCAAAGCGAACGGGTGATGATCGACGGACACCTCCGTGCCGTCTTCATAGAAGAATATGGCACGTACCAGAGGCCCACCATGCTTGCCATGCGTCATTGGACAAGCAGCGGCTGCGGCAGCCAAAAGTTCATTCTCTTTGCTCTCAATGATGGTTGCCGAACTCGGGAACACGTGACCTTTCTCGCACCTGTCATCGCCATTCGGACGGCGTTCTCTAGAAACAACTTTCGATCCACAGTGGGGGCATTTCCCGTAAGACATATTTCACCTCATGGTATGCTGAGTTCTCGTATTTGCGCGGCCCGCTGCGTCCATCGCTTCAAGCCTTTCGTCATCTCTCCGCTAACCGTCTGCCGGGCCGCGCAAAATTCCCTATGAGTGGCTATTGGTATTTCCTGGTAGGCATATGCGGCTCGATGCCGGGGTACGTCCAGCACTCGAAGAAGACGTCCCAGCCCCACGGAGAACAGCTCTCCTCGCCAAGGAAGAAGGCCCGTACGAGCAGACGAAACGACTCTGTCCAACCGGATAAAATGCTCATGATACGCCTCTTACAGATCAGTTTATAACTTCCCGGCCAGGGCTTGTTGGTAGGCTGGTGTCTGCGTTGCATCCATGTCGGGTTCGACGTTCTCGAAATCAAACATGACGTGCGGGTGTTCATCCCACATCATTGCGAAGGACTCGCGTATCGTTTCCCTGAGCGTTTCAAGTTCACCGTCTTCCCATTCGTCGGTTGCAAACAACCAGTCACCATCAGCGTTGATCTCGGCACTCTCGCCGCCAATCCCCACCGAGGAGTCTCCATCGGTCCAGACGAATATGGTTTTGACTTCTTTGTTCATCTCGTCACCTCTTTGCGGATTAGTTGTCTCTTTTGAACTCATGCTCAAACGCCACATCCAAAAATGGATGACAGTCTATGCGCCGAGTCGTGGCGTAGCGTTCAAGGTTCCTCATCTGCCCGATCAGTTCAGGGATGGAGTTGTGGGGAACGTGAAAGGCTTTGATGTAGTCCCTTCCTCGGTACTCACCGATCAAGATGGCGTAGCTCTTTCCCCTGTTGTGAACGTCTACATGCAAGTCGGTTCGTTCACGGATAACTTGCTCTGTATCCATTATGCGCTTGCTGAGTCTGGTGACTCTGGCAGTGTCCTCGATAGATTGGACATCGTATGTCCTGACTATGCGGAACAATGTTTGGAACCATTGAATTATTTTCATGTGGTCAACTCCCTGCTGATTCAAATATTTTTGTAGACCTTGGCGGCCTTAAGTCCGTTCCTGTACGGAAAACGATTCCGCGCAATGCCGAGAGCCTGCTTTGCCCCTCGCTCGGTCCTGAACCGCTTCGCGCTATCCTTGACCAGGGTGCGGCCAGGGTCGCCGCTCCAGGGGGCCAGCCAGCAACCTGGGGAAATCTCGACTATCCACATTGGTCAATCCTTGTCGTTGAATTTTGAATTTTGCGGCACCTGATACAGGCCACGGTCAACGCGCACCAGTTTCCCGCGCTGCACCGCGAAGGCCAGGGCCATGGATATGCCGAGCTTGACCGCCTTGTAGCCTTCGACTTCTGGCCAGCCAGCCCTTTGAATCTGGTGTGCGGAGAACGCCCCAATGCCAGCCCCGGAGAGTGCCTGGGCTGTTTCAAGGACCTTGTCCATGACCTCGCCGGGGGTATTGTACCCATGGACTTTACGCTCGACTCTGCGCACTTTCGTGCTGAGCTTGGCGAGGGCGGCAACAGACGGCTTCACGTCCTCGGGAGCCTCGGTGTAGCCAATGCGTGTCATCTCCAGGCTTTCGGCCCGAGAGAACAGCCCGAGGTTGTCCAATGAGCAATTGGTCTTGTCGCCGTCCAAGAAACGGATCACATAGCCCTCGGGGACCGGACCGTTGGCCTGTTCCCACACCCACACCTGCTTGTGCATGAACCGCGTCTTGGCTGTGGTGTAAGGGTTGGCTATGGGGACTTTGATTTCGACGAAACCGTCCCGATTAATCCGCTCCGTGTACATCGGCAGGGTGTTGGCCGGAATGCTTCCCTTCTTGAAATTTCCGCTATTCGGCTTCATCACGCCCTTGGTGCCTTTGTTCCAGACTTCCTGCCCCTTCTCGAACCGCCCGGTCCGGCCGGACTTGATGGAGTGATTCCGGGTGAAGCCGCGAATCTGGAGGATGTCCTTGGTGTCCTTGAAGCGCTCGTTGAAAGCCTCGGTGAGTTCTGCCAGGGACATGGACTTGTAGCCCTTGCGGATGAACTCGGCTTGCTCTTCCGTGAACAGCCGGTAGGTGCCCTTGGGGTTGCCCGGTGCCCATCCGACGCACAGGCCGTGGTTCTTCAACGTGGCGCGGATCTGGCCCTTGGTCTTGTCCAGGCCAAAGCGTCCATTGAAGAGGTCCGTCAGTTCCGGCAGGCGGTTGGTTTTGTACCCTTCGCGCAGGAACTCGATCTGGTCAGGCGTATACCGGAACATGGTCTAGTCCTGGTCGATGGCCAGCATGGCCGGAGCCTTCATGTTTCCGCCGATGGAATTGGACGCCGCGATCTGCGCCTTGAGGACAACACCGGCATTTGCGATGATTTCCTTGGCGACGTTGGTCACCGCCGTGGAGCGGTTGATTTCTTCCTGTAACTTCTCGCCGGCCAGTTCTTCGTCGCCCAGACGCTCAAGCTGCGCGAACAGGTGGTCGTTCAGATCGGTGAGCTTGTTCTTTGCCATTGCATCCTCCTTGAACTTGTAAGTAATCCTGAACAGTTCGAACTATTCGATATTCCCGAAGAGTTGCCGTAAAACTATCAAATCTCTTCGATTTCGAAGCGGTTGACGGTGATGTCGTATCCGTCGACCTGGACATCCCCCAGGTCGATCAGGGCGAACAGATTGTTGTAGTCAGAATCGAGTTCGCCCTTGATCTGTTCGAAAACACGGCGCTGGATGTAAACAGGCTCGACGATTTCCGCCCGGATGATGCCCAGGTCGATGATGACGCGCACGGTTTCGTCCATCCGCGATTCTTCGGCAGCCTCACGGGCGGCGACGGCCTCGTCTTCGCTGGGACATCCGGGAAGTGTTCCTCTAGTCATCATCGCCTGACCCTCCATTCTCTTGAACAATTCTGAACCCAGGCAGGAGGATCAGCCCCTGGACTGGCTCTGTCTTGGTGATGGTTTGTTCCAGCAGAACGCGCATAGCGCAGTGAGAAGCGTATCCGTCAGCACGTCTCGGAATGAGTATGTTGAGGATGTCCATGGCGAGTTGATTACCGTCGCCTTTGTATTGATCGTAGTTGCCCTGCAGATGAGCGATTTGGATAGGGCATGCCTGCTGGCCGAGCACACATATGGCGCAATTCTCGGCCTCCCACATCGCACCTTCGGTTCCGTTGCTGAAATATGCCATTGTCCACGTTCCTTTAAAACAGCGACCAGGCTGCCGATAAAATGTCATACGCTCCGATAGCCAGGGCGCAGGTTCCGAACAGACACCAGATGAGCACGGGCAGAATTTTGATGAAACCCTTCATTCTAAACCTCCCTCTCATACTCTTGCAGCCTACGCCGCAGTATCCGACTCTTCTTCCTCAGCCATCAGCATGTGGAGCCATTCAGCCCACAGGCCGCGCAATTCGGCGTTTTCAGACAGGGCGCCTGCGAGTATCTGTTCTTTGGTCATGTTCGTGCCTCCTATGCGGCTACGAGGTTCTGAAAATCCAGGGCGACCGCTTCTCCTTCGTTCATGGCCTGGGCGTCTTCGATCTCGGGGTCGAAGTGCTGGTAGAGAGTGAAGAGCATGCCTTCGAGCTCTTGGAACTCACGGCGCACGCATACGGCCTTGGCCGGGATTGCGGCGACCTGGTCGGCAACCAGAGTCATGCCGATGTTGACGAAGGCACTGTATGAGTGCGTCTCTTCATCCTTCTCCCAGGCCCGGTAAAGGTTGTCGGCGCACTGGATGAAATAGCGGTGGTCGGCTGCGGTGAAGTCTGGGAAGGCACCCAGCATGGCCGTGCATCTGGTTTCGATCCTGGACAGTGATTTCCTGGTCTTGGATTCCAGGCCGGACTGTGCGGCCAGGCCGCGCACCAGTTCGCGCACGCTGTGCAGGGTGAGGTATTGCCTACGCTGCTTTCTGGTCATCTTGGTCTTCCTTCATTCCTGCTTGTGTTTTGCTTCGCAGCCTTTCGTTGGAGCGCGAGTTCTCCACTCTCGCGCCCCATGCGGAGGACTACGCGGCCTCTTCTTCGAAGGGCAGCTCCAGGGTGCGCTCGTCATGCGTCATGGGGCGGCTCTTGATCACCTCGCCGGTGTCCAGGCGGTTGACGGTCACGGTCCCTTTGGAGAAGTTCTGGACTTCACAGCACTGGATGTCGCGAAGGTCCCATCCCTGGCGGTAGGTGTTCGATTCACGCCGAATCTCACCCTGTACGGTTTCGATGCGGGACTTGTAGTCGGAGGCCACGGCCTTCTTTTCGTCCTCAAGTTCCTCGAGTTTTGCCTGGTTATCGGCCATTGATTCCGCCAGCTCGCGTTTTTCTTCGGTCGTCAGCTGGTGCTTGAGCCGCATCTTTATATGGCGTTCCTTGATCATGGGGTTGGTCGCGTCGGTGGTCATTGTTTTGTCTCCTTTTTGCGGGCCGGGGTTAGGACTGCCGTGGGAATGGCTCCCCGGCCCGCGGTTACAGGGCGTTGTTATGCGGTCGGGAAGACGTCGGCCGGGTCGGATCCGCTGGCCAACTGGCTGTAAGCCCCGAGCAGGGCAGCGCGGTCGCGGGTTGTCCATTGGCCATAGCCCTTGCCGACGAGCCGTTCGGCATCGGCCTGCTGGGCACCGAAGGATTGCAGATAGGACAGGCACTTCTTCTTTTTCTCGGCGGCGCTGGCGACCTTATAGGCTTCCAGGTCTTCACCGGAGAGGACGAACTCGGCCACGGCGATTTCGTCGGTGGGGTTGATGTTTGCGCCTTGTCCTTCGGCAGGCTGTTCCTGTTGTTCGGCCGGGGCTTCGTACTGGGGCGCGGAGTCGCCGAAGAAGGCGGCCTCAGGGTCTTCGGGCTGCTGGACAGGGCGGCGGATAGTCTGCGGCTGTTCCTGGCGTACAGGCTCGGCGTCGATTGCCGCAGGCATATCTTGGTTCATGTTGACGACTCGGGCATTGGCAATGCGCTCGGCCTCGTCATCCTCGTAGATGCCGGAGAATCCGAAGGCGATGCGGGCACCCTGAATCAGAGCCTTGTGCCGCAAGAACCGGCTGGTGTGAGTCTGCCAGGGGCCTTCGATCTTTCCGTACTGCCCTTTGAACGCAGGACGGTAACACTCAGCCAAGTATTCGCGCACCTTGATCGGCCTGGTTCTGTCTTTGCGGTAGATCACGACTTCGATCCAGGAAGGGCAGGGCTTGGCGTCATCGTCAACCTGCACGATGTCTTCGGAGTAGTTGAACTCAAGCCCGTCATACTCCGGGTGTTCGTTCATGATCCTGGTCCAGCCGTCCACGCCGACGATGGGAACGATTCCTTTACCCTTGTCGGGGAATGCGTAGATCTCCTTTGTGAAGGGGTTGAGTCCGTACTGGTCGGCCACGATGAGCAGGGCGGCCATCTGTTCGTTGGACACTTCCGCAGGGGGCTCGTTGCGCTTGCTCGGGAGCTTGAAACAAGTGGCCTTGAGGATGCTGGTTAACTGTCCCTGGTCAACCCCGAACTTGGTAGCGAATTTGGCGATCAGTGCGCCCTTGCTACCATTGCCGTTGGAGGGAACGAGAGATTGGTTGGCGGTCATGAGTGTTCTCCTTTACGCGGCCTGCCGGTCTTCGACGCGGCCGTACTTGATGCCGTTGGCGTTCATAAAATTGCCCAATGCGGTCAGTTGGTCGCCGGTGGCCCACACACGAAACTCCACGCAGTGGGTGACTGGCTCGGGCTGGGTCTGGGGCGCAGCGGCGGGCGCGGACTGCCGGGGCGGTTCCGGTTGGGCGGGCGGTTCGGGCGCGGCCTGAGCGGCTGCTTCTCTCCGGGCCTTTTCCTCGGCTTCAGCAGCAGCCTTGGCTTCTTCGCGCTGCTTGCGGTACGCCTCCTGCTTGGCTGCCGCGTCCTTGAGGGCCTTGTCTTCGGCCAGGGCCGCAGCGACATTGAACCCCTTGAGGTACACGCGGATGACCTGGTCTTCGTGTTCGGTATTCAGGTCGTAGATGAGGTTCAGTTCTTCCTCGACTTTCTTGAGGAAGTCGGTGATTTCCTGTTCAATCTGGGCCATGGAGTAGGTGACGTTCAGCCACCGCTGGTCAAAGACGTTCGCCAGCGTGACCATGGACTTCACGTCGGATTCCTGGACGTCCCACACGGCCTGAATAGTCTGTTGCTTCTCGGTGCGCTTGCGCTCCTCGTAGCCCTTGACCTGGGAGTCGATGGCCAGAACCGGCTGTTCTACCAGAGCAATGAGCTCTTTGATCCTGGTTTCGAAGGAGTCGTAGGGCTCCAGGCACCGGCGCTTGATTTCCAGTTTCTTGTCGTTCAGGGCCTTCTTGAACTTGTTCAGGGTGGCCCGGTCCTTCTTGGCGTCCTGGATGGAGTCGTCAGTGTAGGCGAGGCCCTGGTACTTCTCGAGCCGGTTTGTCAGTTCGCCCTTGAGCTCGTCGAAGTTGAAGTCGATGGACTTCACGAATCCGTCCTCTGCCGGGCTGATAATCTTCAGTTCCATGGTCATGGGGTGTCCTCCTTAAATTTCAGGCAGGATCAAGTCCGGCCGCTTGTCGGCTTCGACGTCGCGCCAAAAGGCGAGCTCTCTTTCAACCAGATAGGTGATGCTTGCTTCGTGGTCGGCGCGTTCGAAAAAGTAGGTTTTTTCAGAGACGAACAATCCGTCCCAATTACTGACGAACCGGGCCTTCAGGACTCCGAAGTCGGCTTCGGTCACGTACATGTTGTGAAGCACCTGAATGTAGTAGTGCTGCGGGACGACGCCGTTCCACTTGTCCCGGTCCGCCCGGCTGTTGATGAACGCGGCCTTGATCTCAAGTATCCCAAATCGTCCGGTTTCAATCTCCGTCAATTCGCCGTCCAGCGAGGCCCGCAGTTGCGGATACAGACCGTTGGCCTTGGAGAGGTTTGCATCGTGCCTGACCTCGTATTGCGGGTAGTCGAGAGCGAACATGGCCCGGATCAGGGGTTCGGCCGCCACGCCATACTGCACGTAGGCGTTGTCGGACATGTCCTGGTCTTCGCGGCGCCCGGTCTTCTCTTCCCAGAGTTCCACGTTGCTCTTCCAGGGACTCAGGCCCAGGACGGCGGCTGCATCGCTTCCGCCTATGCCCAGCTTGCGCTCGGCCAGCCATTGTTCGCGGGTCATGGTCATGGCCCTACCCGCCGAACACGGCCGCAGCTGCGGCCAGAAGGATGACGAGCGTAGCGCCGACAGTGAACGCGGCCAGCCAATCGTTTCCGTCCTTGGCGGTCAGGCAGTGCATGCACACGTCGATTTCGACGCTGCCGTTGAACGTGGCCACGGTTTCCTGCTGGTAGCGGTCGCCTTGGGGGATGGTTTCGCCGCAGCGTTCGCAAACTGTGGTCCCGTCGCTGGTGCGCGGCCGCTTGTTTATGGTCTGAATCATGGTGTCCGTCGTCATGGTCGTGTCCTCCGTTGTTGAAATTTCCCGGCGTTTCGGTCCCCAGGTCGCCGGTTACCTGGCATGTGAGGTCTGACAGTCTCCGGACCTGGCCCCGTTTCAACGATCTCCCGCCGACCACACGGTGGCCTGACAAGTCGGTGGTGGGTTTGGGATTGGTACGGCTATACTGGGAAATTCCTAGAGTCTGTCCAACTCGTACCAGTCGTTGCAGAGGCGGACGATCTCTTCAGCCGCGGCCCGCACCTCGTCGATCTTGGCCCGCTGGGTTGCCTCGTCCTCGCAGAGGTAGCCGATCCCTGCTTCTTCGATGAGCATGCCGATCTGCGCCAGGTTGTTGCTCTGCTGTTCATCTCTCCACTTGATGAAGTCGGACTCTTCGCTCTCGCGGTAGCCGGGGATGCTGACCGCCGAGCCTGCTGGACATGTGCCGTTGATAACTGCGAGATTGCTGGTAGCCATGGTGCGTCCTCTCTTTTCCCTGTGTTGTTCAGCCGGATTGAAAAAAGGCGCGAGGCCGGGTAGTGACTCCATAGGCCACATGGGCATGCCCAGGGCCCAGACTACGTGAAGGAGGTCATTGACCATGGAAACACTGCTTTCCGCCCTCATGAGTCTAAGGCAAGAGCGCCTTTGCGCGGGCAGGTCCCGGATGGAGTCCTCCGATAGGCCTGACGTCACCAGGCGGCGGACCTCCTGCCGGGAACCCGCGCAAGGGTGGCCGGAGCAGGGGCGGGAGGCTTTGGCCTAGCCTACCCCTCTCTGTGCGGCGGCGTGGAGTGACGAACCGCGTCGCCGCATTGCCGATTCCCCGCGCCTTTTTTCAATCCGACTGTCAAAGAACATCTTCCCTGTCCGCCTTTCCCTGCCGTCGATCGCTTGCGCTTTCCGTGCTCGGTACTTCCGGCGTTCACTCCGCCCCCTCGCTCCCCGTACTCGCTGGCCCTTGGCGCAGGCTGTTCCGGGTCGCTCTGTGGCGTCGTGTTGAATTGAAGATAACCGTTTGGTTAAATTTTTGTCAACAGGAAAAGAACCGAATGGTTAAATAAGTTGCCTGAAGATGTGATATAGCATTTGTGAACCGCTACTTGCATAGGTATATCTATGGCTGAGGTGTCCCGCCCATAGACAAGCGGAGACTCACATGGAAACTCAGTTGGAATTGTATCGTGTCAGCGCGGCGTTGAGAGAATTGGCGGAACTCTGTGAGGAAGAGCGGCCAGGACTGGCATTTTTACTAATGCAGCTTGCGGATAGGGTAGGGAGGGCCGCAGGCGTTGTGAAATGATGGATTGAGGGTAGTGGGAAGTTGGAGGATGAAATGAGACGTTTCCGTTTATGTGCTGTGGTGCTCCTTATTTCTTTTTGGTCTTTTGTCGGTGGAATGATTGGGGGTTGGCTCTCCCAAGTGGGGGTTAGTTCGGCAGTAGCAAAAGATGCAACTGAGCTGAAGAACGCAAGCTACAACGCAGTCTTTGCAAATCGTATTTACGCTACTAAGCTCAGGGTTTATTCTGTAGATATAATTGATGAAAATTTAAATACCGTGGGCACGGTATTTAATAATTCTGTAGGGGGCGCAACACTACAGCTTGGTGTATGGTCTAAAGACAAGATGGAGCCTATGTTGTCGTTGAGCTCTCAACGCAGCGGGCCAAGTATATCTCTCAAGGATCAAGACTTTGATGATCGCATTATTTGCTCAGCGTACGACAGGACACCTCTTTTGAATTTTTATTATAATAATAGCGTACGGCTAGGAATTGGTACAAATTCAGTCATAACTAAGTCGACAGGTGATATGCACTATATTAAAGGTAGTGTTTTTGCGTTTGATAAAAATGGGAATGCGTCTGGTTCTTTGCCTCCTAGATAGAATGAACAAAATTTTATTAGTATTTTTATTTGTGCTGTATTGTCCAACAGCACTGGCCTGGCACGGAGTTGTCGCCAGCATCGTCGACGGCGACACGGTCACCGTCGTGACTGAAGGCGGATCAGGCGTCCGCGTCCGGCTGTATGGCATCGACTGCCCGGAGCGGAAGCAGCCAGGCGGCAAGGGGGCGACCGACTACGTCAAGTCGGTGATCGGCAAGGTGGTTGGTGTCGAAGAGATTGACCGTGACCGTTACGGGCGGTCTGTGTCCATCGTGACGATATCAGACGGTCGAGTGCTCAATCGGATGATTCTTGAGCAGGGGTGGGCCTGGGTCTATTTGCGGTATTGCCGCTTGCCTGTATGTGGAGAGTGGGAAGAGTTGGAGGCCGAGGCCAGGGAGAAGCGGCTTGGTTTGTGGCAGGATCACGACCCTGTGCCACCATGGGAGTGGCGCCGGAAGTAGGCTACTTCTCCCTCACATCCGACCATGCCCAGACAACCCGGCCGGCAATGGCCCGGGTAATATCGCCGTCAAAATCCCGGTTCAGCATATGGGTGGTCGGCGGAAATTCCTTTGCGTTGTCCGAGTAGAACGTCAATTCTACGTCACCCTTCACTTTTCTCGAGCTCACGCGCTTAATAGCACACCCGCCGTCCGGATCGCAGACCAGCCAGGTTTTCCCGGCCGTTTCCGGATTTCGATTTGACCGATCCACCAAAAGGATGTCCTCCGGCCAGAAGGTCGGGACCATGGACCTCTCATTCTTCCCGATCTCAACGGCAACTAGGTTGGACGTAAACTGGACGGCCGCCTGGTTCCTCCACACAAGGATCCACCCGCGTATCGCGTCCTGGGGAATGATCCCCGGCCCCGCGGCCACAACCTCTTCGGCCAGAGGAACGGCAATGTAGTCCTCGTCAGCTATCTTGATCGCATCCGGCGCGTTCACTGCCTTTGCGTCGATGAAGCAGACTTCTCTGGTGGGATCGTGCTCTTCAGAATCGAAAACAAGACGAGCGCCTACGCCGTCAATTATTTTGCCTATAGCCTTGAGGTAGGTTTCTCGGTCTCGGTTGATAATCCGGCTGATCTGAATTGGTGCCACATCGCAAGCGTCAGCCAGACGAGCGACATTCTTGAACCGCTTGTCTTCCCCTACCAGACCCTTGAGGCCATTAACGAAATCATCGTGAAATCCCATGATTACCGCCAATATCAAAGTTTTCATATGCAGTCTGTAACCACTTGACGAATCCAGATTGACTTAAATTAACCATTCGGTTAATCTTTGGCCATGAATATCAAAAAAGACCTCATTCAGTTTTTCGAAGAAACAGGGTGGAGTAAGCAAAAGCTGGCCGACGAATCCGGTGTCTCCTACATGACCATCAGACGCATCGTCGGGGAAGATGGCACCCGCCAAGAGGGATGTAGGAGTTTCCAGGTTTATGAGAGACTCCATCCTTTCCTCTACGGCGACAAATACCCAGGCCCCAAGAAGGCCGCATGAACGGACACATCATCAAGACCGAAGAAGACATGAATCGAGACGAGCGAATCCGCGCATCCGTGGACCACATCCTGGCAGCGCTCGACGGTATACCTATAGCGGAGGCCTCATTGGTCCTGGATGTGGCTCGGAATGAGGTCCATCTGGCCCAGAAAAGCACCACATTGGAGACCGTTTTCCACGCCGACCGGGATGCCCTTGACGAATACACCATAACCCCTGTTGTCGGTCGCCTGACCAAGACGCAATGGACCATGCTGATCATCGCAGCGGGTGCCTCAATCGTGACAGTGCTCGCGACCATAGCGGGGCTGGTTCTCCGGTATTGGCATGCCGGGTAATCGTCAGGTCGAAAATCCAATGGTCGGAAGGTCTCCTGTGCAACTCCACTGTGGTGGATCTCTCTATTCCCCCATCAAGGTCGAAAACCTTGAGAGAGAATGTTTTGGTTCCCAGCGGCGGGGCGGATTCGCAAAGGTTGAGGCTTTGCTTGGCCTCGCTGTCTTTTCGCCGCAGAAGGCAACCTATGCCTCGGGCCGTCCCCAGCTGCACCGGGTAGTCCAATCTGTTCACGACGGTAAGGCCCAGGACAACCCCTTCAGCGTCTCCCATGGGGGAGTTGCTTTTGATGTGCACGGAAGGCTTGCGCTTCATGATTTCAATCCTTGCCAAGGTTACGGTGGCCCCTGCCGTAAGCAGAACGCCAACGGCAGAGATGATGCCCAAAAACATTTCCATTTCTTCCTCCGTCTGGATTCGGTTGCTGGTTGTGGTGACTGCCAACCGGATACCAGACGGGGGATTTCAGGGCAACAAGCCTCACGTAGGCAACGCTCCCCTGAACTGAATCAGTGTTCCTTTCCTCGCGCCGTCCTCTGTCGGGGTGTTTTCAGGCATGGCTCTCTTCCCCAGGATGAAGCTGATCGCCTGGGCCGCCACTTCGTTGTAGGCCACCATAGGGTCCACGTCCGGCGCAAGCTTCACCCTGTAGAACCCCGGCTTGCTTGTGCCTGTCTCGGTCATGACCGCCGTGGCCAACACCGATCCGTCCTTCTGCCGCTTAAAATGGATATTCAATTTTGCGTCCATAATCCCAGAGAACGCCGTTTCCGCACCCCAAACAACTATTTCAGCGGAGGAAAACGCTAAATGGCTATAACCCTCACCGAAATCATCCGCGATGCCGTTTTCAATTCCGGCGTCCCGGCCAAGGCCGTGGCCCACGAATTGGGCAAAGCTTATTCGACGCTTTTGCGCGAACTGAACCCGGACGACGAGTCCTGCAAGCTCGGAGCGGACCACATAGGCCCCATCATGAAAGCCTGTGGCGATGCGTCACCGGTCCGGCATCTGGCCGCGCTCATGGGCTACACACTGTGCCCCCTCAAGGGTGTGGAGCCGGACAAGCCGACCCTGGCCGAAGAGCTGAACGACGATCTCCAGGCCGTGGCCGCCTACCACAAGGCGATGCTCGAAGGGGAGATGAGCGTGGAGCGCGTGATGCAGCTCCTGGAGCAGGCCAAGGCCGAGCTGGAAGAGAATTTCGTGATCTATCGTCGCGAGCGGTTCCGCAAGGCCGGCTGATCGAGGGAATCATGACCAGGGACGCGCACGGACTCGAGATACCGCCCAGAACGCGGTGGAAGCAGCTTTACGAAGCGCTGCTCAACGAGTCCCTGCGCATCAGGCGAGATTTGGAACAGGCCCGGGAAGAACTCCAACAGGCCAACGCGAGGATAACGCTCATGACCACGCAGATGCAGATGCTCAGGAACCAGAATAAGGCACTCCGGGCCGGGCAGGCCCCGCTGCCGTTGGAGGAGGTGGCGTAGCATGAAGTGGTTCAAGCACATGACGGCGTCTCACGACGACGAGAAATTGGCTCTCCTGCAAGCTGAGTTCGGCTTGGAAGGATACGGCTTCTACTGGCTCACTTTGGAGATCATCGCCAAGCAAATGGAACCAGGTTCAGACAAGACTTTTGTCGAATATCCGATCGCGATTTGGCGGAAATTCTACGGGTTTTCGCCCAAAAAACTGCGAAAATTCGCTGAATTTTGCTCGGAATTTGAAATTTTTTCAGTGGAATTTTCCGAAAAGTCGATGTCGATGAATTGCCCTAACTTACTTAAATATCGTGATGAATGGTCAAAGAAGGTGTCCAAAAACTCCGGAGTTACTCCGGAGCCACTCCGGAGCCTTCTTACAGATACAGATACAGAGAAAGAAGAAGAAAAGAGAGAGAGAGAGGGCGCGTGCGCGCGCGTTGATCCCCAGACTGACGACGAACCCCGAGCCAGCGAATCGGAGCCACAGAAAAAACAGGGCCCCAAGAAGGCCCCTTACCCGAGCAAGGGTAGACCTTCCCATCGCGTCTTCAAGGCGTGTCTGGGCGTCTACACCTGCGGGCCGGTGAACGAAGACGAGGCGTGGTGCGCCTGGTGCGACATGGAAGACCGCGGCATGCTTGTTGAGGACATCCCCATCGTCCGTGACCGGATAATCGAACTCTCGCAAACCGACGACCAGTGGAAAGACGGGTTCGCCCCAAGCTTCACCAAATTCATCAGGACGAGGGCCTGGAGGAACAAGCCGTTCAAACGCCCCGAGCCTAATCAAACGAGGACGGGCGGCTACTCCCTGCGTGGGCAGGCCGTGCGCGAACACAACGACCGCGTTTTCAGAGAACTCATGGAGGAGTGACCGGTATGGATTGGGACAACGAACAGGAGCGGGCCCGCTTCCTCACTGCGTTCAGGGCTCTGGCCGAGCTGCACAACCGGGACGCCTCCAAGGCGCTGACCAGGCTCTACCACTCGACCATGGCGGAGCACGACATCGGATCCGTGCTCAAGGCTTTTCGGCAGGCGGCCACCAAGCTCAGATTTTTCCCGAAGCCGGTGGAGCTGCTGGAATTCATCGAGGGCAGCCAGGAAGACGCCAAGGTGGAAGCGGCCCTTGAGGCAGATGCCGTGCTTCTCGCGATCCGGCGGTATGGCGTTTACGCCAACGTCCGCTTCCTGAACCCGGTGACCAACGCCGTAGTCCGTCAGGGATTCGGCGGGTGGCTGAACGTGTGCCGTACCAGGGACGAGGACGTAAAATGGTTCATCCGCGATTTCGTCGAGCGCTACACGCAGTTCAAGGCGGCCGGAGTCGAGAGCACGAAGGAGATGCGAGGCATCGGAACCGGGGCTCGCATCGAACTCATCGGCGACCAGAAGTACCTGGCCCTGGAAGGCAACCACGAAGGGCAGCAAACCGTGGCTGGCATCGTCGACAGTTTGAACGACAAGAAGAAATTGTCTGCCGCCTAGCCTGTTGAGCAATGCTGAAAACCCGACCAATACGCGAAAAAGGAGACGAGAACGTGAGCAGATACGGAATTTTCACGGCCCGCTGCGGCAAGCCCCGCAAGCTGGCCCGACTCATCAAAGCGGCCGCGCTCGAGATCAAGGTGCACAACGCGCAACTGCACGTCCCCATGGACTACCGCAAGATCAAAGGCCCGTACCTGGATAACGGCCAGGTGTGCATCGACTACGAGTACGAGCCTATGGAGCGCGACTAGATGGCCAAGCCCTGCGACACGAAAGAATACCGCGACAAGCTGCCCTGCCTGGCCCCCGGCGATGACCTGTGCTTCGGCCGGGTGTGCTGGGAGCGCAAGCGTGGGGCTGCCCCCGGCAAGATCCGGTACATGGGCGAGTGCCCCTGGATCGAGCATGTCCGCGACTACTGGCGCAGAAAGGGGTTTGGCAAGTAGCCGCATTGGGCTGGATTTGCCGTCTCAATTTTTACAGGAATGATTTTCGACAAAAAAACGCATCACCGTAGCCCGGGAGTCTAGAAAATGTCTCAAAATGGAAATTTGCCAATAACAGTCAAGCTGCCGTTCCCGCCGAGCACCAACCAGTATTACCGGTCAATCCGCATGGGCAAGGGCGTTCGCACGCTCATCAGCGAAAGAGGCCGGGCGTATCGTGACCAGGTCGTGGGCGAGTGCTGTGTGGCCCACCTGACCGGCGCGCTCCTGGGTGGAAGGCTGGCCGTAAAGGTCACGCTGTGCCCGCCGGACCGGCGCAAGCGTGACCTGGACAATTTCAACAAGGGGCTGCTCGATGCGCTCACGCATGCCGGGCTTTGGGGCGACGACTCCCAGATTGACGATCTGCGGGTGGTGCGCGGGACCGTGACCAAGGGCGGGCATGTTCTGGTTGAGGTTCGGGAGCTCGAAGTGCTGCGGATGGCGGGGTAGGGCGATGCAAAACATCACCATGCAGCGGATCCAGGCCAGGCTTGAGCATGCCCGGCGAGAACATCCCGAGTTCACCCCGCAAGGAGGCGGGCTTTTCGAGGCCCTGTCAACTATTGCCGAAGAGTTCGGCGAGGCTGCTGCGGCGGCCAACGACGGCGAGGGCGTGGCCCGGGTTAATGACGAACTGCTCGACCTCATCGCCACCGGGGTTCGCGCCCTGCAGGAGGAGTACAAGTGACCGATGCTGAAATCCAGGCGTGGCAGGAGCGGCACACTTTCGAGTGTCCGCATATCCGGGCCAGGATCACGCCCGAGCAGTGCGAGGCCAACCGGGCCAGGGTCGGCGGTTGGAGCACAACCGGGAACCAGCCCCACAAAATCAACCAGTGCGAGCGGTGCACCGAGTACGGCGCGCTCATCAAGACGGTGGCCGAGCGGCTGCCAAAGGAGGCCAAGACAGTGGCGAAACGTGGGAACTGCGAATGTTGTGGTCGCGGACCGTATGCCCTGGGAGGTGGACTGTGCGGCAAATGCTCCCAGCACAAGACTGCCGGGGAACTCATGCGCGAGGGCGACGAATGGGTGTGGCTGATCCCGGTGCCCGAGCACGCCCTGGCCGACGAGCCAAGGGCCGAGGACTACCATGAACCGGTCGAACCGAAGAAGGTCGCCTGTATCGGGTGCGGGCGGAACGACCAGAAGATCGTCGGGCGCGGCCTGTGCAGCGGGTGCTATCGGTACTCCCGGGACGGGCGGTTGGTCGTGAACGGAGACGGAACCGAGGCATGGTGGAAGATCGAGCCACCGGCGTATGTCGCTGAACACATCCGGGCGTTCCGAGTGGTGGGAAGAAAAACCGACCGTGAGGTCGGCGAGAAGCGGCACGGCAGCCCGCAGAATGACCCGGAGGTGCCCAAGACGTGCGACAAGTGCGCGTGCCCCGGGCCGTGCCCGCATCCCGAAGTCAGTGGACCGGACAGGCCCGTCTTCATTGGCCTGGACTTTGCGTCTGGAACGGATCGGTCTATCCATGTCGGCGGCCTGACCCTGACCCGGCACGTTCCGCACCGTACCACCTCCACCAACCAGGCTTTCGCGGCCGTGCGCAAGAACGCCAAGGGCATGGATCTGGCCCTCAACGCCGTGACCGTCATCAGGTTCGGACTGACCAAGGCCAAGTACGTGGACGTCTACTCGGACGCCGGGGCCAAGGTGTTGGCCCTGGTTCCGCTCGACGAGCCCACGGACGGGAATAGTATCAAGCTCCGCGTCCAGGACGGCAATACTCGGGTTATCTCTGCAACCGGGTTCCTCCGTGACCTGGGCATAGAGGACGCGGGGCGGTACAAGGTGACGGGCGATGGCGAGGCCGCACCGGGAATCGTGGTCGTGGACTTCAAGGAGAAAGCGGCGTGACCGGGCGCATCCCCGTTCCACTCTGGACCTGGGCGGGCATCGCCAAGTTCTACGACGTTGATGTCAGGAAGGCCAAGTCGTGGAAGGATCAGGGAGCGCCTATTCGCATGACGGACAAGGGCGCGTATGCCGAGGCATGGCAGTTGAACGATTGGCTGTACTCACAACCGGAATCAGGACCCACCAGATGCCCCGGTAACCTGACAAAAGCAAAGCTGTAGTGAGAGCCCCCGAAAGGGGGCTTTTTTGCGCTCAAGAAACACCCTGTCAAGGGGACATCTACCGTGCATCTACCGTGCATCTACCGTGCATTCTCGAACAACCCCCGAAAACCGATGGTAGAATTTAAGCCACTTAAAAAGGGTCCGAGTTCTGGCCCTGACCGGCTGCTCTGGCTTTGGCTCGGCAGTTCGACACCAGGAGGCTGAACCGGACCACCACGCAAGACGAAGGGACAGGTACATGGCGATTCTCTCCACCATCCGCTCAGGCATGCAACACTGGTTCAACTCCGGGCATGTCTACTGCCGTCTGCGATGCGTCGGGTGCTCCAAGCGAGTCGCCCGGCGCATTTCGTTGGTGTGGGAGAGGGTCACGGCCTGGGCCTTGTACGAGAGAGCGTAGGGGATGGGCATCTGGTCAACAATCCTTGGCGGCGGGGCCGCAAAAGTCGTCGATTCGGTCGGCGGAGTCCTGGACAACCTCTTCACCTCAGACGAGGAGCGCGAAGAGGCCAAGCGCCTCATGGAACAAGTCAAAGACAAGCCGCACCAGGACCAGCGCAATATCAACCTCGTCGAGGCCGCCCACCGCTCTGTGTTCGTTGCCGGGTGGAGGCCTTTTCTCGGTTGGGTCGGGGGGCTGTCCCTCGCGTCATACTATCTCCCCAAACACTTCATGGCTGCTGGTCTATGGATGTGGCAGAACGTCGAATACATGCGCCAGGCGATCAAGACCGGAGATATCACCTCTCTGACTTTGACCGCATATCCAATCTCTCTCGACGACACCATTATGGCGCTCATATCCGGGTTGCTCGGTCTGGCGGTCACCAGGACGTATGAAAAGAAAAAGGGGCTGACCAGATGAGTTCCTACCAATTCGGGTCGACATCACTCGCACGGCTCAACACCTGTGATCCGCGTCTACAGGTCGTCATGAAGGCAGCCATAGCGCAGGGCATCATGGACATGACCGTGACCGAGGGGCACCGCGACCAGGCAACTCAAGACAAATATTTCAGCGAGGGAAAGAGCCGGATCAAGTTCCCGGACGGCAAGCACAACTCATACCCATCCAGGGCCGTGGACGTGGCTCCCTTCGTCAACGGCAAGCTCTCCTACGATCAACGCCATTGTTGCCATATGGCCGGGCTCATCCTCGGTATCGCCGCCTCGCTCGGCGTCAAGCTCCGTTGGGGCGGCAATTGGGACCAGGACGGAGAACCTGTTACGGATCAGGATTTTCAGGATCTCGTTCATTTCGAGTTGGTGGGTGAGTGATGACCAACCAGAAGATGCGGAGTGGGAGATAGTCATGGCTGAGCAGGGGATCGTCTTCGACAAGAAAATCAACCTGGCCAACATCGTATCCATCCTGGGGTCGTTCGCCATCGTGATCGCCTTCGGGGTGAGTCTGAGCACCCGGGTCGAATTTCTGGAGTGCCAGGTCAAGGACAACAGCGCGCTCAAGACCGAGATGGTCCAGGTCAGGACTGAGGTCCGAGGGGCCCGGGAAGATATCCAGGAGCTCAAGGAAGACGTGAAGACGATCATAAAAACCAGGAATTAGAGCTATGGCCGGTGGAATCACATATTCGCACAAAATCGCCACGGAGATTTGCCGGAGGATATCCGAAGGCTCGTCGCTGCGGAAGATTTGTCGCTCGAAGAACATGCCCCACAAGGGGACCGTGTTCGAGTGGGCGTGCGGAGCCACCGAGGAGGCCAGAGAGGATGGTTTCCCGGACATGTATCGCCGGGCCCGTGAGTGCCAGGCCGATTCGTTCGCGGACGAGGTCGTGGAGATAGCCGATAGCGCGAAAGACCCGCAGAAGGCCCGCGTCAGGATCGACGCCCGCAAGTGGGCGGCCGGGAAGCAGCGGCCCAAGATGTACGGCGACAAGATCAACATGGAGCACAGCGGCGGGATCACCCTGACGCACGAGCAGGCCCTGGAGGCATTGGATGACTGACCGCGAATTAGCCATACGCAAGCGCCTGCGGGACGACTTCAAGCATTTCTCCCAGAAGTGTCTGAAGATCCGCGCCAAGAAGGCCGTTGTCAGCGAGGGCAAGCCGCAGAAGATCATCCCGTTCCTCCTCAACCGTGCCCAAGACTATATCAACGGGCGACTCGATGAGCAGAAAGAGCGGATCGGAAGGGTCAGGGCTCTGGTCCTCAAGGGGCGACAGCAGGGTGTCTCAACGCTGGTTGGTGGCCGGTTCTATCACAAGACGACCCACCGCAAGGGCGTGAACACCTTCATCCTGACCCACCGGGACGACGCCACGAACAACCTGTTCAAGATGACCAAGCGGTTCCACAAGAACAACAACCCGCTGGTTACTCCGTCCACCTCCTATTCGAACCGCAAAGAGTTGGTCTTCGACAAACTTGACTCCTCCTATTCGCTGGGTACTGCGGGCGGAGACGGAGAAGTGGGCCGCTCGGACACCATCGACTTTTTCCACGGGTCGGAGGTGGCCTTCTGGAAGAACCCGCAGAAGATCCAGACCGGCGTGTTCCAGGCGGCCAACGAGGCCGAGGAGATCATCCTGGAATCCACCGCCAACGGGTTCGACCCGATGTTCCACCCCATGTGGCAGGCGGCCGAGGCCGGGATAGGCGAGTACATCGCCGTCTTCGTGCCCTGGTTCTGGCAGGACGAGTACACCGTGGACCTTCCGGACGGATGGGAGCCCACCGCCGAGGAATCAGAACTTTTCGCCTTGTACGAGCGCGAGGGTATGACCTGGCGGCACCTGGCCTGGAGGCGCAGCAAGATCGCGTCCGATTTCGCGGGCGACGAGGTGCTTTTTAAGCAGGAGTACCCGTGTTGCGCGGCCGAGGCGTTCCAGGTCACCGGACACGATTCGTTCATCAAGCCGGAATCCGTCATCGCGGCCCGCAAGCGCCGGGATGTGGAACAGTCCGGGGCGCGCATCGTGGGCGTGGACCCGGCCAGAGGCGGCGACCGCACGTCTTTCTACAACCGGCAGGGCCGCGTGGCCTGGGCCGGGCGCGTGTTCCAGACGCCGGACACCAAGGCCATCATCGGCGAGATCGTCAGGCTGTTCACCGAAGAAGTCGAGAACCCGGTGGACTGGATGTTCATCGACATCGGCGGGTTGGGCGGCCCGATCTACGACCAGGTCAAGGACATGCCCTTCGGGCGGTGGATCGTCCCGGTCAACTTCGGTTCCAAGGAAGTGTTCCGGCCCAATCGATACGTGAACAAGCGCGCCGAGATGTGGGGAGGAATGCGCGACTGGACCGAGAACGACGCCGAACCGGTCTGCATCGAGGACAGCGACAGCCTTCAGTCTGACCTGTGCGCGCCCGGCTACACCTACGACAACCAGCAAAGAATTTTGCTCGAGAGCAAGGAGCAGATGGCGAAACGCGGCCAGCGGTCACCGGACGAAGGTGACGCCCTGGCTCTGACCTTCGCGCAGCCGGTCATGGATCGCCACGACCGGGCCGGTATCGGCATCCACAACATGGGCATCACCAAAGTCCGGAGACTGGCATGAAGATCAAGATTAGCGACGAAGAAATCCTGGAACTCATCCAGCCCGACATCGACCAGGCCGAGGACTGGGCGCGCCAACTCTCCGAGGAGCGCAAGCGGTGTTCCGACCTGTACAACCGGGAGAAGCTCGGCAACGAGCAGGACGGCTTTTCGCAGCACGTCGCGGCCGTGGTGTTCGACACCATCAACTGGCTGCTCCCCGGTCTGGACGCCATCTTCACGCATCCCGACTTTTTCACGGTCCTGATGGAGAACAACGACCGGGCGGAGAAGAACAAGAAACTTCTGCGCAACCAGCTTTTCAGCCAGCAGGACGGCGCAACCCAGCTTTTGACCTACATGGAAGTGGCCCTGCGCTACCACAACGGGGTCATCAAGGTCTGGTTTGACGAGCAGTACGACACGATGTCGGAAGAATTCGACGAGCTCAACCAGGTGCAGTTAGCCATGCTCCAGCAGGACGGCTACCAGGCGGCCAAGTTCGACCAGGTGGAGACCATGCAGGAAGACGGCACCGTGATCGTCACCTATCAGAACGTGAAAATGGTCAAGCGCGAAGAGATATTCAGGGGGCCGAGAGTGGAAGCCCTGCCGCCGTGGGAGTTCCTTATCTCCCCCGGCGCCAAGTCCATCGACGACGCCCGCGTGGTCATCCACCGGACGCGCAAGACCATCGACGAGATCACCCGCAAGGAGCGGTCCGGGGTCTATCGCAAGGGTTCCGCTGTGGCGGCGGCCGAGGAAAAGCACGACGACCTGGACGTGCCCGAACTCCGCGAGGAGTGGGAGGCCATCTACACGACCGATGACTTGGACGTGGCCAGCATCGAGGGCAACGCCTTCGACACGGACAACGAGCGGCTTGGCCCGGGCATGACCGTGTTCGTGGACGAGATCCACACACGGCTCGACATCGACGGCGACGGGCTGCTCGAGAACGTGATCATCCGCAAGACCGGGACGGTCATTCTGAGTGTCGAGGAGAGTCCGTACCGCCGCCCGCCATTCCGGGCCGGTAAGATGTTCAACGTCCCGTTCCGCTTCGAGGGCGCACCTCTGCCCCTGCACCTGGAAGGCGACCAGCGCGAGATGACCAACTTGCAGCGCATCTTCACCGACGCCAGCGCCGAGGCCGCCTACGGGACCATGGTCACCAGCGATGCGACGTTCGCCAACCAGTGGGCCAACCGGACCATCGGCGACACTCTGCTGCACCCTTCGTTGCAGGCCGGGGCTTACGACAACGTCAAGCCGGACGCTCCCGGGAAGACCATCCTGGACGCCATCGAAATGAAGCGTACGGACTACGAGCGCACCAGCGGCGTCAACTCGCTGAATCAGGGGTTGACCGCCGATTCCATGGGCAAGACCGCGACCGGGACCATGGCCCTGCAGAACGCCGGGCAGCAGCGGCAGAAGTTTTACGCCAAGCTCTTGGGCGGTCCGCTCAAGAAGGTTCTCAAGGACATGATGTGGATCAATCAGACGTGGCCGCCCAAGGAGGCGTTCACGCTCATCGGCAAGGACGCCATCCGCATCACCCCGGAGGACCTGCAGGGCCGCCATGACATCGAGATCGAAGTGGGTGTGGGGCCGCAAGACCGCATGCAGCAGGCGCAGGTACTTGAACAGCATTTCCAGAAGCTGGCCAAAGCGCTGATCCCCGCCGGGGTGGCCGGTCCCGAGCACCTCATCCGCACCGAGCGCAAGATCGGCAAGCTGATGGGCGTGTCCGTGGACGACCTTCAGTTCTCGGACGAGGAGTTCAACACGCTGCAGAGGATGCAGCAGACCATCCAGCAGTTGCAGGGGCAACTGCAGCAACTCACCGGAGGCATGAATGCCCAAAGACCAGGACAAGGACCAGGCGCGCAGGGAATCCCTGGAGGCGCAATTCCAGCAAGGGGAGCAGGCCCGCAAACTCAAGGGCAACCGGTACTTCAACAAGGTCCTCAAGGACTACCGGGAGGACCTGGAGCGGAACATCCTGCGCCTGTCCCCGATGGATCGGGACAAATTTAGCGCCTGTCGGTCGCAGCTCATGGTCCTGGAGGCCATCGGGAACAAGATCGACGGCGACATCTCGCAGGGGGCCAAGGCCCAGGCAGAACTGTCCGGTGAAGTGAAGAAGGTACGGCGGGTTTCCTGATCCGCCACAACGAATAACCAAGGAGACGACCATGGGAGCTCAGTGGACCGTTGATCCGGTCGAGGCTGACGAAGCCGCAGAGCGCGACGAGCGCGAGGAGTCCGTGCAGGACGAGCCTTTTGACGGCGACCCTATGCAGATCGGTGAAGCTTTCGGGGATGAAGGCGAAGGCGAGGAAGGGGAAGGCCAGGCCGAGTCGGCAGCCACCCCGGCAGCCGAAGACGAGACCCCCGGGCAGGAACAGCCGAAAGGCGAGGCAAAGGACAAGGTCATTCCCGCGTATTGGGACGAAGAGGCGAAAAAGCAGTTCGCCGAGCTTCCCCAGGATATGCAGGATATCGCCCTTGCCTGGGAGAAAAACCGGGAAGCGTTCATTTCGCGCAAGTCCCAGGAACTTTCCCGCGCCACGGAAAAGGCCGCAGGCGGTGTGCAGATCATGCAGATGATGGAGCGCGACCCCGCGTTCCGCGCGCACGTCCTGGGATTCGGCAACCAGCAGCAACAGGAACAACAGCAACAGGGAATCGAACAGCCGCCGGAAGACCCGCTCGAATTCATCGAGTGGAAGGCGAAGCAAGCGGCCATGCAGGAGCTTGCCCCGCGCATCGAACAGATGCAGCAGCAGTTTACCGCGTCGCAGCAGAAACAGCGCGTGGACACGGCCAAGGCGCTCATCCAGCGTGACGAGCACTATACGACCGTGCACCAGGCCATCGCGCAGGAAGTAAAGGACGTGGCCGAGCGGTTCGGCGAGGACGAGGCGAGACGCCTCTACGCCCGTCTGGACGCCGACCCTGATTTCTACATGCGCCGGTATAACGCGCTCCGCGAAGGCATTGTCAAGGCCGCCCAGAAGCCGGACGTGCCCGGTGCCATGACCGCGACCGAAGTCGCCGGGGCCATGCCCAAGGGCCGCACCGTGACCGAGCGCGCACCCGTCCTGGAAGGGGCCGGGGGCAGTGCACAGGCCAACGAGTCAACCGCCCGACGCAGGGAAGCCCGCAAGCGGGTCAAGGCCTACAAGGGCTCTCTGACCGACATCGGCGAGCTGTTCGGCGATCCCGATTAAGGAGTATTCACCATGGCTGATACCGTCACCAAGACCGTAACCACCAACTACGACAAGTCCATCCCGGAAGAGGTGGACAACCTGATCACCAACGTGGCCCCGACCGACACCCCGTTCCTGACCTCCATCGGCCAGGGCGCGAAGGTCAAGACCCTGCATCCCGAGTGGTTGGAAGACACTCTCGGAGACGCCGGCGACAACGCCCACGTCGAAGGTGCGGACTCCACCGCCACGGCGATCACCCCGCCCGCCCTGCTGGACAACCGCGTCCAGCGTCTGGAAAAGGCGTTCATGATCTCCGAGGACCTGGAGAAGACCGACAAGCACGGCCGCAAGTCCGAGATCAAGTACCAGTCCGGCCTCAAGACCAAGGAGCTGGCCCGCGACCTGGAGTGGAACCTGATCAACCAGACAAAGCAGGCCGGGACCACCACCCTGGCCGCCAAGATGGACGGCGTGCTCAACTTCGCCGGTACCGGCAACACCTACGACTTCGACGCCACCCCGGCCGCGACCAACCACATCACCGAGGACATTCTGAACGACAGGCTCCAGTCGATGTGGGAGCAGGGCGCGGACCCGGATTGCGTCCTGGCTCCGCCTGCCCAGAAGCGGAAGATTTCCGCTTTCACCCAGGGTGGCCGCCTGACCATCAACTCCAACGCCTCCGAGAAGTCGCTGAAGATGACCGTGCGCATCCTGGAAACCGACTTCGGCATCGTGACCGTTCTGCCGGAACGGTTCATCGCCCCGAGCGTGGACACCACGCCGGACCCGGACGTCTACTACGACAAGCTCGTGGTCTACGAGAAGGGCCGCCTGGCCTGCGCCACCTTCCGCCCGCTCAAGCGCGAGAAGCTGGCCAAGACCGGTGACGCCGAAAAGTACCGGCTGACCATGTCCAAGATGCTCAAGGTACGCTCCAAGAAGTGCGTCGGCACCATCACCAACCTGACCCGCGTGCAGCCCGCCGCGTAAGCAACCACCCGGGGAGAGGGTAACACCTCTCCCCGGCCAGGAGTAAGTACAATGGCAGACTTCGAGAATCTCATCAGCGTGGAGAACCGGGTCATCGGGAACAGCGACAAGATGAAGATGACCCGCGTGACCACCTACGACGCGGCCGTTGTCCGCAGCGCGGCGCAGTACGAAAAGGAGTTCGGCGACAACGGTTTTTCCGACAAGCGCAACCACCGCGTCATCGGTGAGATGCCGTTGATCGAGTTCCTGGACATGCAGGCCGAGGCACAGAAGTCCGGGGACACGCTGTCCGGCAAAGACCTCAAGAAGTGGCTGGCCGAACACCCCGAGTTCATGACCGTGACCAGAATCAACCACGCCAACGCCAACGCGGCCGGGACCGGGCCGCTGATCATCATGAAGTAGGAGCAGGCCCATGGCCAACGTGTTGAACCGCATCACCGAGCTTGTCAGAACCGAACTTAACGACGGCACCCAGAGTCGGTGGAACGACGCTGAACTGTTGGTGTTCATGAAGCAGGCCGTGCGCCGGGCAAACGCGCTCGGGCAACAGAAGCGGCTGCCCTTCATGCGCGGCAAGCATGACTACACCCTGGAAGCGGGGGCCGGTTCGCTGACGCTGCCGACCGACTTCCTGACGCCCATCAGCCTGACCCGCATGGATACCCACGAACAGCTCGACAAGATGGACGGTGAGCGACTGGACGCCATCGTCTCGGCCAGCGAATGCGCGGTCTACAGCGTCGAAGATGGGACTATCGAGGTGGCCGCCGTGCCGGTCAACGACGTGCTCCTGCGGCTGCGCTACTACGTGAACGCCGCGCCAGACGCCCTGACGTTGTCCAGCCCCATGCCATGGGGTGGCAAGCTGGATTACGCCCTGTGCGAGTACGTGGCGCTTCGGGCGCGCAAGATCGACCGCTACGACACCTCCGTGGACATCGCGCTCCTGGACGACATGGAAAAGATGATCGTGGCCATGTACGCGGACCTGGGCCAGACCGTTTTCAAAGCGCGGGGCTGGAACGGGGGGAGGGTGTAGGCATGTTTATCGGAGGCCGAAGGGAAGTCCCGCTCATCATGCAGCCCACCGGGGGGTGGAACGCTTCGTTGCACCCGTCGCAGATCGCGGACAATGAACTGTCCCAGGCCTACAACGTGGTCTATGACCCCTCAACCGGGAAGCTGACCACGCGGCAGGGGTTGGCTGTGGCCTCCACGACCGCGCTCGGTGACCCGATCACCTTCCTGTACCCGTTCGTGCGCAAGGATTCGGAAGGGTACCTCATGGCCGTGGCCGCCGGGGTGCTCTATCACTACGACTTTTCCGCCGGGCAGTGGGTCACTGTGGCCTCTCTCAACAACTCTGACACGCCGACCATGACCACGTTCAATGGCAAGTTGGTCGTGGCGGACGGCGCTTTCGGCGGCCTGCTGACTTGGGACGGTTCCAAGGTGGACAGGCTGGAAAACAGCCCGCAGGCGACCATTGTTTTCTCTGCCCGCGGCAGGCTGGTCTGCAACATGGTTGACGACCTTGACGCCGTGTACATGTGCGGGCCCGAGGACGAAACTGATTGGGACACCACGGACGGCGGCGCCGTGTCCATCCGCGCCGGGTTCGGCGACGGCATGGCCGTGAACGGGTTCGCCATGGTGTCCGGTTCGTTGATCGTGTCCAAGGTCGCCCGCAACGACGGGGCCGTGGTCGGCAAAAAACTGTGGCGGCTGAACATGGCGGCTCCGGTTTCGTCCTGGGCCGCCGACGACCTGAGCCTGTCCAATGCGGCTATCGGGCCACACTGCATTACCGGGTTCGGCAACAACGTCTACTACATCGACTCAGAGGGTTTCGAGGCCCTGGCCCCGACGCAGGCTTACGGCGACATTGCCACGGACCCGTCTATAGGAACGAAGGTCAACGCGGTGCTCGGGCAATTCGCCAACCTTGCCGACGAGCCCATGATGGTGAAACTGCCGAGCATGGCCGCCGTGTGGACGCTGCTGACCAAAACTAATGGGTGGAGCCAGATTTACACGTTCTCTCCGCTGGGCGGGTTTACCGAGATCGGTTTCGGCACGGATATCTACGCCGTGGCCGAGTTCGGCGGGGCCGTCTACCTGGCCGGGGAGTCCGGGTATCTCTACAAGCTCCAGAACCGGGCTGTGGACGAAATCGAGCCCGGAGTGGAGAAGGACGTTGTGTCCGTGGCGCGGTTCAAGATGATCACCGGGCCCGGCGACCTGCTCCTGACCAAGGTCATTCTCCAGACGAATTTCGAATGGTCCGGGACCTACAACATCGAGGTCTACGGCAGCGACGAACTGACCAGACGGCTGCTGCAGACCGTGGACTTCGTGCGCGGTTCCGGGGCCGATTCCCTGCATGATGCCCTGTACGACCTGGCAGACGCGAACTTTCCGCTGGCCGGCGGGCGGGTGGAGAACAGGGAATGTCGGGCGCAGTTCCGCAACAGCGGGATCATGCTCCAGGTCAGGACCATGAACGGCGGCAGGATGAGCATATCCGAACTGGCCGCAAAACTGGTTGTGGTGGGGAGGTAGCGAGATGCCGAGTCTTGGTGGTGGCGGGAACTACGGAGGCAACGACCCGAGCGGGGGCGCTGGGCGTGATTCCGGCGGGTACGGCATGGGCGGTGGAGATAGCCGTAACCATGACAACGACCGTAACAGCATGTGGGCCAAGGACCCGAAGACAGGGCGTTGGACGCAGGTCGGCGCACCGTCCCGCATGGGCGGCATGATGACCACGGCCGCCGGGTACAACATGAACCGGGCGGCGGACCGGGCAAACGGCGGGCTGGGGCTCCAGGCGTACGGAATAGATTCCAAGCAGAGCCCGTTTTACAGCGGCTACTACGAGAACCTGCAGCGCAACATCAAGGAGGACGCGCAGGGGCGGCGGGCCTCGGAGGCTTCGGTCCGAGACGCGATAGACCGGTCGAGTCTCGGATGGACGGACCGGGTGAAGGCCCTGGACGCCTTCAAGGAAGGCAATCTCGGCGCACTCGACGCCCTGGGCATAGACACCTCGAAAATGCAGGAGACCCACCGCAGCGGCGGGCTGATGGGCATGATCGGTGATTTCTTCGGAGCGAAGAAAAACGACGTGGACACCATGGCCGAGGTGGAGGACGCAACCCCGGAATGGGGATACAGCCCGCTCGGTCTCGGGATCGGCGTACTGGCCCCGGCGGTGGCGGAACAGGTGTATGGGGTGACGGAGAACGTCCCGGCGGCCATGGCGGCGAAGAAGGCTACGGACTACGTGTCGAGCAAAATGACACCGAGCGTTCCCCGCGCGGCCAACTATGCGACCAAAGCCTTGGGCGTGGCCGGTGTCCCCGTGGCCGGGGCGTTGGCAAATGCGGCAGGCCTCATAAACCAGGCGCGTGACCTGAATTACATCGGCCAGACAAACCCATATGGGCCAGCACGGGCGAATGAGAATTACGGCAGTGAGGGCACGGGTGGGATGATGAGCGGACCGGAGGCTGTCACCGCTTCATTGGCAAAGGGAGAAGGGTACAACCCAGACTTGGCCGGACAATGGCAATACCTCTTTGGAGTGCCATGGTATGTCTAATTATTTGTCTTTGAAATCGTCGAGGCTCATGCCCGTTGTGTCTCGGTTCCCGGTAGAGAGGAGAGCCCCATCTATGAGCAACCACAAGATGTCTTCTCCGTGCTCGTCGAGGAAAGAAGGGTCATTTCTGACCATCGGTGTGTTCGGGCCCAATGCTGTTGGCGAATCCGCATTGGCGAATGCCTCGGACCGGGCTTCCTCGGCCTGTTGTTCCATGGTCTTGGGCTGCTTCGGCGCACAGGCGAAGAGCAATGATGCGGCGAGTATGAGGAAGAGAATGCGTTTCATGGTTGTCCCCTTTACCCGGTGGGTAACACGAAGCGCGTAAAAATTTCAACTAGAGATCGGATGGCGATTTCTAGAATCCCAGGAGGGAATGACCAATGGCACTGACCACCAATCCATACGCGACCGACGCCGAAGTGGGGTCCATGGACTCGACCACGGCGCAGAAGAAGGGGCTGGGCACAGGCTCCAACATCATGCAAGCCGGGCTTCAACGGCAGCAGGCGTACCCGCAGAGCTACACCAGCCAGATGCAGGGACCGGCCCAGGCCAACTACTACGACTACACTGCTCCGGGGCAGATGAACACCGTGTCCGGCCTGGAAGGAGGCGACTACGCCAAGCTGACGCAGAGCCTGCAGCAGCCGATCCTGTCCCAGCACAACCAGGCCATGGCCGGGATCAACGACCAGTATTCGGCGCGTGGGCTGTACGGGTCCACCGGCGGCGGCATGATGAGCCAGGCGCAGGGTGCGCAGAACCAGGCCACACAGAACGCCCTGTCCAACGCCGTGGCCACCGGGTACGGGCTCCAGCTCCAGGACCAGAGCCAGCAGATCGACCAGAACAAGGCTTCGTGGGCCGCAGGGCTGGCCAACGCCCAGGACCAGAACACCTACAACCAGAACGCCCTGAACTACAACCTGGACCAGCAGAACCAGCAGGCACAGTGGAACAACTCCCTGCTCGAGCAGGACTACAACCAGGCACTCAACGAGTTGAACTGGCAGAACACCATTGACGAACAGAACTTCCAGCGGGCCATGCAGTTGGCCGGGCAGGGCAACTCCGGGGCCGTGGCATCGCAGCAGTTGCAGGCCGCCCAGGACCAGGCTGACGCGAACACCAACGCGGCCATATGGGGCTCTGTCGGCAATTTGGCCAGTTCGGCGACCAGCGGCCTGATGGACAACCTGTGGGACTCCATCTTCTAGGGGGCACGATATGGGCATGATGAACAGCGGAATCGCCGGTTTCCTGAACGGCACGGTCGAGGGGCTTGACCGGGTCCGGGAGCGCAGACGGCAGGATGAACTGGACAAGCGGCAGGCGCAAAAGGACGCCCTGGCGGCGAAGTTTACGCAGTTGCAGATGGACATCGCCCAGCAGAATCAGGCGATGCAGGGAGCCAAGCTGGCGCAGCTCGACAAGCAGCGCAAGGCCGACAGCTATCTCTACCAGCACCCACAGGCCGTGGGCGGCATGATGGCATCTTCCGGCGACAACTGGGCGCGCGGTTTCGGCGGCGGTCCGGATCTGACGGCGGCGAGTCCGGAGGCGTACAAGTGGGCGGCTGAGTACCAAACACCGGAGCAGAAGCTGCAGGATGCGATGGACCTGTACGGGGCGAAAAAACAGATTGATTCGATGTATCCCGGAGAACAGAAACTGACTGGAGTTATGGGTAACCTCAAGCAGATGTTCCCCAATGCGACATCAGAGCAAATCCTGAAAATGGCGGTAGATCAGCGCAAGGCAGGGGCTGTGCAGGTCAACATGGGCGGAAAGCCTGTTCCGACCGAGAAGACGCGCCAAATAGCCCTGTCCGAGGCGGGTAAAAAGGCCGCTGACGCCGCAGAAAAGTTGTTGTTCAATCCTGATGGAGGCGTTGACAGGTCGACCATTGCCGCCCTTCGAGCCCCGTTAGATGTGGCCGCAAGCGGCGTATTCGGGCCAAGCGCCTCGGCAGCCTATACGGCAGTGCGCGAGGCGGTCGCTTCGAAAATGCGGCTGGAGTCTGGAGCTGTCATCTCCGACAAAGAAATTGACGAGGCTATGGGGCAATACATCCCCGGCGTGTTCGACACCCCATCTGTGGCGAAAGAGAAGCTAGCCAAGCTCAAGCGCGTGCTCGACCGCTACCAGCAGTTGGGGGAACAAGGTATGGGCATCAAGCCGCAAGAAGGCACTAAAAGTCCTAGCGTTGATCTCATTTACAATCCGCAGACCGGGGAGTTTGAATAATGCCCAACGTTAAGATGCCGGATGGCAAGGTCGTGCAGTTCCCGGAGGGAATGAGCAAAGAGGACATGCGGCGCGCGTCGGCAAAATACGTCACGCAACACAGCGGACCAAAGGCGGATGACGGCGGCGACTGGGTGCGTGGTACCTTCCAAACACTTGGCTCTGTGCTTGGCGGCGGTGCGGCGGCCATCGGTGGGCAACTCGGGCCACAAGCTTTTGCCCCGGAGGAGGTAGTCACCGTGCCCGCTGGGGCCGCGCTTGGCAACGCCATGGGCGGACAGGCCTACGATTACATCCGTGGGCTGATGTACCCGGAAACCATGCCGTCTGTCGGCGAGTCATACAACAGGGCGGCTACAGATGCCGCCGTTGATCTCGGTGGTGGTGCCATCGTGGGCAAGGCGCTCGGCCTGGTGAAACCGGCGCTTTCACCTATCAAAGGGGCAATTGCACGTCGGGTAGGCAATTCCGCAGTAACTCCGCACGACATCGCAAAGTTGGAACAGTACGGGTTCCGACCGGAGGTCGGCATGCTCGGGAACCCCGAGGCTGCCGCTTACTCGCAGTCAATGCGGGGGAAACCGACAACGGGTTCCATTTTCGGTGAGGTGGACGCCCACAATCTCGCCAACGCCACAAAGATGAGCGACGGCATAGCCGCCAAGCTTGGGCCGGACATGATCCCGTATGACATCGGTCAGTTAGTGAAGCGTGACGCCATCGCGTTCAGGACACAATGGAAAGATGTCAGCGATGATCTGTGGAAAAAGGTCGGCGATTTCGTCCCTGATGGTGGGTCTATCCCCGCAAAAAACATCGTTGCCGAAGCGCAAAAGGTGCTTTTTATCGCCAAGCAGAGCCCGTATGCCGGGAACGCCATGGCCCCCGCTGTGCGCGAGGCAAAGCTGATCCTCGAATCCGTGGATGGAAACGGAAATATCAGTAAGGGGGCGCTAGACTCGATCAAGAAGGCGGCCCGAGGATCGTACAAGAAACTGGCCCATGAGGCCGATGATATCGACCGTTTGCGCATGACTTTCGAGCGGGCCGCAGACCGTGATCTCGGTGCGGCTGCTGAGGAGGCCGGTGGAGAGGCGGCAAAGCAGGCGCGGGCCGCCGCAAAGGATTGGTATAAACGGGGCATGGGGGACAAGAAGCTGGGAGAGGTGGGGCTACTCGACGAGGCCGCAGAGATCATCAAGAACCCTGAGCCGGAGAAAATCTATCGGCAGATAGTCGGCGGGGGAAAGCCCGCCGCCGAGCGCATGATGCGTGTGATGAATCTGCTTTCATCGGATACCCAAGCCGCTCTCCGGGCACGGGCCTACCGTGAAATGGCCATGCCCACACCGGGGGCGGCGAATGCCGACGGTGGAGGGTTCAGTTTTTCCACCTTCCTCACCCGGTATGCCCGGATGCAGCAAGAGGCTCCTGGCATGTCGGATATCCTTTTTGGCCCGGCCCGGAAGGATCTTGACAAGCTTCTCGACAGCGCAGAATTTTTTAAAAGTCTGGCAGGATATGCCAACAAATCGAACACCGCAGTGAATGCTGCATGGGACAATTTGTGGAAGCCAATCGTTGATTGGACCGGCAAGGCCGCTATCGGTGGTGGGGTGGCCGGAATGAGTCTATCGTCGGCGGTGCTTGGTGCCGCTGGAGGCGGTTCGGCTGTGGCTGGCCAATTGGCCGTATACCGACGCGTCGCGCGGCTCATGACTGACCCTGAGTTTGTCAAGTGGCTGGCCGGAAGCACCACGAAGGTGGCATCCGGAGCGACCACGGGGAAAGAGGCCCTTGGCCGGTTGGCCGCCATTGCTATTCAGCGTGCGTCGACATCCAAGGACAAGGAAATGACCAACGATTTCGTTTGGTACCTGACACAGACAGGCAACGACGTGACTAAAGTCACCGACCAGAACGGGAAAGTCAAAAAAGTAGAGGTGAAGTAATGACCGCATATCTACGCAACCCGCAGACCGTGCCGGACGATTCCGTTGGCGGTTCCAGCGTTCGCGAGGGAGTGGCCGAGCAGAACAACGTGGCCATCAACGATTTGTTCACGGCCCTGAACGCCCACGCCAACAACGAGGACGGGCGGTCGCATGTCGAGATTGACGAGGCGCTGGATGCGATCGGCGACGTGAGCTCCGCCGCCACCGCCGCACAGACCGCGCAGGCTGCGGCCGAGGCTGCCAGGGACAAGGCTTCCGAATGGGCCGAGAACCCAGAGAACGTGGCCGTGGAGAGCGGAGCATACTCGGCCAAGCATCACGCGCTCAAGGCCGCAACCTCGGCGTTGGCCGCACAGGATGCCGCGTCCTCAATTCCCGACATGAGCGACGTGCTCACAACCGGAGACGTCGGTACCGATGTCGGCGATATAATCGCTGTCCAAGCCGGGGGCAAACTGCCGCCTCTGGACGCCAGCGATTTGACCGGGATTGATGCCGTCCCCGAGTGGCTCATCCAGTCCACCAATCGCAACACGATGGAGAGGCTGGCCCGTCTCGGGATGTCCCTGTACGCCCTCCCGGGCATGATGGTTGACGAGTTCGAGGATGAAAGCGGTGTTGACCTCGGGGCGTCAAGCAACTTCTCTTATGTCGGAGATTACTACATAAGCGCTACGGAGACACAAGATGCCAGCACCGCAACAGGCGAGCGCGACGACAGCATCGTCGGGCGTACTCATGTCGACCGCACCTACGCCATCGACAACGGGGCGACAGTCTCCAAACTCGGATATTACTCCACGATTGCCAGGACAATCAAACTCAAGGTCGTGCAGCGCACCGATGCCGGTGCGTATACGGTCGTCAGAGACGAAGAGTTCTCCCATACCGGCTCCGGGTGGGAAGACTTTGCCCTTTCCTCCCCGTACACGGTCCCGGCGTCCGGCACATTCCATGCCGGTGCCTACGCGGACGGGGTTGCTCTCATGGTTTCCACCAGCACCGGGCTTCGTGCCGTTTACACCGGTGACGCAACAGGGTCCGTTTCTATGGCCGAGGCAACGGACATCGTAGCCAGAACCAGAGTCACCTATCTGGTGACCTCGGCATCGGCAACGCTACAAAGCGCGGCATCGTCCGCTGATACTGCCCCGTCGACAATCCGCGTGCTGGTCAGGCACGACGGTAGCGGAACGCTGAACACAGACCTCAATGCATACGCCTCACGCAATGGCGGGACAGACTTCACAGAAGGGACGCTGGCCGCCAAGTGGTCTGAGGGTGACACTCACTATTCCGAGGCCGTCATAGACGTGTCCGGACAGCCCTCAGGGACCAGCCTTAAATGGAAGATCTCACAGGGCAACGGGGTAACCGCGACCATTCATGCCATTGCGATGAACTGGTAAACTCAACAATACACACAAGGAGAAAATAACATGACCATTCGTATTTCCACTGCTTTGCGCAACGCTCTGGGCGACGCCATCACCACCCTGGCCGACGCCGGGACGGCCGCCGCGCATCTCAAGATTTACAGCGGCACCAAACCAGCCACCAAGGGCACAGCCCCGTCCGGCGATGTTCTTGCGGATTTCGTCATGGCTGACCCGATTGCGGATTCCTCAGCGTCCGGCATCTGGACGGCCTCCGCAGTGTCCAGCGTGACTGCCGGGAATACCGGCGTGCCGACCTTCGCCGTGCTCGAGGACAGCGACGGGACCTACATCGCCGACTTCGACGCCCGCCTGTCCACGGCAACCAATAACGGCGAGGAGGTCGTGGTGACCATCTCCGGCGGCGGCACGTCAATCGCGGCCGGGGCCACTGTCTCGCTGTCTTCGGCCACGCTGACAATGCCCAACGCCTAGCATGCAATTCACGTCCCCGCTCAATGCTCCGCTGACCGCCCGGCCGATTCGGGAAACCCCGGCCATCACCGGACGGTCGGTGGCGTTGCATCTGCCGTGCGTCCACTGTCAGTGTGGCTGGCGTGGGAGGGGCCATGAACTGCTGACCGATCCATCGAGTTTGTATTGGTACTGCCCGCATTGTCGGCGAACATTTTGGGGGTGGAGTTGATGGCTGAATTGACGCTGCAAAATTCTTCCGAATACGCGCTCGCCGCCGATGGTCGGGATATGCGGACCGTGATCGGCGGCAGTGACGAACGGTGGCCGGGCCTGGTTGTACCGAACGCGAATTTGTCTTTGAAAATTGGCGGCCAGGAAGTGGCTTGGCTGAATATTAACCGGACCGATGCGACGGCAGTTCCTGGGGAAACATTCGATGGCACGACGCTGTCCGTTCCCACCGGAGACATTTTCCGTATGGCTGCGGACCGGCTGAAATGGGATGTGGAGTTTACGACTCACCCCGGTGTTTATGCCTGGGGATTTGCGCTCAGAGACAGCGGCAATCTCAGCTACCACTATCAGCCAGACCTGACGGACCAGGAATTAGCCGCTGGTGTCGAGCGACCCGAGGATGTGGTTGGTTCCTATGCCATCTACATGGACCGCATGCACAACGAATACGGCACGGGCAAGTTTGCCCACGTTTACCGGCCGCTGTTTCAGGATGCGAATGGTGACGAGCAGTGGGGTTCGATCGAGATCGCCGATGGCGTGATGACCATCTCCATAGCCCCGGAGTGGCTGGATGGTGCGGCGTTTCCCGTGACGCTGGACCCGACGATTGGTTATGACACAATGGGGAGTTCCAACATTGCGGGCAGTCAGGCGTATCGAGCGGCATTGGCAGCCGATAAATACACAGCGGCCAGCGGCGACACCATCACCGCTATCCATATGGGGCTGAGGACGTACGGTAGCGGGTCCATAAATGTGGGGGTTTTTGACCTGGACGACAGCCTGTCCAGAATCACGGAAGCCACATTGACGGCTTCCGATTCCAGTTACACCTGGCGTCATGCCACTGGACTGAGTGCTTCTCTGGTCGCTGGTGACGAGTACGTGATGGGGTTCTCTTCGTCAGCCGATCTTCGCCCGATTATGGACTCGTATACATCCGCCGCAATCATCGGAACATACGGCGATCCATTCACCGATTCTGGCGGCGCGAGCTATCGTTTTTCCGTGTACGCCGACGTGGAGTCCGGAGGGGCCACTCCAGATGTCACAGCCGCCATCTCGGGCGAGTTATGGGACATTTCCGGGGCCGTTACGGCGCAGGCCTCCAACCCCGTCTCCGCATCTATCTCCGGACAACTGGAGGCCATCATCGGCAGCGTTGCCATGTTTTCCTCGGAGGACAGTACGGCGGCCATGGATGGTGGCCTGGACGACATCTTGGGCGCGGTTGTTGTCGAGGTGGACAACATTTCTTCGGCGGCGCTTTCCGGGCACCTCGGGGACATCTCCGGGGGCGTTGTCGTGGACGTGCGCAACCAGGTTGTGGCCTTTATCTCGGGCCAGATTGGCGATTTGACCGGGGCTGTCGCTGTCACAATCTACCCCGATGGCATCACCGAGATCTCTTCATCCAGCGCAATCTCGTTCGACCGGACGATTTCAGACGCCATTGCCTTTGACCGGACGCTGGCCAGCACCATAACTTTTGAACTCGGGGGATAATATGACCTATGACGCCACCATCCGCTCCGGAGACACCCGCAATCTCGTCTTTACCGTGACAACCGGCGGCGAGGCGACGGACGTATCCGGAGCCTCTTGGACGCACGGCATCGCTGCATACCCAGGGGCGGGCACTGTCGGCGCGGACAGGTCCGGGACAGTTCCCAGCGGGACGGAAATCACCGTTCCGCTTTCGTCTGGGGACACCGCCATTGCCCCTGGCCGATACTACCACGAGCTTGAGGTGACCGATGCGCTCGGGAATGTCTCGACCTACGGCGGGTATATTCTGATCGAACCGGCGAGTGTGGACTAGGGGGAAGACTGTGAAACTTGTGCCCCCTTTTGTGCCCCCTTTGAGTGGGGCATGAAGAGAAAACAAGGGGGCACGAGGCGAAAGTAGGTTCAAAAAACTCTGTAACTCACTGTGTTTTAATGCCTACAAAAAGCATGGTTCACGCCTGCTAAGCGTGTTATGGGTGTAAAGCTCATACGAGGGTTCAAATCCCTCCTTCTCCGCCAGAGAACAAAAGGGTTACGTGATATTCACGTAACCCTTTTTTCATGCCGTGCGTCCGAGCTGTTGTTGAAGTATACCAGCCGGAGACGCGGTAGGCCGTGTCGGTTGCACATTCCAGCAAGAGACTTCAAGAGGTATCAAATATGAATTACGATGTGTTGTTCCACTTTGACCACGACCCTCAGGCCTTGAATATCGCTTTCAGCAACATCAGAAATTATTTCAACGCATTTTCGGAGGACAAGCCCGAAGTGGTTTTGGTGGTCAACGGGCCGGGCGTCAAGCTGCTCGACCGTGAAGGCGAGTTCGCGGCGCAGCTCGGCGAGGCGCTGTCCCTGGGCGCGGCCATCAGGGTCTGCAACAATGCTCTGACGCACTTCGGCATCGATCCCGAACGACTCTGCCCGGGCTGCGAGGTGGTCCCCGCCGGGGTGGTGGAGATCGTTGAATTGCAGCGTAAGGGCTTCGCCTACGTGAAACCCTAGTCCCGCGTTCTAAAGGTCCGGCTACATCCCCAGCCCGTTGGCGCTGAAGACCGGGGTTCCCTGGCGCAGAGTCAGGGCCGCGAAGGGCAGTGCCGGGTCCGAGTCGTCCACGAGGACCAGATCGGCGCGTTTGCCGGGCTCGATGTCGCCGCGGTCGGTCATTCCGGCTGCGCGGGCCGGGCCGGAGGAAACCAGCCGCCAGGCGTCCGGGAAGGGGCAGACCTTGTCGCGGGACAGGGCGAAGGCGGCCTGGAGCAGGGAAGGGTAGAAGTAGTCCGAGGTCAGGGCGTCGCACAGATTCATGCGGATGGCGTCGCGGGCCATGAGCCGGTTGATATGGCTCTTGCCGCGCAGGGCATTGGGGGCGCCCAGGATGACCGCATCGCCGAGTTCGCGTGCGCTCCGGGCAGTGGGCTCGTCCAGGGGGAATTCGGAAATGGCGCACCCCAACTTGTTGTACCAGGAGCGGGTGGCCGGGTCCGGGTCGTCGTGGGAAGCCATGGGGAGGTTCCGTTCCGCCGCCGCAGCGGCCAGCCGCCGGATGCCTTCTGGCACGGCGGCCGCGCGTTCCTTTATCTCGGTTATCAGATTGATGAACGACTCCCGGTTCAGGCCGGTGCGGTCCAGATACCCTGACATTTTGGAGTAGCGGTCCAGATTGGAGAACATGGCGTCGATATGGTCGTTGAAGGCGAGCATGTCCACGGTCCCGTCGAGTATCCAGGATTCGACCTCGTCCAGGGCCGGGAGGTTGTACGTCTCGAAGCGCAGGTGCAGGCGGGTGTCGCAACCCAGCCTGTCCCGTACGGCCTTGAAATCGGCCAGAAAGGCGTGGGCGGCTTCACGGCTCCGTAACCCCGGTTCCCAGGAGCAGGTCAGTCCGTGGAAAGCGGTGGTGATGCCGTTGGCCGTCATGGTCCGGTCGGTATCGAGCAGCCCCAGGGCGCGGCTGAAGGACACGCCCGCGCGGGGCATGATGTGGCGCTCGAAGCCGTCGCCGTGCAGATCCACTATGCCGGGCAGGATGAGCTTGCCCCGTGCGTCGATGGATTTCCCGCCGTTCGCACTCCCGGTCAAGGAGTCCCCGACTTCCTGAATGACCCCGTCGGCCACGATGATGTCCGTCTGTCGCATGTCGCCGTCCGGCAACAGCACGCGTCCGTTTCGTATGCGCATATCCATGTATTCTTTCCTTGTTGTCAGCTTGTTCGCATGAAGATCGTGCGGCCGTTTCGTGACGGTCGCGCGGCGATTCGCCGTGAAGCCGTTTTCCCGTATCTGAAGCACCGGGTTTCCGGATTGGGGGCCATGTTCGGCGAGGCTGTCGGAAAAAGTAAAGCAGTAGACAGGTCGCTGATTTGTCTAGGGGAAGTTCGTCTTATGTACGTTCAACCGCAATCAGCGCGTAACGCAACGGCCATACTCTGTGACCCAATCGATCGTCGGCCCTGGCCGGCGCAACCGGAAATCATGGAGAGAATCAATGAAACGTTCGATCGTCACCCTGCTCATGGCTCTGCTCATGGTCTGTGCCATGGGGGCCTGGGCCCTGGCCGCCGAAACCGTTCGGCTGGCCGTCACCGATTTAGAAGGCATGGAGGAACTCCAGCGGGAGTTCGGCGTGTTCAAGGAAAAGCTGGGCAGCCTGACCGGCTACGATTTCGAGTTCTTCCCGGTCAACAATCGCACCGCCGCCGTGGAGGCGCTCAAGTCCAAGCGTGTGGATTTCGTCCTGACCGGCCCGGCCGAGTACGTGGTCTTCAAGAAGCGCGTGCATGCCGAACCCGTGGTCGGTTTTTCCCGGCCCGACTACTTCGGTTCGATCATCGTGCTGGCCGACAGCGGGATCAATTCCGTCCCGGAACTCAAGAGCAAAAAGGTGGCCATGGGCGATGTGGGCTCCACTTCCAAGCACCTGGCCCCCATGCAGATCCTCAAGGACAACGGGCTTGATCCCCTCAAGGACGTCAAGACCATGCACGTGGACTACAAGGTCGGCTTCGAGGCCCTCAAGCGCGGCGACGTGGCCGCATTCTGCACCACCAATGACAAGTTCCTGAAGATGCGGTCCAAGGACAAGCAGCTGTCCGCTGGCGCGTTCAAGGTCATCGCGCGCGGTCCTGACCTGCCCAACGACGTGCTCGTGGTCGGCCCCCACGTTTCCAAGGATGTGGTTGCCAAGGTGCGTGCCGCCTTTGCCGATCATTCCGACGAGATGGTCGCCGCCATTCTGACCGGTGATGACAACCAGAAATACAAGGGCATGGTCTTCCTGCCGAACGTCAAGGACGCGGACTACAACTATGTGCGCTCCATGTACGCGACCATCGGCTATCCCCAGTACTCGGACTTCGTGGGTGACTGATGCTGAAGTTCAATACGTCCGCCGGGGAAGTCTCCCCGGCGGCCTTTTCCGGTGAGCATATGGAGATTCGGGTCAAGGGGCTGGTCAAGTCCTTTGGCCGGAATACCATCCTGGACGGGGTGGATCTGGCCGTGAACAAGGGCGAGGCGGTGGCGCTTGTCGGTTCCAACGGCGCGGGCAAGTCGACTTTTCTGCGCTGCCTGTTGCGGCTCATAGAGCCGAGTGATGGAAGCGTGGAGATGGGCGGGGCTGACGTCCTGTCTCTGGGCCGGGCGGGCCTGCGCAAGTTGCGCAGCCAGGTCGGTTTCGTCTTTCAGAAGCACAATCTGGTGCCGCGTTTGACCGCCCTGACCAACGTTCTGCACGGAGCCCAGAGCCGAAAACGCGGGCCGCGGGTCTGGTGGCACATGCTGGCCACGGACGGGGAGCGCCAGGAGGCCATGCGCTGTCTGCAACTGGTCGGTCTGTCCCATGTGGCCGAGCAGCGGGTGGACCAGCTCTCGGGCGGCCAGTCCCAGCGGGTGGCCATCGCCCGGGCGCTCATGCAGCGGCCCCGCATCATGTTTGCGGACGAACCCGTTGCCAGCCTCGACCCCAATGCAGGCGAGGAGGTCATGCGCCTGTTCGTGGACCTCATCCGCGAGCGGGGGCTGACCCTGGTCTACACCTCCCATTCCGTGCGTCACGCTCTCGAATACTCGGACCGGGTCATCGGACTGCGCGACGGGCATATCGAGATGGACAGCGACTCATCCAAACTGAATGAGGGGACCTTGCGGAGGATCTATGGCTGACCGTACTCGCCAGGACAATCGATTCGTTTACGACGGGCAGGCCACGGACCCCGGTCTGCTGCCCATCCGCTTCCCGAGGCCCAGCGCGCTGTCTTTCGCTCTCTATGCGGCAGGGCTGGCGTTTTTCATCGTCTCCATGCGGAACATCAATTTCTCGCTGACCGAGTTCGTGCACGGCTTCCCCTACATCGTGGACCTCATTTCCGAGATGTTTCCGCCTTCCCTGCGGCGTGTTGACGCGGTGGCCATGTCCCTGCTCGAGACATTGCAGATGGCGCTGGTCGGTACGGTCTTCGGGGTGGTCTTCAGTTTGGTGCTGGGCATTCTCGCGAGCAAGAGCCAGACGCCCAACAAGGTCCTGTACTATTTCTCCAGAAACCTCATCGCCTTGTTTCGGACCGTGCCGGATCTGATCTGGGCGCTGTTCTTCGTGGTCATGGTCGGTCTGGGGCCGTTCGCTGGCACCCTGGCGATCATGGTCGATACCATGGGGTTCTGCGGCCGCTTCTTCGCCGAGGCCATGGAGGAAGTGGACAAGGGACCGCAGGAGGCCCTGGAAGCATTGGGAGCGAGCCGTCTGGGTACGGTCATCTGCGCCGTTATCCCGGCCGCGCTGCCGTCATTTGTGAACACCGCCCTGTTCAGCCTGGAAAAGGCAACGCGGTCCTCGGTTGTGCTGGGGCTCGTCGGAGCAGGAGGCATAGGCATCGAGCTCAAGGTTTCCATGGACATGTTCATGTATTCCGAGGCCTCGACCATCATCCTGATGATCTTCTGCCTGGTCCTGCTTGTGGAGCAGCTTTCTTCCCGCTTGAGGAAACGGATTATCTAGCTCAGTCCAGAAACGTCTTGATGACCAGTTCGATCTTGTCACCGCCGTATCGGGTTATCCCGAAGTCAACGGGCACCCCGAGTTCGTCCACGTTGACCGAACGGGTCTCCAGAACCGGGCAATGACGGGGAAGGCCAAGCAAACGGGCCTCCTCGGAAGTCGCCTGCCGGGTCAGGATACGGGTTTCCTCGCGGAAGTAGTCGGCCACGCCATGGGCGACGAGGCACTGGGTGATGGACCCGGTTCGCCGGAAGGTGTCATGCAGACCGGCAAATCGCGGCCGAGGGAAATAATGGGTGGTCAGGGACAGGGGGCGGTCTTCGGCCTTGCGCAGGATTTCGAGCACCGAGACCTGGGCGGTTGGCTGTATCTGGAGCGCCCTAGATACGGCATCCCCGGCCTCGGCCACATGATGCCCGATGAGCACCCCGTCGTGGGAGCGATTCTGCCGGTTCAGATTGTCGCTGAACCGCGTGCGCCGCGAAACCAGATATTCCACAACATGCTCGCTGACGAACGTGCCCCGTCCCTTTTCCGACCGGACCAGGGCCTGCTCCTGAAGGTGGGACAAGGCCCGCCGCACGGTGTGTCGGTTGACGCTGTACCATTTGGCCAGCGTGCTTTCGGCAGGCAGACGTTCTCCTCTTGAGAAATGCCCGCGGGTGATTTCCCGTTCCAGGGCCGAGGCTATCTGCCGCCACAGCGGAGACCGGCGGCTTCTGTCCAGCAGGAACCGTCTGTCCGAGTCATCGGCATGTGAGTTCAGTCCGCTCATGGTCTGGCAATGCCACTGATCGGCCCCCTTGTCTGTATCGGTGAGGTTAAGATTCCGCTTTCGTTCGCTCTCCCGAATCACGTTTGGGTCGGCCTTCATCCTTGACATGAATAGGCCACATTTACGGAGGATCGGGCAATCCTCCCGGAAGGGAAGTTGGTATGAATAATCATTGTTCCCTGGTCGATGCCGATTGTATTGACGGCATAGTGTCGGCGGTTATCGACCCAGCGTCTGCCGGGCGTCTACGGACACCCCTGGTCGATAAGGGAAACCCGTATAGTTCAACTTTCATGGAGAGTGACCATGTGCGAAGCTTGCAAGAATAAAGCGCATACCGTTGAGAAGAGTGTTTCCGATCCCGAAAACAAGAGCCGTCGGGAGTTCATGGCAAACGGCGCCAAGATTGCGGCCGGCGTGGGCCTGACCACCGCGTTCGGGGCCGGGCTGACCGCCGGGGCGAGCGAGGCCCAGGCCAAGGACAACGCCATGGCCGAGTCCACGGTCCGTGCCTGGGGCGCGGACAGCAAGGAAGGGCATTTCCATCCCATGGACATCAAGCGCCGGGCGGTCGGTCCCAACGACGTGAAGATGGATATTCTTTTCGCCGGAATCTGCCATTCCGACATCCACACCGTGCACAGCGATTGGGGGCCTGCCCATTATCCCCTGGTGCCCGGCCACGAGATGGTCGGCCGTGTGGTTGCCGTGGGCAGCAACGTCACCCGGTTCAAGGTGGGCGACGTCGGCGGCGTGGGCTGCATGGTCGATTCCTGCGGCGTCTGCGAGAACTGCAAGGCCGACCGTGAGCAGAACTGCCTTAACGGCACCACCTTCACCTACGATTCCGAAGACAAGGTCTCCGGCGGCTTCACCTACGGTGGCTATTCCAAAGCCATCGTGGTCAAGGAGCATTTCGTGGTCAACATCCCGGACAACATGGATCTTTCGCGCGTCGCGCCGATCATGTGCGCGGGTATCACGACGTTCTCTCCCATGCAGCATTGGGAGCTCATGAAGGGCCAGAACCTCGCCGTGATCGGGCTGGGCGGTCTGGGCCATATGGCGGTCAAGCTCGGCGCTGCTCACGGCGCGAACGTCACCGTTTTCACGACCACGCAGGACAAGATGGCCGACGCCAAGAAAATGGGCGCAAAAGAGGCCGTGCTGTGGTCCGACGAGGCGGCGTTCAAGCGCTATCAGGCAAGCTTCGATCTGATGATCTCGACGGTTCCCGTGCCGTTCAAGATCCAGCCGTTCCTGAACCTGCTGAAGCTGGACGCCACCCTGGTCAACGTCGGTGATCTGTTCGACATGGACGGCATCAACGGCATGGCCCTGGCTTTCGGACGGCACAGCCTGGCCGGCTCCATGATCGGCGGCATGAAGGAGACCCAGGCGGTTGTCGACTATTGCGCCTCCCACAACATTGCCCCTGACGTGGAGATCATCAAGCCTTCCGAGATCGAGCGCGCCTACCAGAGCGTGGTGAACAAGGAAGCCCGGTATCGCTTCGTCATCGATATGCAGAACGCCTAATTCGTAGAAACTTCATCAGGCCCCGCGTCCGCAAAATGGACCGGGGCCTTTTTTTTTGGCGAGGAGTCCGCCAGTCGCCTTTCCCCGGTTTCGGCGTCCATAATTGCATGGGAAGATAAACGATAGTAAGAGGTTGTCTGAGCAGGATTTGGTCTGACACCCTGAGACGGTTGCTATGAAACGATCATGTTCATATATTCAGGCGTGTTGGAAGCAACCTCTATAGGCGGGGAAAACGCGGGCCTTCTGGCGGTCTGTTCGGCTAGGGGACCGTTTGTATCCGAAGGTATTGAAATTGCAATGGGTCCGGCATAGAAACAACGAGCGTCAACCTCTTGAACCGTAACCGGTGGAATGATGGTTCAATTTCTGGTCCAGTCCAATTACCTGCGCGAGGTGCAACGTACCTTCGGCGGCGGGGGAACCCTCGATTTTAAGGAACTGCTGTTCCGGACTTTGTCCGTGGCCGTTCCCATGTTCGTTGTTTACGTTCTGTGGCGTTACCGGCTGCTTATTTTGCATGTGGCCGGACGCTGGGCGTCCCGGTTGTTGCGTAGCCGAAAGCGGCGGGCCGTGGAAAACTATCTTGTCTCCCGGTCGGTGGTCATCGAGGTCTGTCTGTATACGGGGGGCGTGGTGGGGCGCAAACTGTGCGACGCCCGAATATCCAGCGTGGCCGGTGGGAAGATGCATCTTCAGCTCCTCGCCGCAAATCCGACCTTCACCCATCTCAAGCACCTGCGTGTCATCTGCTTTACCCGGCCCTTCGCCTATTCGGGCAAGCGTATTAACGCGTTCACCACGCTGGTTACCCATGTGCGCAAGAGCGGTGTGGTTCTCAAGGGGATGAGCCTGCTCACGCCGGTTCGCTACCGGTTCATCCTCAGACGGCGTCATTCGCGCCAGCGGGTGGCTCAGGAGGGGGCGGTTCGGGTCAAGGCTTGGAGCGGGCAGAAGGCACGTACCTTCTGGATGTTTCGGCCGGAGTTGCAGACAGTGAACAATCCCGCGCGCTATGATGCCCGTACGCGGCTGGCGGTGGAGAATATTTCGGCCGGGGGAATGCGTCTTTTCGTCGTCAATCCGGGGGGCGGCTTGCCTCCGCTCGACACCGGCGGGCAACTGGTCCTGCATTTCAGCATCTGGAACCCCAAGACGCGCAAGTACTCGTTCTTCACGGCCCTTGGCACCATCCGCAGCCGTTTTTCCGGTCGCGGCGGAGCCATCGGGCTGGGTATCCAGTTCATGGCCGAAGGGGAAAAGGTGAAGGGCCGATACACGTGGCATACCGTGCGCGGCGAGATTCCGGCCCTGGCGAAGTTCCTGGCCGGCATCGAAGAGTAGCTATTTTTTGCGGCACTCCGGGCATACGCCGTAGAGGTACATCTTGTGGCGGATGAGGGTGAAGCCGTGCTCCTTGGCCAGTTGTTCCTGGCGGCGCTCAATGACTTCGTCCACGATTTCGATGTTCTTGCCACAGTGCTCGCAGATCAGGTGATCGTGGTGGTCCTTGCCGTAGCAGGGCTCGTAACGGGTCACACCGTCGGCAAAATCCAGGGGTTCGATCAACCCGGAATCGCTCAGGAGCTTGAGGGTCCGGTAAACCGTGGCCTGGCCTATGGAGGCGTCCCGTTTCTTGACCAGAGCGTAGAGTTCTTCCGAGGAGAGGTGGTCGTTCTTCCGCAGCAAAGTATCGAGGATGACCCGCCGCTGGGGCGTCATCTTCAGGTTCTCATTGGCCAGATATTCAGCAAAGACTTCTTGCGGGGCTTTCATTGGGATATCCCGTCGTTTTGTTTGAATTTCAGTCAATTCTTTTCATACGGGATGCAAAAGAAGGTGTCAAATAGGAACAATCCGGCGGGGAATTGCCCTGAACCGCCCAGAACCCCTTTTGCTCCTTGACATTCCGAGGTACGGTTTCTACAAACGTTTTCCCACAAATCGGCGCATAAACACGCCGATCCACCTTGGAGAGGTGGCAGAGCTCGGTTTAATGCGCTGGTCTTGAAAACCAGAGACGGGGCAACTCGTCCGGGGGTTCGAATCCCTCCCTCTCCGCCAGAAAAAATAAGCTAATTCAGAAACTCTTGAGTTTTGAATTAGCTTTTTTTGTTCTCCTGCCGCTCTCCATGCCCAACTGTTGAATATTGGAATAGGGGGCAATCCATTCATCGTAACCATGACTTCTTGTTGGTTGGAGGGTGAAGTATTACTGCCTCTTAGTCATAATTATCATGATATGTTGTCTTGGTTCCGGGAGGTTAAAACCATCACAATGGTTTGTTAGTGATGTGAATACCGCATAGGGATTGACAGAGGGCGGTGTCGGAAGTAGGGTTTTAAAAACATGAACGAAGTGCGATAATGTCGCACGGAAAAAGGTGAAGATGTCCGAAGGTCGAATCATACAGTCCGTAGCCAGAGCATTGAGCATTCTGGAGTTGTTTGAAAGCTCCTCCACGGAACTCAGTGTCACGGAGATCGCCAATCGGCTTGATCTGAGTAAAAGCACGGCATTCGGGCTTATCAACACCCTCAATCATAAGGGATACCTCGAACAGAATCCCCGCGATTCCCGGTACTCCCTTGGTTTGAAGCTGCTTCGGCTCGGCGGCCTGGTCCGCAAACACAGTATTCTGTGCCGCAAGGCTCGTCCTTTCCTGGAACAGTTGGTCAACGAGTTCTCTGAAACCGTGCATCTGGCGGTGGAGAAGAACGGGCTGGTGGTCTATATCGAAAAGATCCGCGGCGACAAAGCGATCTTCATGCAGTCGGATGTGGGGGCGGAAAACCCCATGTACTGTACCGGGGTGGGCAAGTGCCTGCTGGCCTACATGCCCGAGGAGCGCCGTGAACGGATAATGCGTCAGATGGGTCCCATGGAACGCAGGGGGCCGAACACGATCACCAACCTCGACGATCTGCGTTCGGAGTTGGCGAACATCCGGGTCAAGGGCTATTGTTTCGATGACGAGGAATACGCGCCAGGCTTGATCTGCGTGGCTGCTCCGGTGTGCAGCGTAGGCGGCGGCGTGGTTGCAGCAGTGAGTCTGTCCGGCGCCAAGGCGGGAATACCTTCCAAAAAGCTGGCCGAAGTGACGGGCAGGGTTGTGGAAGTGGCCGGAAAGATCAGCGAGCTGTTGTAAGTTTTTTTTTCGCAAATATCGCGAACATTGTGCGATAATGGCGAACATGTTCAAGTGTACAGATACTTTTGCCAGAGATTGGCGATAAGGAATAACGACCGCCGTAGGCGGTGACAGGGCACAATAGCTGACCATGGGAATTGTCCGTCGATCATCTAGACTACGGAAGGCCCGGTAGGAAGGATACATGCCCGGGCAAAGGCAAATTTTCGTAGCTTCGGGCTACGAGTCGCAAAATAAGCGAACGCTGTGCGACAATAGCGAACAAAAGGTGTCCCATGGACATCGAAGCGAGCCGCGAGGCTCAATACATCAACGTAAGGAGATCAGTATGTACAGAGGGATTTACACGGCAATCGCCACGTTATTCGACGCTGACGGGGTCGTGGACAGGGAGGCGAACGCCAAACTGATTGACAACCTCATCGAGGCCGGGACGGACGGAGCGCTCTTTCTCGGTAGCACCGGTGAGTTCTTCAATATGAACCTGGAGGAGAAGAAGGAGCATTTCTCGTTCATCGCGGATCACGCCAAGGGGCGTTTTACCCTGTTCGCCGGAACCGGCGGCATGGATGTCCGCGAGACCGTGGAATTGACGCAGCACGTCCAGGAGTGCGGGTTCGACGCCGCCGTGGTCATGTGTCCCTATTACTTCAACCTGCCGGAAACCCATATCCGCGAGTACTTCGCCACCGTCGCTTCCAGCGTCGATATGGACATTCTGCTCTACAACTTCCCGGCGCGGAACAACGTCACGTACTCCCCGGAGATGATCCGTTCCCTGGTCGCGGACCACAAGAACATCGTGGGCATCAAGGATTCCGGTTCCACCATCGAGGACATGCGCCGCTACATCAGCGAAGTGGCCGATGTGGTCGGCAATTTCAGCGTATTTTCCGGGTTCGACGAGTTCCTGGTTCCGAACCTGCTCTCCGGTGGCGCGGGTACCATCGGGGCTCTGCCCAACTTCGAGCCTGAACTGTTCGTCGGTCTGCGCAAGGCCGTGGAAGCGGGGGATCTGGATGCGGTGCGCGCCGGTCAGAAACGTATTGCCAAGCTGATGCGCCTGTATTCGGTGACCAATCCGTTCGTGGCCGCGGTCAAATACGCGATCAACCAAAAGGTCGTATCTACCCATCCGGCCATGCGTTTCAGTTCCGTGACCATCACCGAAGACGAGATGGCACGGGTCGAAAAGATCATCGCCTAATAACCGCCCGCGGGGATTCCGGGCGGCGTTCGGAGGTTGCCGAACCGGAGTTTATCCGCTTACGCTCAACATTCGTTCCCTGAGGAGGGACTATGACTCCTGGTATTTTCATCATTGTTCTGGCGGTAGCCATCGCGGTCCTGATGCTGCTGATCATGAAAGTCAAAATGCATCCCGTGCTGGCTCTGTTCCTGACCACTCTGGGTCTCGGCCTGGTGCTCGGCAACGGCGTGGTCGGTTCGGTCAATCTGATCAACAGCGGTTTTGGCGGCACCCTCAAGGGTATCGGCGTGACCATCATCCTCGGTTCGATCCTGGCCATGGGTATCCAGGATTCCGGCGCCGCCACATCCATCGCCAACTTTTTCATCCGCATGTTCCGGGGCAAGTGCCTGGAGCTGGCTCCGGCGCTGACCGCGTTCATCGTGTCCATCCCGGTGTTCGGCGACATCACCATGGTGTTGACCGCTCCCATCGCTTCCATCCTGTCCCTGCGCCGGAAGATATCCATGTCTTCCATGGCCGCCTTCACCGGTCTGGGGCTGTTCTTGACCCACGGCCTGGTGCCGCCCACTCCCGGCATCCTGGCCATCGCCCTGATGTACGGGGCTGATCTCGGCCTGACCATCTTCTGGGGAACGATCATCAGCGCCATCGCCTTCTTCGGCACCTGGCTGCTGCTCCGTCGCTGGTGCGAGAAAGAGTGGATCGCGCCTCGTGAAGACTTTGTCGAGGGATTTGAACCGGCCAAATCCGACGCGGTCGAGGAACTGGTCATCCACGAACCCAACCTGCCGGGTTCCTTCATGGCCTTTCTGCCTGTCCTGATTCCGGTGGTGCTCATCACCTTCGCTTCCTTCGCCAAGGTTTCCATGGACGAGGGCGGCTTTGCCCTGTCGTTCTTCTCTTCGGTCGGCGACCGCGTGATCGCCCTGTTGCTCGGCGTGGTCTTCACTATCATCCTCGGATTCATCAAGGCCGACAAGGTCATCGCCCACCACAAGCGTGTCACCGGCGACGACGGCGAATCCCTGAAGCACATCATCTTCAACAGCTGGGTCGCTCGCGGCCTGGTCGTGGCCCTGCTGCCCCTGCTGATCACCGCCATGGGCGGCGCCATGGGCGCGACCCTCAAGGCCGCTCCGGTCATCAAGGAGCTGGGCGCCCTGGTCACTTCCAGCAACATCCTGCCGATCCTGGTTCCCTACCTGACCGCCGTGATCCTGATGACCGCCGTGGGTTCCATGACCACCGCCGGTCTGACCGCCGCGGCCATCATCCTGCCCATGATGGACTCCCTGGGCCTGTCCCCCCTGGCGGCGACCCTGTCCATCGGCGCGGGTACCATGATGGTCAACCACCTGAACAACAGCGGCTTTTGGATCATGTCCCAGTTCTTCAACCTGAATACCAAACAGGGCGTCAAGTACATCACCGTCCCGTGCGCGGTGGCTTCGGTCATTTCCATCATCGCGCTGATGGTCCTGGTTTCCATGGGCCTTATTTAACCGATGGTGAGGGTAATTGACCCCAAAGGATACCATTATGAGCAAGTTTAAAAGTGAAGACATCCTCCAAGGCGAGAGCAGTGCGTTCTACCGCTCCCTCTACAAGGCCATGGGCTATTCCAACGATGAGTTGGAAAAGCGTCCGGTCATCGGCATCGCCAATTCCTGGACCACCCTGGTGCCCGGGCATGCCAACCTCAAGCAGGTGGCGGAGTTCGTCAAGAACGGCATCTACCGGGGCGGCGGCACGGCTGTGGAGTTCGGCGTCATAGCGGCCTGCGACGGCATCGCCCAGGGCCACGACGGCATGCACTTCATCCTGCCTTCCCGTGAACTGATCTGCGATTCCATCGAGGTCCAGGCCCGGGCGCACCGGCTGGACGCCCTGGTCCTGCTCGGTTCGTGCGACAAGATCGTGCCCGGCATGCTGATGGCCGCCGCCAGGTTGGATATCCCGGCCATCATGGTCCATGGCGGTCCCATGGCCGGTGGTGTGGTCTTTGACGGCCGCAAATCCGACCTGACCTCCATCTCCGAGGCGCGGGGCATGTACTCCTCCGGCAAGATCGACTTCGACCAATACGAAGCTCTGGAAGATACGGCCTGTCCCGGCTGCGGCTCCTGCTCCTTCCTGGGTACGGCCAACACCATGTGCTGCCTGACCGAGGCCCTGGGCATGTGCCTGCCCGGCGGCGCGCTCATTCCGGCGGTGCACTCCGACCGCATGCGCACCGCGTTCGCCTCGGGCATCGCGGTTTGCGAACTGGCCCGCAAGGGCGTCACCTCCCGCCAGATCATGACCCCGGAGGCCATGGAAAACGCGGTCAGGGTGACCATGGCCATCAGCGGCTCGACCAATGCGGTCCTGCACCTGAGCGCCATCGCCAACGAGGCCCAGATGGGCGTCAACGTCCTGGACCTGTTCTCCAAATACAATACCAACACTCCACAGATCGCCAAGGTGAACCCCGCTGCCAAGTGGGACATGGAGGCGTTCTGGCAGGCGGGCGGCATCCCACGAGTCATGCGCAACATGCGTACGCTGCTGCATGAGGATGTCATGACCTGCACCAGCCTGCCGCTGAAGCAGAACCTGGACGACTACAAGTTCAAGTTCCCGGAAAACGGCGAGATCATCAAACCCCTGGACGCCCCCTTCGGACAGACCGGCGGCATCGCCGTTCTCCGAGGCAACCTCGCGCCCAACACGGCCATCAGCAAGCCTGGCGCCATCGATCCGTCCCAGCATCGTTTCAAGGGTACGGCCAAGGTCTTCAACTCCGAGGAGGAGGCCGAGAAGGCCATTCTCGGCGGCGGGATCGTGGATGGCGACGTGGTGGTCATCCGTTACGAGGGCCCCAAGGGCGGCCCTGGCATGCGCGAGATGTTCATGGCCATGAAGTACCTCTACGGACGCGGTCTGGCCAAGACCACGGCCCTGGTCACTGACGGCCGGTTCTCGGGCACCAACAACGGCTGCTTCGTGGGACACATCTCCCCTGAAGCCGCCGAGGGCGGACCTCTGGCCATTGTCGAGGACGGAGACCTCATCTCCATCGACGTGATCGACGGCAAACTGGAACTCGAAGTCCCGGATGAGGAAATCCAGCGTCGTTTCACCCAGTGGCAGAAGCCCAAGCGCAAGTTCACCACCGGGTACCTTGAACTGTACTCGCGTGTGGCCACTTCCGCAGCCGAAGGCGCGGTCATCAAGCGCGAGGCCGAATAATGCAACTGGACTTCACGGGAAAGACGGTGGTCGTCACCGGCGGGACCTCGGGTATCGGCCTGGCCATAGCCGAGCTGTTTGCCCGGCTCAACGCCAACATCTCGATTTGCGCCCGATCGGCGGAAAACGTCGAGAAGGTGGTCGAGACACTGCGCTCCCGGGACTTCAAAGCGCACGGTAAAAGCGTCGACGTCGCCGACAGCCAGTCCATGTTCGCCTACGCGGACGAGGTCGAAGCCGAATTCGGCGGGATCGACGTATGGATCAGCAACGCGGGCGTGTATCCCCAGTACCAGATCGTCGACACCCCCGAAGACGTCTGGAACCAGACCCTGCGTACCAATATGACCTCCATATACCTGGGCGCCCGCATCGCCCGGGAAAAGATGGCGGGGCGGGGGGGAGTGCTGCTCAATGCCTCCTCCTTCGCCTCTGTCATGCCCTCGGTGGGCAGCGGGCTGTATGCGGCGACCAAGGCGGCCGTGATCAGCATGACCAAGACCCTGGCGGCCGAACTGGCCCCGTACGGCATTCGCGTCAACTGCTACATACCGGGCGTCATCGATACGCCCATGACCCGGCCCCTGCTGGAAAAGAACGGCGAGGCCATGCGCAAGACCATCGCCATGAATCGCTTCGGCTCCTCCGAAGAAGTGGCAAAGGCCGTGGCTTTCCTGGCTTCGCCCCATGCGGGTTACATCTCCGGCACCTCCCTGGAGATCAGTGGCGGGAAGTTCTGCACCCAGAACCCTGACGCGGGGTGGGCGCAGGCCTAGCCGTTCCGGTACAGCCAACCTTAAAAGAGACCTCAGAAGAACCGGCAGCCCGTGGGAATTTCCCCCGGGCTGCCTTTTTTCGTGAGCAGTCCGACGTGGTCGAGAAAGGACTTCAGGCTTTGTCGCAGGCGCAGGCAGGACGCTTTTTCACGGGCTATATCTCCCTGTCGCCGGATTCTCTCGGCTGTCAGTCCGGTTGACGTTGGGGCATATGGATTTGTTCCTCGGGAGCGTTGGACAAGATCTCGTTTTGGGTCGGATAAGCGTGTTGCTTGAGGATTAAGAGGTAAGAGAAATGGGCTTGCATGTTTTGATAGAATATTTCTATTTTTGACCACCAGGTCAATGTGTTGGCTCGATAATATAATGGACGAGGACCGCCTGGAATACGAAAATGTCTGCGGGAGGCGATACTTGGAAAAGGTGGCCGCGCGATGGCGGAGCCTGTCCCGGTGTTCATTCCGTTCCATCTTGAAATGTGCCTTCTCGTCGGGATGGGTGGAGTCGCCCCCTTTCAGTTCATAGGGGAATGATTGCATGAAGCTTCGCACGTTTTTCATGGCAGGCGTCATCACGGTGACCGTCTTTTTCGCCGTCTGCCAGTTTTTCGCCTCAGAGCTGGTCCTGACCAAGGGCTTTCAGAATATCGAGGACGAACATACACGTTCCCTGGCTTCCATGGCCAAGGGGATATTGGACCAGCAGCTGGCCTATCTCGATGACCTGGCGTTGGACTGGGCTGAATGGGATGATACCTATATCTTCGCTCAGGACGGCAACACCCCTTACATCGATTCCAATCTTTCGCCGGAAACGTTTGAGGACCAGTCTCTTGTTTGCGTTTCCATTCAAAATCGCCGGGGGGAGCCTGTCTTTCTCCAGGCTTTCAGGTCGGACGGTAACGTGGATATGGCGTTGGCAAGAACCATCTATCGTTCAACAGCCGGGTCTCTTCCGCTCCTGCAGAGCCAGTCGGGCGGTTTCGGCGGTATCATCCGCCTGCCAGACGGAGAGCTCCTTCTGGTCGTCAAACGACCGATTCTTACAAGCTCGGGGTCAGGGCCAGGCATGGGGACTTTCATGATGGCGCGCATGCTGACTCCCGAGGTCATCGAAAAAATTTCGGCCCTCATGGAAGGAGAGGTCTCCCTCATCACCAAGGTGGACAGCGAAGCGCACGACAGGCTGGCTAGCTCTGTGGACGACGTGTACCTGGATTATTCCGACCAAACGACTTCGGTGGGCATGAGGGCCATACGGGATGTGGACGGGCGTGCTGTCGGCCTGCTCAAGGTTTCCGTAAAAAGGGCGATTTCCCAGGAAGGGAAGACCATTTCGTATTATTACTACGGCATCATCTTTTGGGTCATTGTGCTTATCGCCCTGTTCAGTTTCTATCTCCTTCACCGGAAGGTTCTCAACCGACTCGATTTGCTCATGTCCAGGCTTGCGACTCGGGAAAACAACGTGGACGAGGCGTCCGCCATCGACATCGGCGGGAATGACGAAATCCACGATCTGAGCGTTTTTCTCGATACCATGTTCGACCGCATAGACAGTTCGCGGCGGGCCCTCATGGCGCAGTCGGAAGAGATCAAGGAGAACGAGGCGTTTTTGGGCCAACTGTTCAATTCGATCGAGGCCGGCGTGCTGTTGGTTGACCCCGAGACCAGGAATATCGTCGCCATCAACAGCTTTGGGCAACAGATGATCGGCAGGACCGAAGACGAGGTCGTCGGCCAAAATTGTCATCACCTGACGTGTCCCGCCGATCGGGACAAATGCCCTATCCTGGACCTCAATCAATCCAAGGATTTGTCCAGACGTTCCATGCTCCACAAGGACGGAACCGTTATCCCGATCATGAAATCGGTGTCCATCATCTCGAAGGGTGACCGCGAACTGTTGCTGGAAACCTTCGTCGATATCACCGAAGCCGAGCAGAACCGGCTTGAACTGGAAAACGCCAAAAAGGAGCTGGAGGAGAAGGTCGAGGAGAGGACTGTCCATTTGCGCGGCATTATCGATACGGCCAGAAGCGGTATCATTGTTGTGGACTCCCAGGGAGAGATCACCGAATTCAGTCCGGCGGCACAGGGCATCTTCGGGTACTCCAAAGAGGAAGTCCTCAGGAAAAACGTCACCATTCTCATGCCTGAAGACGACGGTCGGGATCATGACCAGTATCTGCGCGAGTTCAACCATGGCGGCCCGTCCAAGCTCATCGGCAAGCAGACCGTGGTCCAGGCCAGGAGAAAGGACGGCTCTCTGTTCCCCATGGAAATTTCCCTCAACTCGGCGGTAGTCGCCGGCAAATCCATATTCGTGGCCGTCTTGAGCGACATCACCGAGCGCAAGGCCATGGAGGATGAAATCAGGAAGAGCCGGGAACGGTATCAACGGCTGGTCGAGGATCTGGCCGGGAGATTCGCCATCTTCAGCCATAAGCCGGATGGTGAAATGCTGTTCATCGGCGAAAGCGCTTTGTCCGTCTTTGGCATACCCAGGGAGAAGATCATAGGCCGGAAGTGGCAGGATGTGATCAACTGGGAACCCGGCGTTGAGGATCGTGCGTCTGAGGTATTCAAAGAGGCGATGGAACGCGGGCAGATTGCGCTTGAGATAGAGATGTCGTTCACTCACGTCGACGGGACGCGGCATGAGCTGCTGAACTCCCTGCACCCGGTTTACAGCAAGGACGGAGAACTCGAAACCATCGAAGGCATTATCGAGGATATCACCAGCCGAAAGGCCGTGGCCAAGGCTTTGGCCGAAGCCAAGGAGGATGCCGAGCAGGCCACCCGGGCAAAATCGGACTTTCTGGCCAATATGTCGCATGAGATCCGCACGCCCATGAACGCGATCATGGGGTTGTCGCACCTGGCCCTGCAGAGCGATTTGAAAGACAAGCAGCGCAGCTACATCGAAAAGGTCCATGTCTCGGCCGAGAATCTTTTGGGCATTCTCAACGACATACTCGATTTTTCCAAGATCGAGGCCGGGAAGATGGATATGGAGAATACGGAATTCTTCCTGGGAGAGGTCTTCGAGCATCTCGCCAGCGTCCTCGGTTTGCGGGCGCAGGAGTCCGGACTGCAGCTCATGTTTGACCTGCCGAACGATCTGCCCACGGCGCTGGTGGGCGACCCCCTCCGGTTGGGGCAGGTGCTGCTCAACCTCGGAAACAATGCGATCAAGTTTACGCCCCGGGGCGAGGTCCTGATTTCCGTGCGCCTGGCGGAGGAAGTCGGGGACGATGTGATCCTTCATTTCTCGGTGCGCGACACGGGCATAGGCATGACCGAGGAGCAGCGGAGAAAGCTTTTCCAGCAGTTCAGCCAGGCGGACACCTCTACAACCCGTAAATACGGCGGAACCGGGCTCGGGTTGGCAATCTCCAAGAAGTTGACCGAGATGATGGGCGGAGAGATATGGGTGGAGAGCGAGCCCGGCATCGGCAGCACGTTCCATTTCACGGCACGTCTGAAGAAGCAGTCGCGGCCGCCCAAATGGGACGAGTATCTGGATATACGCCCGCTCCATGTATTGGTGGTCGACGACAATGACACCGCACGGACGATTTTTGCCGAAATGCTGGCCGGGTTCGGGTTCTCCTTCGATCTGGCGGATTCGGCTGAGGCCGGTCTGGCTCTGCTGGAAGGACAGGCCGGAAACCGTAATTACGATTTCGCCATTCTGGATTGGGACCTGCACGGTATCGCCGGTGGTGATCTCGTGCGGATCATGCAGACCAGCCCGAACATCGGACACTCGCCGAAAGTGATCTTCGTGTCGGCGTTCGGTACGGTACACATCGAAAATGCGACCCAGGACGAATCCGTTGTCGCGGGAGTCCTGAGCAAGCCTGTGTTGCCGTCGACCTTGCTCGACACCATGATGGTCGCCGAGCAGGGCGTACCCACAAGGGTGAGCAGAGCCGGGTTCAGGCAAAGCGAACTTGGGCAGATGACCGCCAAGCTGAGCCGGGTCAAAGTGCTTTTGGTAGAGGACAATGAGATCAATCAGGACGTGGCCGTGGATCTGCTCGTCAGCAACGGCATTGCCTGCGAGGTCGCGAGCAACGGCGAGGAAGCGCTGAAGATTCTGGAGCGGGAACATTTCGACTGCGTACTCATGGATTGTCAGATGCCGGTCATGGACGGCTATACCGCGACCAGGGAAATCAGAAAGATAGACCGGCTCAAGAAGCTCCCGATCATCGCCATGACCGCCAACGTCATGGCCGGGGACCGGGAGAGGTCCATCGAGGCCGGGATGAACGATCATATCGGCAAGCCCATTCGGATCCAGGAGCTTTTCGCGACCATGGACAAGTGGGTGAAGCCGACCGTGAGTCGCATGGCCTCCACCTCGCCTGAGATGAACATAGATTTGTCCGACCTTCAGGGAATCGATGTCGTGGCCGGGCTGCGGTACGTTCAGGGCAAGGAGTCCCTGTACCGTTCCCTGTTGGGTAAATTCCTTCACAACTACAAGGACTTCAGAGGCGTGTTCGAGCAAGCGCGAGCCGAGGAGGGCGCAACAGGGGCCGAGCGGTGTGCGCACACCCTGAAGGGGGTGGCCGCCACCGTGGGTGCGGTTGCGGTCAGTAAAAAGGCCGAGGCCCTGGAGGCGAGCTGCCGACGCGAGGAAGCGGATGACGAGATCGAAAAGCTGCTTCGGGCCGTGGAGGATGAGTTGGCTCCGGCCCTCGAGTCGTTGGAGCGTATGGGGGAGGCGAAACCAGACGGTTCACCTCTGCCCGGAAACAAGGACATGGACGGGGAAACCCTCGCTTGTCTGCAGGAGTTGCGGGTCCTGCTTCGAGAGTTCAATGCCGAGGCTCTGACGGTTGCCAAGAAGCTGCACTCCCTGCCCGGCATACACAAGCACGCGGCCAAGGTGAACAGCCTGATCAAGGCCGTGGAGAACTATGATTTCGAGATAGCACTCAAGAAGCTCGATGAACTCAAGCTCTCCTGACAGGGATCGGCAAGAGCCTGGCTGAACGGGGCTACATCCCGTACTTCTTCAGCTTGTTGTTCAGCGTGGTCCGGGTGATATCAAGAATCTTGGCCGCCTCGCTCTTGTTGCCGCCGGTCTGTTCCAGAGTCGCCAGGATGGCCTGTTTCTGTACGTCTTCCAACGGCTGTCCGCCGAGTTGCATCTGGCCGTCGTCCATCGGGGTGTTCTGCTCGTAGCTTTTCTGCAGTGCGGCCGGGAGTTCCCTTTCGGTGACATACTCGCCCATGGACAGGATGACCGCACGCTCGATGGTGTTTTCCAGTTCGCGAACGTTGCCGGGCCAGGTGTGATGGATGAGTATGTCCATGGCCAGTGGCGTGAATCCCTTGACCGTCTTTCGATTTTTTTCGGCGTATCGCTCCAGAAAGAAATTGGCCAGGAGAGGTACGTCGTCCTGGCGCTCGCGCAGGGCGGGCAGACGCAAGGCCATGACGTGCAGGCGGTAGTAGAGGTCCTCCCTGAAATGCCCGGCGTCCACCTCGGCCTTGAGGTCCCGGTTGGTGGCGGCAAGGATGCGCACGTCTACGGACTGTACCGTGTCGCTGCCTACCCGCTGTATCTCCCGCTCCTGCACCGCGCGGAGCAGTTTTGCCTGCATGGGCATGGATATCTCGCCGATTTCGTCCAGGAAGATCGTTCCCTTGTCGGCCTGCATGAACCGTCCGTCGCGCCGTTTGTCGGCACCGGTGAAGGCACCTTTCTCGTGTCCGAACAGCTCGGATTCCAGGAGGGTTTCGGACAGGGCGGCGCAGTTGATGGTCACTAGCTGCTTGGTTTTGCGCGCGGAATTCGCGTGGATGGCCCGGGCTATGAGCTCCTTGCCCGTACCGGACTCGCCGGTGATCAGCACGGTGGCCTCGGTGGGAGCGACCACCTTGACCATCTCGAGGACTTCCCGCATCGCCGGGCTGGTTCCGATGATTCCCTTGAGTGACTGCCCGGAGGAGACGGTCTCCCGCAGATGGCGGTTCTCCTCGGAAAGCCGCCGGTGCTCCAACGCGCGTTCCAGGGTCAGTTTCAGCTCGTCGAAATTGAGCGGTTTGGTCAGGTAGTCGTAGGCTCCGAGCTTCATGGCCTCGACCGCCACATCCACCGAAGAGTAGGCGGTCATGATCAGCACCGGGATGGCGGGGTTGTAGGCCTTGATCTCCTCCAGAGCCTCAATGCCGCTGACCTTGGCCATGCGGACGTCCATGAGCAGTGCGTCGAAGGGACGTTCCTTCACGGCCGCGATCGCCTCGCCGCCATCCATGGCCGATGCGGTTTCATAACCCCATCCGCCCAGGATGGTCTTCAGCATCGAGAGATGTCCCTTGTCGTCGTCAACGATGAGTATGGTGGTCTTCATTGCGTGTCTTTCCTCAATGGGATTTCGGCAGGGTGATGGCGAATGTCGTTCCCTTGCCCTGAGTGCTGGCGACATGAACGCTGCCGCCATGCCCCTCGACTATCTTGCGGACCACGGCCAGGCCCAGGCCGGTTCCCTGGCTCTTGGTCGTGTAATACGGATCGAAAATGGTCCCGAGATCGGATTCGGGAATGCCCTGGCCCGTGTCCGCGATCTCGAAAAGCAGGCCGTCTTCCGCGTCTTGAGCGCTCACGGTCAATCTGCCCCCGGATTCCATGGCCTGGATGCCGTTGATGCCGATGTTTAGCAGGGCCTGGACCAGACGGTCCGGATCCATCTCGGCTTCGGTCAGGTTGGGCGCAACGTCCACGACGACTTCGACTCCCTGTTCGGTTGCGTCCTGCTGCAGGAGCCGGGAAACGGTATCCAAGACCACTGCCGGGGAAGCCTGACGGAACTTGAAATCCGAGGGCCTGGAGAAGTCCAGGAGTTCGGAGATGACCCGGTTCAGCCGTTCCGTCTCGGCGATCATAACCGTGGCCGCCTTTCGGTTCTCGCTGCCCTCGTCGAACAGCCCGGCGAAGTAGGTTGCGTACCCCTTGATGCTGCTCAGGGGATTGCGCACCTCGTGGGCGATGCCCGCGGCCAGGTTGCCGATGGCCGCCATCTTCTCACGCTGCTTCACATCGGCCTGGAGGCGGTGGATTTCGGTCAGATCACTCAAGATGTATAGGGTGCCCAGGTGGACGTTTTCCTCCGAGGTCACCGGGGCAACGCCGACGTTGACCGGGGACGCCGCGTCCCGGGTTCGGATGGACAGCTCTCTGGTCACCGGAGCGCCCTTACGGGTTGACTCCACGGCCAGGGCCGTCACCTCGGTGGGAAGCACGTCGCGAGCAGCGGCCCCAAGGGCGTCGTTGGGGTCCACGTTCAGGAGCGCGGCCGCATCCCTGTTGATTCGAGTCACGCAGTCGTCCGGGCCGGTGACGATCATGCCGATGGGCAGGTTGGCCACGATCTCGGCGGCCAGGGCCTGGGTGTCGCGCAGCTGCTCGCGCGATCTGCGGTACGCCTGGACCCAGAACAACGAAACCATGCAGCCCAGACCCACCAGAAGCAAAACGGCCGAAGTGGTCATCATGACTCGGACGTCGGCCCGACGTGCCTCGGCAAAGGGGGCGAAGTCCAGGCCGATGAAGATCAGCGGTTTTTCCACCGTTTCTTCGGACGATTCGGGAGACTGCTGCCACATCATTCCCCGATGCCCCATGCCGCCTCCGTTTCCTCTGCCTCTGATCTGATGGTGGCCCATCATGTCGCGCATCATGCGGAAACCGCCGGACACCAGGGGGAGGAACTCCTTATAGACGACGAAGGAGTCTTTGCCCGCGTCGTTCTTTATGATGGAGGATTGGGCTTTTTGACCGGGACGCAGGGCCTCGATACGTGCGGTGTCGAGGAAATCGCTTCCGATCTTTTGCGAGTCGCTGTGGGCGATGATTCGCCCATTCCGGTCGGTGAGCACGATATAGAGGATGTCGGGCAGTTTGGCCGTGGCGTCGATCAATGCCTGGAGCCTGCCCTCTGTCCCGTAGTCCCCCATCAGACCGACCCTGGCGCCTGCCTCGAAAGACCGGATCAGAGCCCCGCCTTTTTCGCCGAGGACCTTTTCCATGTAGCGGACTTCGCGGTTGTAATTGAACACCGCCAGGGTCACGACCACCAGGGTCATGATGGAGGCCATGCCCAGAATCATCCAGACGGAAGCCGGGCTTCCCAAAATTTTGGTCTTCAGTTGCATGTCCGACCTGCCGGGTACTGTTTGTCCAATTTTTAGACTGTCTCAAATTCAGACTGGTTAAAAATTAATCACATGCAGTGGTCTTGGCAAGGATAAAATCGATCTTTGGCAGCCGTATTGTGAGAATATATTCAATGTAAACAGTGTGTTGTGGTGCAATAATTTGTTTTGGCACAGCCTTTGCCTTATTGGGAGTAGCTCGAAAAAAAACAATAGGAGTTTTATCATGAAGAAGTTTGTTATGGCTCTCGCACTGGTTTCGGCCGTTTCTCTGTTCTCCGTCAACGCCATGGCCTGGGGCATGCACGGCTGGCAGGGCAACGGGGCTGGCCCCGGCTACGCCAACCAGGTGGACCCGAAGGCCTATCAGGACTTCCAGGACGCTACCGCCGATCTGCGTGCGGCTGTTCGCGCTGATCGGGCCGAGATGGCTGCCATCATGGCCGGGCAGAACCCGGACGCAAAGCGTGTTCGCGCCTTGACTGAAAATATCGACAAGAACGTCACAGCCATCCACGCCAAGGCCAAGGAACTCGGTCTGCCTCAGTTCGGCGCCATGGGTCCCGGTATGGGACGCGGAGTGGGCTGTGGCATGGGTGCCGGTCACGGTATGCGCGGCGGTATGGGTAACGGCGGCATGGGTCGCGGTGGCATGATGGGCTACGGCCAGGGCTACGGCAACGGCTACAATTGCCCGGCCTGGTAAGCCTGATCAGTTTTCGAATTTGGCGGGGGAGCATGCTCCCCCGCCGGAACACATTCCGGAGGGAAAGATATGCTGCATCATAGCTGGGGTTTTATGTACGGCCCGGGTCATGGGTGGTTCATGGGCGGCTTCGGCTCCCTCTTCGGGCTGCTTCTGATCGGCCTGCTTGTTTTCATGCTCGTCCGCCTCTTTCAGCGTCCGACAGCGGGAACCGGAGCACGGCGGGACCGTGAGGATTCCATGGAGATCCTGAAGCGCAAGTACGCCAACGGTGACATCTCCACCGAGGAATTTCGCAAGATTCGCAGTCTGCTGAAGGAATAGCCCGCAGGCCCTTCAAAGAATTTCCGAGCGGGGTTTGTTTCTCGTTTGAAGAAAACGGCAATGGCTCGTCACTGGAGTGGCGGGCCATTTTTTTTGTCAAGTTACGGCGGTGCCGTTTAATTCTGCGTGTACACGAACAGGATGACCGGCTGCACCCCGTATTCGTCATCGGCCTGAAGGCCCATGTCGAGAAGCTGGGACATGGCGGATTTGGCGTCGTCCTCGCTGGGCAGCAGAAAATGGATGGGATGGCGGTCGTTGCGAGCGTCGCGGTCGGACCCTTTCTCCTCAATGCCGACGAACCAGCTCTCGAGCCTGCCGCCGTGGTGGTTCATGTGCCGGACCGCCTGCGCGATCGCGGCTTCCTTGGATTTGATGTCGTGGAGGTTGCTCATGGCGACGTTTCTATAATGTTATCCTGCCGGAGGCAATGTTCGGGGCGGACTTTCCGCGCGAAAGCGGGCGGGCGCCGCGCCGGGGAATCCTGAGGGCGCTTCCTTCCGCGCTATTTGAAGACGTCCGCCGAGAGGCCGTAGCGGCTCAGCATGTTCTGCATCGCCACGCGCGACAGGCCGGACAGCCGGGCTGCACGGGAAACGTTGCCCTTGGCCAGGGTCATGGCTTCGCGGACGTAGTCCAGGGTGAAGGAGTCCAGAACCAGCCCCTTGGCCTCCTTGAACGGCGGCAGTTTTCCGTCCTGTCCCCGGGGGGCGAGGCAGGCATTGCCGGATTGGTCGCGCGAAAGGGGGGCGTCGCCGAAGACGGCGAGCTTGCGCATGGCGTTCTGCAATTCGCGGATGTTGCCCGGCCACGGCCTGCCAGCGAGGCCCGCCAGGGTGGTGGGGGAAATGTCTTTGTCCGGCAGGCCGAGCTCGGCGCACGCCTTGAGCAGGAAGTAGCGGGCCAGGAGCGGGATGTCTCCCTGGCGCTCCCTGAGCGGAGGCATGGTCAGGGTGAGCACGTTGAGCCGGTGGTACAGATCCTCGCGGAAGGTTCTGTCCGCGATGCGCGCGGTCAGGTCCTGGTTGGTGGAGGCGATGATGCGCACGTCCACGCGGCGCGATACGTCCGAGCCCACCGGGCGGATCTCCCCCTCTTGCAGGACGCGCAGTAGCTTGGCCTGTGTTTCCAATGGGATGTCGCCGATCTCGTCCAGCAGGATAGTGCCCGTGTGTGCCTTGACGAACAGCCCGTCCCGGTTCTGCTCCGCGCCGCTGAACGCGCCCTTTACGTGACCGAACAGCTCGCTTTCCAGCAGGTTTTCGGGAATGGCCGTGCAGTTCAGGGTGACGAACGGCTTGTCCGCGCGAGGGCTGAGCTCCCGGACCATGGCCGCGGCCAGTTCCTTGCCGGTGCCGGATTCACCTAGGATGAGCACGTTGTAATCGGTCTGGGCCACGGCCTGGAGAGACTGTTTCAGGCGCTGCATGACCGGGCTTTCACCGATAAGCCGGTCCTTGTGGCGCTCCAGTTGGTCGCGGAGCTGCCGGTTCTCGTCGAGCAGGCGGCTGCGTTCCAGCCCGTTGGCCACCACCCGGAAGACGGCTTCCGGTTCGATGGGCTTGGTCAGAAAGTCATAGGCCCCGGCCTTGAGCGCGTCCACAGCGGTCTCGATGGTGCCGTGGGCGGTCAGCATCACCGCCGACAAGGACGGAGAGCGGTCCAGGGCCTCACGGAGCAGGGTCAGGCCGTCCATGCCCGGCATCTGCAGGTCGGTAATCATCACGCTGACCGGGGTGTCGTCGAGCCGGTCCAAAGCCTGTTCCCCCGATTCGGCCACATGGACGTCCACACCGTCGAATTCGCCCTGGATCAATCTTCCAAGCCCTTTAGCGAAATCGGTCTGGTCGTCGACCACCAGTACGTGCATGCGTTGCGTGTCGGTCATATCTCTTCCGTCCTGACCATGGGGAAGCGCAGGATGAACCGCGCTCCGCCGGTTTTCTGGTTGTCCGCCATGACGCTTCCCCCCAGGTCGCTCATGAAGCCGAAGACGATGGACAGGCCCAGGCCTGACCCCTTGTTTACTTCCTTGGTGGTGTAGAAGGGGTCGAAGATGAACTTGTGGTCCTTCTCGGCGATGCCCGGCCCGTTGTCGCAGACCGTGACCACCACTTCTTCGGCCAGTTCGTCGTAGGCAGTGCGGATGTCGACCCTGCCGTTTTCTCCCGGCACGGCGTCCAGGGCGTTGATGATCAGGTTGGCCATGATATGTTCCAGAGCCTGATTGTCCACCGGAACCGGGGGGATCTCCCCGACGGCTTCGGCCGACAGGGTCGCGTGCTGGTTCTCCGCCTGCACCCGGAAGACTTTCACCAGCGAATCGATGATCTCGGGCAGGGACACGGTCCCGTCGTTGTCCACCTTGGGGCGGGCGAAGCTGAGCAGGTTCTTGAGCACCGTCTGCGCCTGCCGGGTGTGCTTGACGATGATGTCGATGTCATCGCCGGACTGGCCTTCGGGCAGCCCTTTCTTGAGGAGTTTGGCGTAGCACAGGATAACGCCTAGCGGATTGTTGATCTCGTGCGCCAGGCCCGAAGCGAGCTTGCCCACCGTGGCCAGTTTTTCGGCCTGGGTCATGTGCGCGAGCATCCTTTTCTGCTGCGTGGTCTCATGGACGTAGACCGCCGCCTGGCTGCTGCGCGCGCCCCCGGACTCGGCCACCGGATAGATGCTCAGGGCGAAGGAGCGTCCATTTGGCAGGGAGACCTCTCGGGAGATGACTTCGTTCAGGTTGAGGGACTTGGAAATGTCGCAGTCGTTGTCACCGCTTACGTTCGCGCAGAGCAGGCTGATTATGTTGCCGTCCTGGACCACTCCATCGGACAGGTCCAGGCCGAGCCTGCGGGCTGCCTCGTTGACCACCACGGGGTTGCCTGATTCGTCCACCAGCAGCAACGGCTCGGTGATGCCTTCGAAGATGGCGTGCATGTTGGCGTTGTTCCGGATGATGGAGTCCAGGGCCATGATGTTGTCCGCGGCGATGCCCAACTGACGGCCCAGAGCCTGGAGGACTTCCGCGTCCTGTTCGGCGAAGACGTGGCCGGGCTTGTGGTACAGGCAAAGCAGTCCTTCGGCGTTGCCCACCGAGGATTCCACCGGGATGAAGGCGCGGTCCTCCTCGATGTGCGGGATGGAGTCCGTGAGCAGTCTGACCCAGTTGTCCGGCAGGGCGGGGGGTACGTCCGAGTGCGGCCAGGAATAGTGGCGCCTTGAATAGAAGGTGCATACGTAGACCGCCCGCTCCAGGCCGAACCGCTTGACGATGTGCGGCAGGGTGGCCTCCCACAGTTCGTGCCGGGAGCCGCTCCTGCTCGACCCGGCCAGCAGGCGGACGAACAGGTGCACGTCGGCCGAACGCGCCTCGGCCTGCTCGGCCAGCTTCTCCGTTCGTTCCTCGACCATGACCTCCAGATCGTTGGTGTAGCGCTGCAACTGCTCGCGGGTCTCATAGAGGTAGTCGCCGAGCTTCTCGATGCCGGAGATCATCTGGCCGATCTCGTCGCCCTTTTCCAGCTCCCGCACCAGCTCCACGCCCTTGTCGTCGCTGAAGTTGCGCCGGAAGCTGGCGGTCAGCAGGCGGACGTTGTTGGCCACGATGCGTTTGAAGATGATGTTCGTGGCTCCCAGATAGATGAGCGCCGCAATGGCGAAGACCGCCAGGTAGCTCATGATCGTATCCTGCATGTGAGCCACCGACGCGGAGACGGGGAGTCCGACGGAGTCCACGCCTCCGATGCTGTTCTCGGTGTGGCCGAACCCCCGGTCGCCGTATAGGGCGAGCACCTGCTCCGGAGCGTCTTCGGCCTTGCCGTGGCAGTGCAGGCAGCTCTTGGCGAAGACAACGGGACGGGCCATGACGAAATGCTCGATGCCGTCTATGTCGGTGAATCCCTGCCAGACCTTCTTGTCTGGGTGGGCGCGGAAATAGTCCACCAGATCTCGTTCCCGCCGGTTGGCCTCGAATTTCGGGTTGCGCGCGCCGATGGCCACCCGCCGGTAGAGGTGTCGTGTGGGGCTGTGCTCGGCCACGCCGTCCATGATGTTGCGGGTGATGAAGGACGAGGACATGGCCTCGATGATGAAGGTGTCGTCGAGGACGTCGTACATGCGCGGCCGGAGGATCTGGCGGACGTATTGCTGGACCGAATCCACCTGTGCCAGGACCATGGCGGCCTTGTCCTCGACCTCGCGTTCGAGCACCTGGCGCATGTGGTACGAGAAACCGGCCAGGAGCAGTCCGCCGATGGCGACGGAGGTCATGATCAGGCCTATCAGGAATTTGCTTTGCAGTGAGTACGGTCTGGGAAGTTTCATGGTCTTGTAGTCGACTATCAAAGATGGAGTCCGCTCCGTCAAGGATTCCTTGCGGTGCTTTTCATCAGGCCGTATGCTTTCTACAGGGTGGAAAAGGAGGCTCCGCCCGGGGGAGTGTCGTTATGAGCGATCTGTTGCTGTTCGGAGCGGCCATGTTCGTAGGGTTGGCCACGGCGGATATGTTTGTCCGGGCGTGGACCGGCGTGCTGCGTTCCGTGGCCCTGGTGGTGCTGTTCTTTCGCGGGCGGATCTCGGGAGAGGTCCTGTTCATCCGCCTGAACACGACCATCCCGTTGATCCTACTGTGCGGCATGACCCTTGTCGCCGTTTTCTTTTTCTACTTCCGTTCCTACGGGCTGGGCCGAAGCGAATTGGAGCAGATCGGGTATTTCCTTGCCGCTGTGTCGCGCACCATCTGGTACCTCATGGGGCTGAACCGGCGTATTGAAGCCATGTTCGATCCCCGGGACGGGTCGTAACCCCGGCCTACTCGTCCGCAGGCGCGCCGGTGGCCGAGCCCACGCCGGGCAGGGGCCCCGGTCCGTGCGGCATGTACTCGATGGTCGAGCGGGCGTTGTGATCCGCGTGGCCGACGATCTCCAGGTCGGTGTAGTAGAACATGCCGGTGTCGATGTTTTCCCGCACGATGAAGTCGCCCAGCGTCCGGAAATCCTGGGATGCGTTGACCAGCATGGGCCCCGCCACATAGGTGAACACCCAGATGGCGGCGCAGACCGAGACCAGGGCCAGGATGCGCTGTGTGAGGCTGCGGTTTTCCATATCTTGCTCCTTGGGGTGAGGGGGGCCGGAGTCCGGCCCCCCTCGGGTTCTTGGGGGTGGAGGTGGTTAGATCTTGGACGTGATGTCGGGGAAGACCACGTAGAACATCAGGTAGGCCATGGCCAGGGTCAGGCACAGGTTCAGGGACTGGCCGCAGACGTACAGGATAAGCGGCTTGCCGCCCTTGAAGTAGTGCTTCAGTTCCCGGAAGTTGGTGGCCAGGCCGATGGCCGCGAAGGACAGGCAGAAGAACCAGCCGCGGAACAGGCGGGAGAAGCCGCGCAGCACGCCCTGGTCGATCATGGTGAAGCCCGCGTCCGAACCCAGGGACGAGTAGGCGATGGAGAAGACCACCGAAGCCACCAGGAAGCCGAGCACGAACTTGGGGAAGCGGTGCCAGATTTCCATGGCCCCGACCTTCTGACCCTCGACGCATTCCACCTTGGTGCACCAGTAGATGGCGATGCCGAAGGCGGTCACGCCGATGAGCACGTTCTGGATCATCTTGATGGTCGCGGCCACATACAGAGCCTTTTCGGACAGGAACGCGCCGGCAGCGGCCACCGCGCCGGTGGCGTCGATGGTGCCGCCCATCCAGGCGCCGCCCAGGATGTAGGGCATGCCCGTGGCCTTGATGATCGCTGGCATGACCACCATCATGATGGAGGTGAAGACCAGGGACAGGCCGATGGCCAGGGTCAGTTCCTCCTTCTTGGCCTTGCACGCCGCGGCGGCGGCGATGGCGGCCGAGGTGCCGCACACGGACATGTCGGCGGAGATGGTCATGTTCAGGGTCTTGGAGGGCATCTTGATGACCTTCTGGCCGAAGATGAAGGTGGAGATGAGCACCACCGGGGTGACCACCCAGGCCACGAAGATGCCGGGGATACCGATGGCCACGATCTTGTTGAAGAGCACCTCGGCGCCCAGGAGCACCAGGCCGGTCTTGATGAAGAATTCGACCTGCAGCGCCTTCTTGGCCCACTCGGGCGTGCCGATGGTGTTGGAGATGATCAGGCCGATGGCGATGGCCCAGGCCGCGTAGCCTATGCCGTATTGCTTCATGGTCGCCTGGCCGGACATGACGTAGGAGAGCACCGCCACGGCAAAGACCAGGATGAAGCCCTTGAGGAACTTGGTGCTGCTTCCGTCGATGAAGTGCATGCCGATGGCGAAGATGATGCCGAAGGCGACGAACAGGCCGATCAGCCCCGGGAAGAGGTTGTACGGCTTGTTGGATATCTTCTTCTTGGCCGAGGACTCCTTGGAGCGCAGTTTCAGCCAGTGCTCGATGGCGTTGGACGCATCGGCGTTCAGCCCGGCATTCTGGAAGCCCGCCGCCTCAGCCTTGGTCTGGGCGGCCAGCGCAGCGCCCTTGCCCTCGGCCGCAGCCGCCTTGGCCGCCTCATACTTGGGCATGCCCTTGGCGTTCTTGGCGTCGGCCTGGGCCTGGGTCTGCATGAAGGCGTTGAGCGGGTTGGTGGACCAGGATTTGGGATGGGCCATCAGGTTCGCGATGCTCTTGCCGATGGGCTGGCTCTTGGCCTTGATTCTTTCCTTGGCCGTCTGGGCCTCGTACCAGGCCACGGTCTTGAACGGAGCGCGTTGCGCCTCGGCGGCCATTACGGCGTTGGCTTCGGCGAACTTCTCCTCCATGCCCGCGGGCTGATGGTTGAAATAGATGAAAGCCCCGACAATGAGGATGACGAATCCGAGCCAGATGGCCCAGTAATCCTCTTTTTTCCAGAGATCGGACCACGAAGACTTCGCCTCATCTACGACGACTTCGGAGTTCTTCTCAGCAACTTGTTCAGCCATTCTCACAATCCTCCAAAAAAGTTTCTACAGGGGCGGACCGCCAAGACGACCCGTCCGGCCACACTTGTTTTTTTGCCTTTGAGCAAGGAGTGGGCCAGTTTGTATTGGAGTGTTTGTGCTTTGAAATTACTGGATATTTAATTTAAAGCCCTGCCAGGACTGCAAAGTGTGCTTTGCAGTCCTGGCAGGGGAAATGGAAGGTACGGTTTGCAGTTTGGGGGGGCTGGAGAAGCTGTCGGCGGACCCTAGCTGGAGCGGGAGTATCGCTCTTCCTTCCACGGATCGGCGGAGTTGCTGTAGCCGCGCGTCTCCCAGAAACCGGGTTCGTCCTTTGAGACGATCTTCAGCCCCTGTACCCATTTGGCGCTCTTGTAAAAATAGCGGTCCGGGACCACGGCGCGTACCGGGCCGCCGTTGGGACCGGGCAGGGGGCTGCCGAACAGGGTGTGGGCCAGGAACACGTTTGATTTCATGGCCTCTGCTATGGGGATGCTCGTGGTGTATCCGTGGGCGGCTTCAATGACCAGGAACTTCGCGTCGGAGGAGGGGCGGGCCTGGTTCAGGACAGCGGCCATGGGCACCCCCCGCCAGGTTGAGTCCAACAGGCTCCAGCCGGTCACGCAGTGGACGTCGCAGGTGAAGTCCTGTTGCGCGAAGGCCATGAGCCCCTCGTAGTCGAGGGTAAAGGGTTGTTCGACTTCTCCATGGACGCGCAATTTGAAATCCTCGGGTTGAGGAGAGCCGGGCTTGCCGCCCATGTCTTCAATATGCTCGATTGCGGTCTGACCCGGCGGGACCCGGAGTCTTCCATCCGGTCTGAGCGCCTCGACCAGTTCCTGTTGCCGGGCTGCGCCGACGGTGGCGAAAACGCCGGGAAGTCCTATGCTGACCACGGTACCCGCAGCGACAGCCAGAAAAACACGTCTGGATAACAGGTTCTCTTCCTTCATGTCGGCTCCTTGCGGCTGGATATGTACACTCGGACCTATGCGAGTCCGACATCTTGTCATTTTCAGATGTTCGCAAAGAGCGGGGCAAAGGACAAGGGAAAATCGTCGAAGACAACCTTGTCCGTCTGGGGGAAGTGTGTCCGTTGAGTACGCAAAGGAGATCGGGAGCGCATGTCCCTGGAAAACAACCTATCGGTTCGAAGGGCTATTTCTTGCCGCGTCGGATGCCTGCCAGGGAGAGGTGGCGGTATATGCTCGGTACGCTCAGTCCCGACAGCCGACTGGCCTCGGGGATGTCGAAGTCGCAGATGTCCATGAGTTGGCGGAAGTAGGCCTGGTCGCGCAGGGACTTGTAGTCATTGTACAGCTGGATGGGGCCGTCCGTGGCCTGGTTCGTCTGTGCCCGGGCGGGCTGGCGCTTGGGGCGGGCCTTGTCCAGGGAGGAGACGCGGATGTGACCGGGCAGGTGTTTGGGGTAGATGACCGGCTCCTGCCCCGCATTGATGACCGCCGCCTCCATCACGTTGCCCAACTCGCGGACGTTGCCGGGCCAGGTGTACGGGCGCAGGACCTTGTCGAGCTGTTTGGAGAGCTGTTTCGGGGGCAGGCGGTAGCGGTCGCAGGCCGCCTTGGCAAAGTGACTGGCGAGCAGGCCGACATCCTGGCCACGTTCGCGCAGGGGCGGGAGCGGAATTTCCAGGGTGCGCAGCCGGAAGAGCAGGTCCGAGCGGAATGTCCCGGCGCGGGTCATTTCCTCCAGGTCGCGGTTGGTGGCGGCCATGAGACGGAAGTCGCTGGTCTGCTCGCGGGAGGAACCAACGGGCCGGAAGCGGTGCTCCTGGAGCACGCGCAAAAAGGATTTTTGCAGGGCCGGAGGCAGCTCGCCGATCTCGTCAAGGAAAAGCGTCCCTCCGTCGGCTTGGGCCACCAGGCCCTGATGGTCGTTGGAGGCACCGGTGAACGCGCCCTTGACGTGGCCGTAGAGCACGCTTTCCAGCAGGGTTTCGGTCAGATTGGAGCAGTCCACCACCACGAACGGCTTGTCGCGCCGAGCGCTGTTGCGGTGGATGGCCTGGGCGGCCAGTTCCTTGCCCGCGCCGGTCTCGCCGAGGATGAGGACGCCTGCTTCGCTCTCGGCCGCGCGGGCCATGAGTTGGCGCGCCCGGTCCATGGCCGGAGAGGTGCCGACAATGCCTCCATCGTTGAATGTCCGGGCAGGAGCCTGGGACGCCAACTTGTCGCGGCGATACTTGAGCGCGCTTTCCAGGGACGACTTGAGGATCGTGGGGGTGGCCGGTTTCTGGATGTAGTCCCATGCCCCGCTGGTCAGGGTTTCCTCGGCTCCGAAATTGTCTTTCAGACCGGTCAGGACGATGACCTCGGGGCTGCCGGGCGCGGCGGACAGTTCATTGATGGACATGTGACCGGCCCCGTCCGGGAGATTCAGGTCCAGGTAGATGACGTCCACCCCGGCGCGGGCCGTGTCGAGGCCCGCGTTCAGGCTGTCTGCGGTCAGGATTTCGTGACCCAGGTCGCCGAAGCAGCGGGACAGGCCGCTCAGGATGAGTTTGTCGTCGTCGATGATCAGTACACGTGCCATAACTATCCTATGAACAGAATTTGTTGACGTTCTCCACCAGTGTCCGGGGCGACATGGGCTTCATGATGAAACCGGCCACTCCGGTCCTGTTGGCCTGGGCCTCCAGCTGCGGTTCAACATGGCCGGTGCAGATGACCACCTTGCAGTCCGGGACGTTCTCAAGGATGCGGGCAGCCATTTCCATGCCGGTCATGACGGGCATGGACTGGTCCGTGACCACCAGCTCGAATCGTCCCTTTCCCCGGAAGAATTCCTTGAGCCCTTCGTTCCCGTTGTTTGCGGTGAACACCTCGTAGCCTGCATCGCGCAGAACGCGCTGCATGGCCTGCAGGGCCCCGGCGTCGTCGTCCACCAGCAGCAGGCGGCCCGTGGGCCGGGTGGCCGGGCGGGGCTCTCTGGCAAGGGTCTTGGTTTCGGGCGTCGCGGTACACGGCATGTAGACCGTGAAAGTTGTTCCTCTGCCCGGCGTGGAGTCCACGTGGATGGACCCGCCGTTGCAGGAGACGATGGCGTGGACGACGGCCAGCCCCATGCCCGTGCCTCCGCTCTTGGACTTGCTGGTGTAGAACGGCTCGAAGATGCGTTCCACCGCGCTCGGTTCAATGCCGTGTCCGGTGTCCGCCACGGTCAGGACCACATGATCGCCCAGGGCGACCCCGGTGTGCGGGGCCTCCTGGCGGGAGTCCAGGTGGAGATTGGAAAGGCTGACCGACAGGGTGCCGCCGTTGGGCATGGCCTGGACCGCATTCCGGCAGAGATTCAGGAGGACCTGCTGGACCTGCGATGGGTTGGCCAGGACGCAGTCGTTTATGGCCGTGCATTCCATATCCAGGCTTACGCGGTCCGGAAGGGTGGCGTGCAGGATGGCCAGGCTCTCCCGGGCCAGGGGGGTCAGGTGCAGGGGAGAGCGGGTGACCTCCTGCTGGCGGCTGTATTCCAGGACCTGCTCAACCAGTTCCGAGGCTTTGTACGCGGCCTTGAGCGCCTCGGACAGGGGCGCCTCCATGGGGGTGCCGTCCGCCTTGCCCAGGGCGTAGTCGATATTAAAGATGATCGGCACCAGGTTGTTGTTCAGGTCGTGGGCGATACCGCCTGCGAGCACGCCGATGGCCCGCATCTTCTGGGCCTGGAACAACTCCCGCTCAACCCGCTTCAGTTCTGTGATGTCCACCCCCAGTTCCATGACCAGGGGCTCTCCGTTCACGTCCTCGTATGGGTAGTCGTAAATGTGAAATGTCCTGCCCTCGCTGTCGGTGAACTGCCAGTCCACGGGTTCGCCTGTGTCGAAGACCCTGAATGTCGGGCAGTGAGGGCAGGGATCGTCGCGCCCGCCGAACATCTGGTAGCAGCGCCGTCCGCCGACATCGCCGTAAAAGGCCAGTGTCTTCTTGTTGGCGTAGGCAACGGAATAGTCGCGTCGCTGCATGTACACGAACACGGGCAGTTCGTTGACCACGTTGAAGAACAGGTTGCGGACTCGTTCTCTAAGCATGTCCGACTGCCGTCTCAGGACTTTTTCGTCGCGCAGGGCGGTCCGAAGCCGCTCCACTTCCGCGTGTCTGTGAACCTCGATAACGATCTCGCCGCCGGGCAGGGGGACCAGTCGGCAGGAGACCATCTCCCTGTCCGGGGTCGTCGGGTCTCCGATTTCCACCATCTGTTCGGTTCCGGTCAGGGCCACCTGGGCCAATCCGTCCTCCAGGGGGGACAGCAGGCAAGGCCGGAAGGGGAGCGAGCTCAATTTACGCCCCTCGGGAAACGGCGCGTCGGCTGGAAGCAGGCGGCTGAACGCGTTGTTGGCGTGGATGATCGTTCCGTCCGCGGCGAGCACGGCCATGGGGGTCGGGCTCAACCGGGCAAAGACCTGAAGGTCGGAGGGTGTTTTCATCTGTTTCCGTGTATCAGTTAACATTTTTCTACATTTTGACTTTTTCTGAACTATAGTTTTTCCCTTTGAGTTTTTCAATCACAATAATTATTATCCTAAGTATCAGTTTTTAATCATTTTTTACTAACAACTGAGTCAGATGAGCAGGTATTAATTTTTATAAAAATATTCTTATTTTTAATAATTGAGAGGGCTAATATGGGCTTCAAAAAAGGTAAGGGTGGTCAAAAAACTATTTTAACTATTTGATTTTAAAGTGATTCTTTTGAAAAATCAAAAAATGGCACGGCGATTGTAGTAGGGCGAAATATCACATTGATGAAAATTGCCACGGATCCGTTCCGGGCAAGCGATATCATAAATTGCCAAAATGAGGGAAAGAGACGATGAGCCTGCCAAAACCCAACTCAATCGACAGCATCAAGAAGCAGATTCGGGACAATGACATCCATTTTGTCCGTTTCGAGCAAGCGGATCTGTACGGCGTGTCCCGAAGCAAGACCGTGCCGGTCGGCGCATTCATGGACTACATAGAAAACGGTCTGAATTTCTACGGCGGGCTGCTCGGCCTGGACATTCAGTCCATGGTCCCCTCCGGCACCGGTTACGCCGAGGAAGTGGCCTTCGAAGATCACTGCACCGTGCCGGACCTGTCCACGTTCACCGTCCTGCCCTGGGTCCCCAACACGGCCAATATCACCGTGGACCCTTACTGGTACGACGGCCGCCCGGCCATGGCTTCCCCCCGCCTGTTGCTCAAGAAGCTCATCGATGAGTTCGACGCCATGGGCTACATTTGCCGCCTTGGCTACGAGTTCGAGTTCTACGTGCTCGACAAGGAGACGAAAAAGCCGGTTTACGACGGGCAGCCCATTTTCGTTACGCTCAAAAACAACTTCGACATAGACTACACCTACGATCTGATGCGCAAGATGGATCAGGCCGGGGTGCGCATCATCACCCAGAACTCGGAACACGGCCCGGGGCAGCAGGAGATCAACCTCTACTACCAGGACGGCCTGGCCGCCGCGGACACCGCCTTCCTCTACAAGATGGGCTGCAAGGAGATTTCCCTGCAACATGGCTACATCGCCACCTGGCTGACCAAGCCGTTCATCAACTCCAGTGCCTCCGGTTCCCATTTCCACATCTCTCTCATCGACAAAAAGACCGGCAAGAACGCCTTCAACGCCCCTGACGGCGAGTGCGGCCTGTCCGATCTGGCCCGCGACTTCCTGGCCGGTATGCTCAAGCACGCTCGGGCAAACACCGTTTTCACCGCGCCGACGGTCAACTGCTACAAGCGTTACCGGGTCAACTCCTTTGCGCCGCATACCGCCACCTGGGGTATGGAAAACCGCACCGTGGGCATCCGTCTGAAAGGGTGCCGGGGCGAGTCCACCCACTTCGAAAACCGTCTGGCCTGCGGCGGAACCAACCCGTACCTCCTGGCTCTGTCCACCCTGGCCGCCGGTCTGGAAGGCATCCGCTCCAAACCCGAGCTGCCCGATCCGGTCATGGGCATCGCCTACGAGGACGACACCCTGCCCAGGCTGCCGTTCACCCTGGATGAGGCCGTTGAAGCCTTTGAACAGGACACCGATCTGCACGCCGTGCTCGATCCGGAATTCATCAAGCTGGTTCTGGCCGTGAAGAAGTTCGAGATCGAGACCGCCAAGGCCCAGTTCCCGGACTACGGCACCCCGGAATTCAACAACCGCGTCGATCCCTGGGAATGGGACTACTACATGGAACTTCTCTAGGCGCCGCACCTCCTAACCCGGGGAGGGGGATTCCTTCCATCCGCCCCCTCCCCGTGCGGCAGCCACATTCAAGGAGCATCAATGAGCACCATTCCCGTCATAGAACTGTCCGGCGCCCCCTTTGAAATGGGCCGCGCCCATGGTCAGGCCCTCAAGGACCTGATCGTCGAATTCGTGGAGTCCGTCACCTCGGTCCACCAGATGAACAACGGGTTCATCAGTGTGGACAAGGACCGGCTCGAAACCTTTTGCATGAAGAATCTCGGCTATCTCGAAAAGTTCTCCCCGGAGCTGGTTGAGGAGATGCGCGGCATCGCCGAGGGCGCCGGCGTGACCTTCAAGGAGATCCTCTACCTCAACTCCTTCCTGGAGTTGGAAGACCTGCGCGCGCCCGGCATCGGCGGAACGGTCCTGCCCGACGGCCTGTGGGGCTGCACCACCTTCAATGTCACCCGAGAGGCGGGGGAGAATGGTCGGGCCTACATCGGCCAGACCTACGACATGGAGAAGTATTACGAAAAATTTCTCTGCCTGCTGCGCATCACCCCGGAGAACGGACCGACCCAGCTGGTCATTTCGTTCGCCGGTATTCTCGGCCTGAACGGCATGAACTCGGCGGGTGTCGGCGCGGTCATCAACAAGGTGACGGCAACGGACGCACGGCCCGGCGTGGTCTATCCGTTCATCATGCGCAAGGCGCTGGCCAGCGAACGTATCGGCGACGCCCTTGGCGCAGCCATCTTTTCGCCTCGGGCCGGGGGAATCAACTACCAGTTCGCGGGCAGTGGGGTGGCCTTTTGCGCCGAGACTTCGGCGGCCTATTACCAGCTCCTCGACATCGACGGCAGCATCGCCCACACGAACCATTTCGTGGGCCGGGATATGCGTCGCTTCGAGACCCCCAACTGGCTTTCCCACGGCGGGTCCATGGTCCGCAAACAGGTGGCCGACAATTTCCTGAAAAAGCATCGCGGCGCGTTGAACCCGGAAAAGCTCAAGGAGCTGACCCGGGACCATACCAACCATCCCCGGTGCATCTGTGCTCACGGGTTCCCCGGCGAGGACCCGAAAACGGCCTTCCATACCGTGTTCGCCGTCATCATGGATCCGGAAGCGGGGTGGCTGGAGTTGTGCCCAGGCAACCCCTGCGAAAATACCTACGAACGCCACGTCCTCTGACGCGGCGCACATCGGCTGATGATCGGTAGCTGGCAAGCAATTTTAACATATTAAGCAAATTGAGGTGTGCAATGGAAAAGAATCCGAAGCTGGAAAAAACCCTGCAGGAGTATGAGTCCGGCGGCATGACCCGTCGTTCGTTCCTCAAGACCATGACCACTCTGGGCGTGGCCGCCGCCGTGGCCAACGCCGTGGCTCTGTCGCCGCTGGGGGCGGTCAAGGCATTCGCGGCCATCAACGGCCCTGAGGAGCGTGCCTGGGAACTGGCCAAGGTGGCCGCGGCCAAAGCCACGAAGAAGACCCTGACCCTGCTCATCCCCACCGGTTCCATCGGCAACATGACCCCCTACGTGGACAAGTGGAAGAACGAGCTCGGCATCACCCTTGAGTTCATCGAGGAACCGGACGAGGTCGTCCACACCAAGGGCATGCAGGAAGCCGTTGCCAAAACCGGCCGTTACGACGTCATGATGCCCACGGCCATGTCCTACCCGGACTGGATCGATTCCGGCGTCATCTACGACCTGACCGACTGGACCGAAAAGTACGACCCCGAGCTGTTCAACAAGGAATACGGCGTCGTCTTCCCGGCTTCTCACCACGCCCAGCTGTACAACGGCCGCGTGGCCGGTCTGCTCAACGACGGCGACCAGATCACCCTGCTGTGCCGCAAGGACTACCTTGAGGATTCGGCCAAGGCCAAAGCCTTCGAGGACAAGTTCGGCCGCAAGCTGGCTGTTCCCGACACCTGGAAGGAATACTACGATCTGGCCTCGTTCATGCACGATCCGGCCAACGGCTTTTACGGCTCCTTGGAATACCGTTCCCCGTACTACGTCAAGTGGATGTTTATGCAGCGCCTCGTGTCCAAGGGCATGCTCTACTTCGACGGCGAGATGAATCCGACCTTCAATTCCGACGAAGGCGTGGCGGCCCTGGAAGACATGCTCGCCATGAACCAGTTCCTGCATCCCGACGCCTTCTCCTTCACCTGGTCCTCCAACTACAATGCGTTCGGTCGCGGCGAAGGCTTCATGAACATCGTCTGGCCGTCCGGCTTCAAGTACTCCAAGGCTCCGTCCACCGGCCCGGCCACCACCGGTCACATCGCGGCCACGGTCATGCCCGCCGACTACACCAAGGACGGCACCAAGCTGTACGCGGGCATGTTCTGCTGGGGCTACGGCTACGCGGTCTCCAAGTACTCCGCCAACCCTGAGCTGGCTTACGCCTACGCCCAGTGGATGACTTCGCCGACCATCTCCTCCGACGCCATTCCGTACCTCGGCGGCTACTCCGACCCGTACCGCGTCAACCACATGCTCAAGCCCACCAAGCGTCTGGTCGAGACCTACACCAAGCCGTACCTGCAGACCCTGTACAACAACATGGTCAACACCGTGCCCGACTTCTGCCTGCCCGGCGGTTTCGAGTACCAGGACGCCCTGGACAAGGAAGTGCATGCCTGCATGACCGGCTCCAAGAAGCCCAAGGAAGCCCTGGATCGCGCGGCCCAAAAGTTCGACCGCATCACCCGCCGCATCGGCAAGGACAAGGTCAAGAGCGCCTGGCTCGCCCTGACCAGCCACCTGGCCGATCCCATCAAGAAAGCAGCCGGCGTGGATAAGTGGTCCTAACCGAGCATCATCATTAACCTTAAGCCGGTCCGGGGGCTCGCCCCCGGACCGGTCTGGTGGAAAACGTGACACAAACAGCTATCGGCACTTCTCCAAACCGCAGAGGGTTCAGCAACAAGGCCATCGCCCGCATCTTCACGGTGCCGGGGCAGGTTGTCTCCCTGCTGGTCCTGGTCATGCCGCTTCTGGTGGCATTGTACATGAGCTTCACGGATTGGTCGCCCACGCGGGGCTCCCTGTTCGACGCCTCGTTCGTGGGCTTCGACAACTATTCGGAACTGCTCATCTGGGACACCCGGTTCATCTACGCGGTTATCCGGACAATCCTCATCTCGGGCATCAGCCTGTGCCTGGAATTCACCTTCGGCCTCGGTCTGGCAGTGCTTTTCCTGCGCAAGTTCAGGGGAAAATCCCTTCTCTTTTCGGCTTTTCTGACGCCCATGATGATCCTGCCCGTTGTGGTGGGGTACATCTTCTGGATGCTCTTCCAGTCCAACGGCCCCATCAACCAGATGCTCGAATTCGTGTTCGGGGCGCAGGCTGCCATGGACTGGTTCCGGTCCGCCACCCCGGCGGTCCTGGCGGTCATCGTCACCGAGGTCTGGCACTGGACCCCGCTGTTCTTCCTGATCCTGCTCTCAGGGCTGAATTCCGTGCCCGAGAACCCGATCCGGGCGGCGGTCATTCTCGGAGCCAACCCCCGCCAGGTCTTCTGGCGCGTGGTCATGCCGACGCTCAAGCCGGTCATCATCGTGGCCTTCGTCATCCGTGCCATGGAAGTCATCAAGCTCTTTGACGAGGTCTACATGCTCACCCGAGGCGGTCCCGGTTCCTCCACCGAGACCATCAGCCTGTACATCTACAAGCTGGCCTTCAACGATTTTCAGCTCGCCTACGGTGCGGCCGCGGCATTCCTGGTCCTGGTGGGATCCCTCCTGCTGGTCCACATGCTGCTCGCCCCGGTTCGCAACCAGCTCCTGGAGGGCGGTAAGTAAATGCAAGACAAGAAACTCACCCCCGTGCAGACCGTAATCATGGGCGTAGCCCTGATCGTGGTCCTGTTCCCGGTCTTCTGGATCCTGATGACGGCCATCAAGCCGCCGACGGACTGGAACGCCTCCCCGGCAATATGGGTCCCGTCCGAACCCACCCTCGTCAACTTCCAGACCCTCTTCGACCCCGAAGCCCTGGGCAAGTACGGCGTGGGCGGCGTGAGCCAGCCAGCCACCAAGGCGGTCTTCGGCTCGCTGCTGGCGACCATCGTCTCGACGACCCTGTCCGTGATCATCGGTCTTTTCTCGGCCATCGGCATTTCGCGCTACGGGAACAACTCCAAGTCCACGCCCCTGATCATCCTGTCCGGGCGCATGTTTCCGCCCGCGGCCATCGCCGTGCCGTTCGTGATCATCTTCTCGAACATCGGGCTCATAGACAGTTACACTGGGCTTATCGCCATTTATGTGGCGGTCACGCTGCCGTTCTCCACCTGGATGCTCAAATCCTTTGTGGAAGATCTGCCGCGCGAGATCGAGGAGGCGGCCATGATCGACGGACGCGGCAAGCTGGCCGCGCACCTGACCGTGACCATCCCGCTGATCAAGGGCGGGCTGTTCGCCACGACCATGTTCATCTTCATTCTCAACTGGTCGGAGTTCATGTTTGCTCTGGTCCTGTCCTATTCGAACATCTCGACCATTCCGGTCCAGCTCGCCAAGTACGTCACGGCCACGGCCGGAACCCTGTACGGCGTGCAGGCCGCCCTGGCCGTCCTGGCCATGGTCCCCCTGGTCATCGTCGGCTACCTCATCCAAGGCCACCTTGCCCGTGGCATGACATTCGGAGCGATCAAGCAATGAGCAGACCCAAATTGGAACTGGTGCAGCTGCGCAAGGAATATTCCGACGGCAACGTGGTTGCCGTGGATAACATCGACCTGGCTGTTGAGGCCGGTGAGACCGTAGCCCTGCTGGGTTCGTCCGGCTGTGGCAAGTCCACCACACTGAACATGATAGTCGGTCTGGAGCAGCCCACCAGCGGCGACATCCAGATCGACGGGGCCACCGTGGTCAACACGCCCGCGGGCAAGCGAAACGTGGGCCTGGTCTTCCAGGACTACGCGGTCTTCACCCACATGACCGTGCGCAAAAACCTGGCCTTCGGGCTGGAAGTTCGCGGCAAGTACGTTCTCGAGATCAATCGGGCCGTGGAGGGCGTGGCCGAGCTGCTCGGCATGAAGGACAAGCTCGACGTCAGCGTGCGCGAACTGGGCGGCTCGGAGCTCCAGCGTGTGGCCATCGGCCGCACCCTGGTGACCAAGCCGGAGATTCTCCTTCTGGACGAACCTTTGTCCAACCTGGAGGCCGAGGCGAGGCTGGCCATGCGCCGCGAACTTCGTCGGCTCCAGAGCGAGATCGGTCTGACCATCATCTACGTGACCCACGACCAGGTGGAGGCGTTATCTCTGGCCGATCGTATCGCGGTCATGAACGCGGGGCATATCCTGCAGGTGGAAGAGACCTCGACCATCTTTGCCCGGCCGGACCACACCTTTGTCGCAGGCTTCCTGGGCTCGCCACCCATGAACCTGCTGCGCGGCAAGTTCGCGACCGAGGGCGGGGCCGTTCGGTTCTGCAAGGATGATTTCTGTCTGCCCATGGGGCAGAGCGCCGACGGCGGGGCTCCCGCGGGATTCTATACCATGGGCGTGCGGCCCGAGGCCCTCAGCCTGTCGGATTCGCCCGCTCCGGCCATCACCGGCCGGGTCCACAACGTGGAACCGCGCGGTCCCGAGATGGTCGTCACCGTGGCGGCCGGCAACGAGACGCTGACCCTGGTCACACCGCCCTCGGATTCCCTGCGGACAGGCGATCCCGTGGGCCTTGATATAGACTTCGACTCCCTGGTCTTTTTCGGCGGGGACAGCAACCGGCGCGAGGAAATCGCCGTGGCCGGGAGGGTTTACTGATGACGACCGCCAACACTGGGGAAAAGACCCCCGTTCTGCATCTGAAGTCCGTGTCCAAGCGGTTTCGGGACAATCAGGCCTTGAGCGAAGTGGATTTTACCGTGCCCGAGGCTTCGCTGACCGTTATCCTCGGTCCGGCCGGGGCGGGCAAGACCACAACCCTGCGCATCATCGCCGGGCTTGAAACCCCGGAATCCGGCAATGTGGTCCTGGGCGGTTCGGACGTGGGCCAGTGGGAGCCGCGCGACCGCAATGTGGCCATGATCTTCGATAATCTGGCGCTGTATCCGAACAAGAGCGGCTACGACAACATCGCCTCGCCCCTGGTCATCCGCAAGGAGCCGGAAGGGACCATCAAGGAGCGCGTGGAAGCCATCGCCAAGACGCTGCAGATCACCCATGTGCTCGGGCGGCTGCCCAAGACCATGTCCGGTGGCGAGAAACAGCGCGTGGCCCTGGGCCGGGCGCTCATCCGCACGCCCCAGCTCTTCCTGCTCGACGAGCCCCTGTCCAGCCTGGACGCCAAGCTGCGCATCGAGTTGCGCGCCGAGCTGCGGCGCATGCAGCGCGAGCAGGGGTATACCTTCCTGATGGCCACGCCCGACTATCACGAGGCCATGGCCATTGCGGATACGGTCATCATGCTGAGTAAGGGCAGGGTGGTCCAGGTGGACGCGCCCCAGACTGTTTATGACCTGCCCGCGAACCGCGAGACCGCCTGTTTCGTGGGCGCGCCGCAGATCAATCTGTTCGAAGGCGTGTACGACGAGGGCTCCGACTCGGTTCTGCTTGCGGCGGCCGGTGTGTCCCTGCCCGCACCTATCCATCTGGTGCGGCGGCTCAAAGACAAGGGCGTCGGATTTGAATTGGGTATCCGCCCGGAAAATCTGGCCTTGACCGCTCCGGAGGATTCTCCGGTAAAGGGCAAACTGGTGGACATTGAACCGCTGGGGCCCAAGTCCGTGGCCACGGTTCGGGCAAAGGATGCGGAGTTCCGCGTGCTCATCGACAGCCGCGAAGTGCCGTATTTGGCGCTCAACGAGGCCATCGGGGTAACGCCGGTGCATACCGAGCGCATGGTCGCCTTTGATCTGGAAACAGGACTGCGGCTGCGGGCATGATCAACATCTTCGTCACCTACCGGTGCAACCTCGCCTGTTCCTACTGTTTCGCCAGGGAGCTGCACTCCGAGTATCCTGAGGATCTGACCGAGGCCAACTTCGATCGTCTTCTGGAATGGATGGAGCGGGCGCAGCTCCCGTCAGTAGCCTTCATCGGCGGCGAACCGACCCTGCATCCGCTGCTCCCGTACATGATAGAGCGCACTGCCAGGGCGGGCATTTCGCCCGTGCTGTTCACCAACGGACTGTTTCCCACGGAACTGGCCGACCGGCTCACCCCTATTGTCTCCAACTTCGTGGTCAACTGCAACGATCCGTCTTTGTATACGGACGGGCAGGCCGCGCTGCTGGATGCGAACCTGACGAGTATCGCGGCCTCCGGGGCGCGCCTGACGTTCTCCAAAAACTTCTCCAGCCGGTACTGCGAATATGATTACCTGTTGGAGGCCTGCGCAAAATACGGGGTCCAGTCCGTACGCTACGACATCTCGCGGCCGTCCATCTCGGCAGGCAACGATCACTTCACCAACAACGATACCCGGCGAATCATCTCGCACATCGTCCGCTTCGTGAAGGCCTGCGAAGAGCGGGGCGTGCGCACCGGGCTTGATTGCAGTGTCCGATTGTGCGACCTCAGGATCGAGGATCGGAATTACCTCGAGCGGGTGTCCATGAAGTTCTCCGGGGTGTGCCATCCGTCCATCGACGTGCATCCGGACCTGTCGGCATCGTACTGTCTGCCCATGCGGGACATATCGGTGCCGGATGTGACCGCCTTTCCCAATCAGGATGCGGTCATGTGGCATTTTGCCGAGCGGGTGCGGCCCATCCGCAAGGCCAACGTGTCTACCGACTGCCTGGAGTGCAAGGACTTCATGCGCCGTTGCCAGGGCGGTTGCATGGCACTGCGCCGTGCATCAAGCCCGACCTGTGGTGTTTCGGATTCAGAAGGGCAAGAAAAGGAAACGGAAGAATGAGCCAACGCAAGATCGTCACCACCTGCACCCGGGACTGCCCCAACTCCTGCGGGCTCATAGCCACGGTAGAAGACGGGCGGCTGGTCAAACTCTCGGGTGATCCCGACCACCCGTTGACCAGTGGGGTGGCCTGCCACAAGACATCGAAATACATAAAACGCGTATACAGCGCCGAGCGTATTACCCACCCTCTGCGCAAGGTGGATGGCCAATGGCGGCGAGCGACCTGGGACGAAGTCCTGGATCTCATCGCCGACAAGCTCAAGTCCGTTGTGGCCGAGTCCGGCCCCGAGGCGGTCCTGTACTATCAGGGATATGGCGAGCGCACGGCGCTCAAGCTGCTGAACAAGTATTTCTTCAATCTGCTCGGCGGGGCCACCACCATGCGCGGCTCCCTGTGCGGCGGGGCGGGGCAGGGGTGCCAGAACCTCGACTTCGGCGAGCGCGTGTCCCACGACCCGCTGGATCATTACAACTCCAATTCCATGGTCCTGTGGGCGCGCAACCCGGTGTCCACCAACATCTCCCTGGTCAAGATCGCCAAGGACATCAAGAAGCGGGGCGGCCGCGTGATTGTCATCGACCCGGCGCGCAGCCTGTCCGTGAACATCGCCACCCACCATGTGCGGCCCAAGCCCGGTCGTGACGGGTGCCTGGCCATGGCCGCCGCCAAGATCATCCTGGAGGCCGGAGCCGAGGACCGCGATTTCATCGAGAGCCGGGCAGAGGGTTGGGCCGAATACAAGGCCATCCTGGATGCCTTTTCCGTGCCCGAGCTTTGCTCCCTGGCCGGGGTTCCGGTGACGGACGCCGAGTTGCTGGCCGACACGCTCATGAACCAGTTTCCGACGTCGATTCTGCTCGGCTGGGGGTTGCATCGCCACGAGTACGCCCACTATGTCATCCGGCCCATAGACGCCCTGGGCGGTATCGCCGGAATTCTAGGTGTCGCGGGCGGCGGCGTCAGCCAGGGGTTCGAGGAATATGGCCCCTACGACCAGGCGTGGTGGGGCGATCACCTGCACCCTGACCACCGGACCCTGTTCATCGGCAAGGTGGGGGAAGAAATACTGAATGCACGCAATCCTGAAATCCGTATGATCCTAGTCACCTGCGGCAATCCTGTGTGCATGGCCCCCAACGCGGACAAGATCGTCAAGGCCTTCAACAAAGCCGAAATGGTCGTCTATTCCGGCCATTTCATGGACGACACCGCAGAGTTGGCCGATATCTTCCTGCCAGCCACGACATTTCTCGAGGAAGACGATCTCATGGCCAGCTACGGCCACAACTTCCTTGGCCCGGTCAACCCGGCCATCGAGCCGGTGGGTGAGACCAAGTCCGAGTTCCAGATATTCCAGGAACTCTCCGCGCGGTTCCCGTTTGCCGATCAATATCAAAGGTCCGTGGACGACTGGTTGCAGACCATCTGCGCGCCGCTCTTGGCTCAGGGGACGGATTTGGAAAGTTTGCGCCAGGGGCCGTTCCGTCTGGATGCGCCCATGGTTCCCTATGCGAACGGCGTGTTTCCGACTGAATCCGGCAAGTTCCGGTTCATGGACGAGTTCGATCCGACAATGCTGCAGGACGAGGACCCGCAATACCCCTACAAGTTCCTGACTATCGCGCCTCACGGCTACATCTGTTCCGAACGAACTCTGGCAGAGCACGACGCCCTGCCCACTGTCACCCTGAACACGAATGAGGCCCGCAAGCGGGGCTTAGCCGACGGCGGCCATGTGGTTGTGCTCAGTGCCTATGGCAAACTGATGGCACTGCTCAAGGTGGACGAGGCCATGCGCGCGGACGTGTTGATCACAGAGCGCGGCGGCTGGAACAAGGCTGGCCACGGGGTCAACCTCCTGACAAAGGATATTACTTCGATCGTGGGTCAGGGCACCCCGTTTTATGAAACCAGAGTCACGGTAGAGCCCTGTCCCGAGGATGGGATCGTCGGCTCCAGGGTGTTGGTGATCGGGAACTCCGCACAGTCACCCGGCGGCAACTTCACCAAGGAACTGGCCCGGGAAGGGTGCCTTTTGAGTTCGATCCTGCCCAAGCAGGGGGACCCTATCCCGGAGAACGCAGATGGCTATGATCGCCTGGTGGTTCTGGGTGGCCCCCAACATGCCTTTGATGACGAGACCTCGCCGTATTTTCCGGAGTTGATGCGACTCATGCGGGACTTTGATGCGGCAGGCAAACCGGTGGCGGGCATCTGCCTCGGTTGCCAGCTGCTGGCGCGTGCTCATGGGGCCGAGGTCTGGACCATGCCGGAACTGGAGTTCGGATTTGTCGGCCACGCCCTGACCGAGGCGGGTGAGCAAGACCCGGTACTGTCCCAGGCCGGGCCGATCCCGCCGCTCATGGAGTTCCATGAGGATTCCTTCGACCTGCCCGATGGGGCCGAATTGCTGGTGCGCGGCGAACCGTGCGCCAACCAATGCTTCAAGGTAGGCAAGGCTTCTTATGGATTCCAGTTCCATCTGGAGATGGACTCCCTGACCGCGGACGAATGGTTTGAAGAGTTTCAGCGTGGGGATATCGACACCTATGCCAAATATCGCTCCCAGTTCACCGATGAATTCTTCGCCGCCACGAGAAGCCGGTTCCCTCTGCTCATCCAGCAGTCCGCCGACTTTTGCCGCAACGTGGCCAGGAACTGGCTGCGGCTCAAGTAGTCTGCTCTGACCTTAGGTAACGGGTCTCGGGACGGCTGAAATCCGCTTTCCGTCCAAATTGGCCACGGACCGACATCAAGAAAAAGCCTGTGGGAATGCAATGCATTCCCACAGGCTTACTTGTTCAAATGGTTCGGGCTATCTTCGATATGTGCTTGTTATGCCTTGTTGCGGCGGTGGAGCATGAAACCGAAGCCGCCCAGTCCGGCGAGGAGCAACAGGAAGGAAGAGGGTTCGGGCGTGGGGACCGCTGCTGCTTCGAAGTTGATGTTATAGGTGTCCACGATCGGAGCACCGGTGATGTCTATGTTCTTAACGGAGATGCTCAGTCCGTCGAGTAAGCCGTAAAAGTCGGCGTTCCAGCCGGAGCCGGTGGCCATGGCGATGCTCAGCAGTTCCTGGTCGCCGTAAACCCTGTCGCCAAGACCGGTTTGGGTGAGAAACTCTTCCCAAAGCGGATCCGTGTAGCTGCCCCAGTAGTTGCTCGAGGAGCTGTCGAAGAAGCGGAGGGCATTGGTGTCATTCTGGCCTCCGATCGCCCACTGGTTCCACTCATTCACATTCTCATTCAGGTTGGCCGAAAAATAGGGCTCGGTGTTGAGGCGATAACCGTACCAAGCGCTTCCCGGGCTGTTTTCGAAGGGGGTGGTGTAGAAGTGGAAATACCAGTCAGGGGCTTGTTCCACATGAGAAGTGGGTTTTTTGGTCCAGTAGCTCATGCCGACAACATCGGAGAGAGTAACGGTCCGGCCGAAAAGCGTGGACGCATCCAAGCCCCATTCCGCCTTGTAGGCCGAGTTGTCGGCGGACCAGCTGCTGCCGGACGTCTGCGCCAGCGGGTAATCGCCGTTGACGCCGATCACACCGGTGGCCTGGTCTGCATATACGGTCATATTGTAGACTGCGGCCATTGCGAAAGAAGAGAAGGCCAGAAAGAGGGTAAGGGTCAATATTGCCGTCATGAGCCGTTTCATAAAATCCTCCGGAGTGGGTCGAACAGATGTTTGAAAAAATTTGTCCATATTAAGCACAGGCTATGCCGGATTTTATTAATCTAAAGAAATCTTAATATTGTGGTGGGTCTCATAGGGGTGGCGTCTCTCTCAATGAGAAAAAATGTAAAGAAATATTGCTGCGTTGTCGGGTGGTTTTACATCCATACCTCTGGAGTAGGAATCACGCATTTAATCTTGGATAACGGCGGCTCTCCCTTTTCCCGGCACGAAGAAGCCCCGCCCCCCGAAGAGGGGAAGGCGGGGCTTTTTTGTCGAGGCGTTATCTCCGAGCTGTCAGATGATGGTGTTGATGACCGAGCCCTTGGCGTAGGCGCCGAGGACGTCGGTCTGGAAGTTGTAGCTTTGGGCCAGGCCGGCCTTGTCTGCCGTCGAGGTCCCGGGGTTCATGTAGTCCAGGGTTTTGGATACGAGCGACGCTTCGGCGGAAACCTTGTCCACCGGTGCGAGGCTGGGGCCGCTGTCGTTCATGTAGTCCAGGGTCTCGGAAACCACGGCCGCACCGAACGTTTGTTGATCGAACGGCGAGTAGCTCCCGAAGCCGCCGATTGCCATGGTCATAAGCACCCTCCTGTCTTCAGGACGGAAATAACGCCTATCTGTTGTTTCGGCATTTTGTCGTATATCTTTAGGGCTAGTCCGAAAAAATATTGCCCAATGAATACAATTGGGTGTATTTAGGGATAAGGGAGGATCCCATGTACATCGAGATCAAGTGGGCGATTGTGGCCATTCTCATCACCGCTCTGGTCGGAGTGGTACTGCACCGCTGGCAGCGCCCGGTGCTGCCCAGGCTGTACGTGTGGGTCACCATTATCGGGACCCTGGCCGCATCGTACTACATTCTGAATGTGTTTTTCGGCAGCGGCCGTACCGGGTGGCCGTGATGCCGTATGGGAGGGGAGTATGGACAAGACCCTGATGTTGGGAATTGCCGTGGCGGCAGGAGTGAGTCTGGCCGTTCTGGTCTTCTGGAAACTCAGATCACGCTGCGCCCCGTGAATACTGACGTACGCAGTCATCGGCGCGGGCGCCGTCGTATTCTATCTTCTCGAGTATCTGTTCAACTAGGCCTTTTCCCAGTCCTTGACCTCGTCCCATAGGCCGTTCATCTCGTCCAGGCCCAAGTCGGCCAGTTCGAGGCCGCGCATTTCGGCCAGTTCCTCCATTTTGGCAAATCGTGCCAGAAACTTCTGGTTGGCAAAGTCCAAGGCGGCATTGGCCTTGATTCCCTTGCGCCTGCCCAGCTCTACCAGGGTGAAGAGGTAGTCGCCGAATTCACGCTCCGAGTTTCCGGCATGGCCTGAGGCCAGGGCTTCCTGCCACTCGTCCCATTCACCCCTGAGGTGCGCCTCGACGTCCTTGTCCGATTGCCAGGTGAATCCGTTGCGCGCGGCTTTGGAGTTGATGCGGTACGCCTTGAGCATGGGCGGCAGACCCGAGGGCAGGGAGTCGAAGACGCGCTTGCGTCCGGTCCCCTTGTTTTCCTCACGCTTGGTCTTTTCCCAATTATCCCACAGCTCGGTGATGTTGTCGAAATGCTTGTCTCCGAACACGTGCGGGTGGCGACGGATCATCTTGGCCGCACTGTAGTTGATGGAGTCCGCCAGGGTGTGAGAGCCCTCGCGTTCGTACAGGGTGGCCATGAACAGGAGGATGAACATGACGTCGCCCAGTTCCTCCATGGCCTCGCGGGGATCGCCCGAACGGATGCCCTCGATCAGTTCGAAGGCCTCCTCGGCCAGGTAATCGCACAGGGTCAGCGGGGTCTGCTCCTGGTCCCAGGGGCAGCCGTCAGGCGCGATCAGGGCGTCGATGACATCAAGCAGTTCGCGCATGGCACGGGCCGGGGCGGCATGTTTTTTATCGCTCATGGCGAATCTCCTTGGGGAAAGGGAAAACGGGTTCTGAAAAAAGGCTAATCCGCGCTGTCCTTGGCGTGGATGCCCAGTGCGCTTTTGGCCGAATCAAGGGCTTCGGGCAGATCGACGTAATCGTCCAGCTTGTCCACCAGATGCTGCGCCTTGGGCGCGATGTAGGATTCGGTCAGAATGTCGGACTTGGGAGCAAAGGTCTGAAGGAACATCAACCCCACTAGGCAGATGAGCACGCCTTCGCACAGGCCGAAAACACCGCCCAGAGTGCGGTCGATCCAGCCGAGCAGGGAGATTTCCAAAACGCTGCGGATCAGCTTGGTCAGCAGCCAGACGGCAATCAGGGTGCCGAAGAAGATCAGCGAGTAGGACAGGGCGCTGACCGTAATGTCACTGGAAATATACATCTTCAGGTGCGGCGCCAGAGCGTCGTCGAAGCGCGACGCCAGGAAAATGGCGAGGACCACCGAGATGAGCGACAGGACTTCCTGCACCAGGCCTCGGAAGAAACCGCGCAGGATGAAGAGAGCGACAATGCAGATGAGAGCGATATCCAGAAAATTCATATAAATGCACCCATGGTCGGCTAAGGTGAACTTCCTCACAAAGCCCTAGCAAACTGAGACTGAAATGTGAACCGTATTCAATACATATTTTGTAATGGGTTGTCCGGCCAAATCCGGACCAGGGTTGTGTCCCTCGCTGAACTCGGCTACATGAACACCAATCGCCTGTCTTTTTGCAAGGAGTCGTGAATGCAGGTCCATGAGACGGAGTTTCCCGGTCTGTTCGTTTTGGTTCCAAAGGTGTTTCAGGATGAGCGGGGGTTCTTTCTGGAAAGCTATAATGCTGAACATTTTCGGGATCTTGGCATAGACTGCGGGTTCGTTCAGGACAATCACGCCTATTCCAAGGACGTCGGCGTGTTGCGCGGTTTCCATTTTCAGGTTCCCCCCATGGCCCAGGCCAAACTGGTATGGGTGACCCGGGGGGCTGTCCTGGATGTTGTTGTAGACCTGCGCAAGGGATCCCCCACCTACGGCAAGGTCGAGCATGTAATTCTCAGCGCCGCCAATTTCAAGCGCATGTACATCCCGAAAGGATTTGGCCATGCGTATGTGACCATCATGCCGGACACGGAGTTCCAGTACAAAGTCGACGCGCCGTATTCTCCGGCGCATGAGGGCGGTCTCGCCTGGAACGATCCCGATATCGGCATGGATTGGGAACCGGCTCTGCAGGGAAGGAAGCCCATCCTTTCGGAAAAGGACCTGAGACAGCCCGGACTGGCCGGTTTCGAATCCCCATTTACCTTCGAGGGTTGAGCTTATGAGCAAGACCGATCCTGAGGCACCGCTGTTCGCCGAAGACTGCCACGCCGTCATCCTTGCCGGGGGCTCCGGCACGCGGTTGTGGCCGCTTTCCAGAAATCTGCTGCCCAAGCAACTGCTGGTTTTGGGCGGAACGTCCACTCTGTTGCAACAGACCGTCGCTCGCGTGATGGCCGTCTTTCCGGCGGACCATATCTGGGTTGTGACCAACGAGGAGCATGTTTTCGAGGTGCGCAAGCAGGTGGCTGTCCTGGATCAGGCCCTGGAAGGGCAGGTCCTTGCTGAACCCATCGGGAGAAACACCCTGCCGGCCATCATGCTTGGTCTGGACAAGGTGGTGGAGGCCAACCCCAAGGCACTGGCCGCCGTGTTTCCTTCCGATCATCTGATCAACGACACCGGGGCGTGGGCCGATGATCTTGCGCGCGCATCCGGCCTGGCCGCGCAAAAACGGTTCGTGACCTTCGGCGTGCGGCCGGACAAACCCGAGACCGGATACGGCTACATCGCCTTGGGCGACGAACTCGGAGACAATGTCTTCGGGGTGCGGGGCTTCGTGGAGAAGCCGGATTTCCTGACCGCGGACCGTTTTCTGCGCGAGGGCACCCATCTATGGAATAGCGGCATGTTCCTGTTCTCGGCCAAACATTTTCTGACCCAGGTAGCCCGGTGCGAACCGGTCCTGTGGGATTGGTGGATGGGCCGGGATGAGGCCCCGTTGATAAGTGGGTACCGTGATATTCCTGATATTTCGGTTGACTACGGCGTGGTCGAAAAGATCGACAACATCGTTGTGGTCAAGGCCGGGTTCGACTGGGACGATCTGGGCAGCTGGGAGGCCCTGTATCGGCTGGGGGACAAGGACGGCAACGGCAACGTCATCCGTGGCGATGTGCTGGCCATGAACTGCGAGGGGTGTCTGCTCATCAGCGAGGGCGGCAAGCTTGCGGTGTCCGGCTTGAAGGATTCGATCATGGTTCAGACTAGGGATGCGACCCTGGCCTGCCCCATGGACCGCGTGCAGACCGTGCGCGACGTGGTTGCGGCCCTCAAGGCGCAGGGCAGCCAGTTGGTCGAGAGCCACACGACCGTGTACCGCCCGTGGGGCAACTACACGGTGCTGGAAGAAGGGCCGCAGTACAAGATCAAGCGCATCCAGGTCACGCCCGGGGCGCGTTTGAGCTCCCAGATGCACCATCACCGCAGCGAGCATTGGGTGGTGGTTGACGGCACGGCCGAGGTGGAGGTGGACAATGAGCCGCGCATCCTGGTGGAAAACCAGTCCGTGGACATTCCCAAAGCCTCACAGCATCGGCTGGCCAATCCGGGGAAGGTTCCGCTGAACATCATCGAGATACAGAGCGGGCCGTATCTGGAGGAGGACGACATCGTCCGTTTCGACGATGTCTACGGTCGGGCGGTGAAATAAACGCCCGGTTGATTGTGGTGGATTACCAATTGGAATACCTGCGTATTTACTCATTCGAGAGTTCGTGAAAATTTTCATATTCTCTTGACACCAAATCAATTGGTGCCTTATGGAAACGTAGTTCAATTGGTGTGATTTTCACATTAACTTTAGAGTGATGGGGCGAGGTTATGGAGGAAAGAAAAGCATCAAAACGGTGTGGAGGGGTGTTCCCCTTTATCATCGGCTTCCTGGCTACCTGCGTCTTGGGGTGGGCTGTTATCCCCGGTCTGTTCTTCGAAAAGGAGGAACAGCCTATTTGGTTCAGCCACGCCGTGCACGTGGACGGTCAGGGAATGGATTGCGAAAGCTGTCACTATTTCCGGGATGACGGCACTTATGCCGGTTTCCCGACCAACGAAGTCTGCGCCGAATGTCACGCGGTCGATCCCGAGGAGGCCCAGGCGGCCATCGCCGAGGAAGGAATCGACCCGAATGACTACGACGCAATCATGAAGGCCGGAATCGGCGCCATCGAGGACAATCTTGCTTCCTCGGACGACGACAAGATGCAGGCCGAACGCGAGTACGTGGTCAAGTATCTGATCCAGGGCAAGGAAGTTCCTTGGCTGAATTATCAGTACCAGCCGGACAACGTCTACTTCTCGCATGCCTCGCACATGAACCTCTCCATTGAGGAACTGGCGAGCATGAAGAAGGAGCTGTCCGACGTGGTCGATCCCTCGGTCTTCGAGGGCGAGGCCCCCGAGCAGAATTGTAACCTCTGCCACCCGAAGGATATCCAGGCGAACGATGTGCCGCCGGCCTTCGAGCGCAATATCCTGTCCGGGTACAGCAAGACCACCATGAAGATGTGGAAGTGCGAACGGTGTCACGCCCTCAAGGGCCAGCCCAACGCCTGCTACACCTGTCACAAGTAAAGGGGTACTGAGAATGAGCGTAGCACGCAGAACTTTTATTCAGTTGGGTGCGGGCGCCACCGTCGGTATTCTTTTTACTCCGACGGTCTGGAAAGCCCTTGATGATGTTTCCATCTGGACACAGAACTGGCCCTGGATTCCCACGTTGAAATACGGGGCCATGGAAGCCAAACCCACTGTGTCCAAGATGTGTGAGTCCGGTTGTGCCGTAAAGGTCCGGACCGTTGCCGGTGAGGCCTTCGGGACCATGGGCAACGAAGACAACCCGATTTCGGGCGGCGGCATCTGTCCCCTGTGCGCCAACGGCGTTCAGGTCAAGAACAGCCCCAACCGGATCAAGGCCCCCATGCTGGACGGCCAGGAGATCACCTGGGAGAAAGCCCAGGAAGTCGTGGCCGAGAAGCTGGCAGCCGCCGGTTCCAAGGTGGCGGTCATCTCCGGCGATCAGACGGGTACCGCCAACGAGGTCTTCTCCGCGCTGCTGACCTCCAAGGGCAGCGACGCGTTTTACATGATGCCCTGCGACATGCAGGCGGCCGACAAGGCCTGGACCGGCCTGATGGGCGGCTCCGGCCAGATCGGTTACGACCTGGAAGGGGCTGACCTGGTCCTGCTGGCCGGGGCGGACGCCCTGGAATCCTGGGGCCCGACAGTCGTCAACCTCAAGTCGTTTGCGGCCAACGAGTCCGGCAAGTTCATCTTCGCCGGTCCCATGCAGACCAAGACCGCTTCCGTGACCTCCAAGTGGGTTCCGGTTCCGGCCGAGGGCATGGCCGCATTCACCCTGGGCATCGCCTACTATGTCCTGCAGGCCGGGAAGACCGTTAACACGGCCGACTTCAGCCAGTTCAAGGCCATGGTCATGAGCGAGTACAGCCCGGCCAAGGTCGAGGCAGCCACCGGCGTCAAGGCCGATCAGTTGGCCGCCCTGGCCAAACAGCTGCTGACCGCCTCCAACCCGGTGGTGGTTCCCGCTGGCCCGGTCGCGGCCCACGGTGCGGCGTTCGCGCTGAACCTGCTGCTCGGCGGTGCCATGAAGGCTCTGCCCGAGTTCGCCAAGGCCATTCCGTCCGCCATGTCCCGCTCCGAGATGTTCAAGTCGGACATCCTGGAAGGCGTGGATACCGACCTGCTGTTCGTCTACGAGGCCAACCCCGCCTACGCCCTGCCCGAAAAGGTCAAGGCCGGCTTCACCGTGGCCTTCGACGTGGTCCAGACCGAAACCACGGCAACGGCCAACCTGGTCCTGCCGAGCCTGCATCCCTATGAACGGTTCGACGATCTGGCCAGCCCCTACGGTTTGGCCGCCGCCACCTACTCCCTGGGTGCGCCGGTCTGCAAACCGTCCGTGGACGCGGCTTCCGCCGCCACCTTCATGCTCGGCCTGGCCGACCTCGGCTTCGAGTCCTTCGAAGAGGTCCTCGGTGCCAAGGCTGAAGCCATTGGCGCGGATATGGACGCCCTGCAGGGCGGCGAGGCTTACGTGGTAGAAGGCGAAACTCCGATGGCCGCTTCTCTTGCAGCCAACGTGCTTGGCAAGGCCGCGGTTCCCGTCAAGGGTACCGGTGCCGTGGGACTGGCTCCCTACACCATGCTCAACGTCGGTACCGCCAATCAGGCTACCACGCCCAACGCGCCGTGCACCATCAGCAACAACCAGCTGGTCGGCGACCACATGGTCGTGATGATGGGTTCGGCCACCGCCAAACAGCTTGGCGTGACCGTCGGGTCCAAGGTCAAGCTCTCCGGTGGGAAGGGCGAATGCGAAGCCCTGGTTCAGATCTTCGAAGGCGTCATGCCCGGCGTCGTGGCCGCTCCGCTGGGGCTGGGCCATACCGTGGGCGACGAGTTCTCGAAGGGCAAGGGCGATAATGTCTACAAGATTCTCACGGTGAGCTCGGAGGCTGCCGCCGGCGCCTCCACATGGGCCGGTTCCACTGTGAACGTCGCCAAAATCTAGGGGGAACCGTCAATGCAAACTAAAGAATTCAAAATCAGATGGGGCATGGTCATTGATATTGACAAATGCACCGGCTGCGGCGCCTGTATGGTCGGCTGCCAGGTGGAAAACAATATCGCTCCCATGACCAAAAGCGACCCCTATAACTACGTTCAGGCCCTGACCAAGCCGCGCGATGACGCGTCGAACAAGCTCAGGACCCTGACCTGGATGAACGTCTACGAGTTGTCCAACGGCAAGGCCTTCCCGGAACACGAGACCGCCTACCTGCCGCGTCCCTGCATGCAGTGCGGCACTCCGGCTTGTGTGCCCGTGTGCCCGGTCGTTGCCACGGACAAGAACGAGGAGGGCGGCATCGTCTCCCAGATCTACCCCCGTTGCATCGGCTGTAGATACTGCATGGCTGCCTGCCCCTACCACGCCCGGTACTTCAACTGGTGGGATCCCCTCTGGCCGGAAGGCATGGACAAGGGCTTGAGCCCGTCCACCTCCGTGCGACCGCGCGGCGTGGTCGAGAAGTGCAGCTTCTGCCACTCTCGTTACCTGGCGGCCAAGGACAAGGCCCGCATGGACGGCGAGGATCCGATGAACCTGCCCGAAGGCGCGTACACCACCGCCTGCGCAGACATCTGCCCGACCAAGGCGATCACCTTCGGCGACCTGAACAACCCGGAGCACAAGGTGCATGAGCTCTCCAAGAGCCCGCACGCGTTCCGTCTGCTCGAGAAGCTGGGGCTGCATCCGCAGGTCTACTACATGTCCGAGCGCGAATGGGTCCGCAAGCAGGGTGACAACTACAACGCCGAAGCCGGCGGACACCACTAGGAGGCTGAACAATGGATAGCAAACTCTTTCCGGAAGGAGTGCAGCGTTGCTCCTTCGGCAAGTTCCTGATTTGGACAGCCGTCATTCTGGCCTTCTTCCTGTGGGGCCTCTACGCCGCCGTGCTCGTCCTGTATAATGGAATCGGCACCACCGGCCTGGACAACTACTTCGGGTTCGGTGCCTGGATCACCTTTGACCTGGCCGTGATCGCCTTGGGCGCCGGTGCGTTCTTCACCGGTCTGCTCAAGTACATCCTCAAGATCAAACAGCTTGAGAAGATCATCAACCTGACTGTTGTCGTGGGCTTCATCTGTTACTCCGGCGCCATGCTGGTCCTGACGCTCGACATCGGGCAGCCCGGCCGCGCGTGGTTCGGTTACTGGCATCCGAACGTCCACTCCATGCTGACCGAAGTTATCTTCTGCATCACCTGCTACTGCACCGTCCTGATCATCGAGTTCGTCCCGCTGGTCCTGGAGCAGAAGCAGCTGAACAAGATTCCCTTCATCCACGCCCTAGCCCACAACATGCACGTGAACATGGCTTTGTTCGCCGGTATCGGCGCATTCCTGTCCACCTTCCACCAGGGGTCCCTGGGTGGCATGTACGGCGTCCTGATCGGTCGTCCCTTCGCCTTCCGCGAGGGCTTCTTCATCTGGCCGTGGACCTTCTTCCTGTTCGTTCTCTCCGCCGTGGGTTCCGGTCCGGTTTTCACCGTCCTGGTTGCCACCTTCATGGAGAAGCTGACCGGCAAGAAACTGGTGGATTACAAGACCAAGGCCCTCATGGGCAAGATTGCCGGCACCATGCTGACCGTCTACATGTTCTTCAAGATTCTGGACACCTGGGGTTGGGCCACCGGCTACCTGCCCTCTGTCGGCCTGACCTTTGATGAGATGTTCTACGGTTTCATTTACGGCAAGTGGTTGCTCTACACGGAGATCGTCATCTGCGGTGTGATCCCGGCCATCATGCTGATCACCCCGTCCATTCGCAATCGTCCGGCCCTGCTGTACACCGCAGCCATTCTCGACTGCATCGGCGTGTCCCTGAACCGGTACATCTTCACCGTTCAGACCATCGCCTTCCCGAGCATGCCGTTCGACAGCTGGCAGGTTTACTACCCCAACTGGGTTGAGTACGCCTCCTCGATCATGATCGTGGCTTACGGCTTCCTGGTTCTGACCCTGGTGTACCGGTACCTGCCGCTGTTCCCGCAGGAACGCGAACTGAACTAGTTCGCACCAGCCTTTAAAAAATCAAGACCGCTCTTCGGAGCGGTCTTTTTTTATGCGTTGAACGGGATTTCCTTTTGTTGTCTTTGCCCCGGACTTCCAGGGCGCAAGCTGTATCGGACACCCGTCTTGGTTCAACCGCATTCCATGTTTGCTAGATGATTGAAAAGAGCGTATCCGTTATGCGATGGGCTGTTCGTACGTCTGCTTATGAATATGCGGAATAAGCGATTACCAGAGGAGGCGAGGCATGATGGCGAGAGTCAGGGGGCTTTCCGCAGTGGCGGTATTGCTTTTTTCGGTCTTGCTTCTCGCTGCCTGCACCGATTCCGGGAATGATCAGCAATCTTCCTCCGGAACAGGGGCAGGGCAGGAGGCCGAGCTGCAACAGCCCAAGGTCGTGCTTGCTTCAACCCAAGCTGTGCCTCTTGTGTATACGACAGGCAAGCCCACGTTCGTCACCATCGGCACCGGCGGTATCTCCGGCGTGTACTATCCCACGGGCGGAGCCATCGCCAACATGGTCAATCTCAAGCGGGACAAATACAATATCCGGGCCACGGTCGAGGCAACGGGCGGGTCTGTCTTCAATATCAACGGAGTCCTCGCCGGGGATCTTCAATTCGGCCTTGCACAGGCCGACCGCCAGTTTCAGGCTGTGCACGGCTTGGCCGAGTGGCAGTCGCGCGGACCGCAGAAGAAGCTGTGCTCCGTATTTTCTTTGCATCCGGAGACGGTAACTCTGGTGGCCACAGACGATTCGGGCATCCGCGACATCAACGACCTGAAGGGTAAACGGGTCAATATCGGCAACCCCGGCTCAGGACAGCACCAAAACTCTTTGGATGCCTTGAACGCTGCAGGGATTGACCTCGCTGAAATGGAAGTCGTCGAGGTCAAGGCCGTGAAGGCTATCAGGATGCTTGAAGCCGGTGAATTGGACGCTTTTTTTTATACGGTTGGGCATCCTTCGGCAGCTATCCTCAAGGTTACCAGAGGAGAACGAAAAGTGCGTTTCGTGCCGATCGTCGGTGTTGACACCTTGTTCGTGCTGCACCCCTATTATGTCCCGTCGCGGATCAACATGAAATACTATCCCGGAGCTGCCAACAAAGGCGAAGACGTGGAAAGCTTCGGGGTCAAGGCTACCCTGGTGACCTCGACGGATGTCCCGGCACCTGTCGTCTATGCCATAACAAGAGAGGTCCTTGAAAATTTCGAGACCTTCAAGGCGCAGCAGCCTGCATTTTCGGGATTGACGAAAAAGTCCATGCTGCAGGGATTATCCGCGCCCATCCATCCCGGTGCGGAGAAATACTACCACGAAGCAGGGCTGCAATAACCGGGCAGGCCGGTGGCATAAAACCGTATTTGATCTATCCGGTTGGAATTTGTGGCGGATCATTCGGAGCGTTTCGACATGGGGAAAACAGGGTGGTCCGCGTAGGGATTATGCCCGGAAAAACGACATGAAACCGTTGCGGGACGGGAGTTGACAATGTTGTATTTTTCCCCGGATGCCTTGACTTTATTTCAATTTCGGACAATATTTTTTGTCTGTGACTGGGGCTCTGTCGGTCCGTCTGGGTACGTGGCGGATTGGAGGGGCTTTTTATCTTTATTTTCACATTCAGGTTCGGAGACAACTGCAAATGGCAATGATTGAAGTGCAGAAACTGCACAAGTGGTATGGCGATTTTCACGTTCTGCAGGGGATCACCGAATCCGTGAACAAGGGCGAGGTGCTGGTCATCTGCGGCCCGTCCGGGTCCGGCAAATCCACCTTCATTCGCTGTATCAACCGGCTCGAGGAATACCAGAAGGGACAGATCCTGTTCGACGGCAAGGACATCCTTGACAAGGACGTCAATATCAACGATCTGCGGGCCGAAATCGGTATAGTATTCCAGCAGTTCAATCTTTACCCCCACCTTTCGGTACTGCGCAACGTCACCCTGGCTCCCACCAAGGTCAAGAACATGCCCAAGGACCAGGCCGAGGAGATCGCCCTGCATCTGCTCGAGCGGGTGGGCATCCACGACCAGGCACACAAATATCCGGCCGAACTTTCCGGCGGTCAGCAGCAGCGTGTAGCCATCGCCCGTTCCCTGGCCATGAAGCCCAAGGTCATGCTTTTTGACGAGCCCACCTCGGCGCTCGACCCTGAGATGATCAACGAGGTGCTTAACGTTATGAAAGACCTGGCGCGCGAGGGCATGACCATGCTCTGCGTGACCCACGAGATGGGCTTTGCCCGCGAAGTGGCCGACCGCGTCCTGTTCATGGACGGCGGGGTGGTCGTAGAGCAGGCCGCTCCCGACGAATTCTTCAGCAATCCCCAACACGAGCGCGCAAAGAACTTCCTGAAGGAAATTCTTTAATTGGCATAAAACTGGAATCTCTAGAGAGAGGAGGATTCATGAAACGTTTGGTATTGATTCTGGCACTGGTCCTGTCCTTCGCCTTTGCGGCCAACGCTGCATTCGCTGGCAAAATCGAGGACATCAAGGCCAAGGGCGTGCTGGTTTGCGGCGTCAAGGACTCCGTTAACCTGTTCGGTTTCGTCGACCCCAACACCAAGGAACTGGTGGGCTTCGACGTGGACATCTGCAAGTACATCGCTGACAAGCTCGGCGTGAAGACCGAGTTCAAGGTCGTCACCTCCAAGAACCGCATCCCGATGCTGGCTCAGGGCTCCGTGGACATGCTGGCCGCCACCATGACCCACAAGTTCTCCCGTGACGAGCAGATCGACTTCTCGATCACCTATTTCATGGACGGCCAGAAGCTGCTGGTCGAAAAGGGCTCCGGCATCAACTCCACCGACGATCTGGCCAACAAGAAGGTCGGTACCGTCAAGGGCTCCACTTCCGAAAAGAACATCAAGGCCGCCCAGCCCAAGGCCCAGGTCATCTCCTATGACGAGTACCCGCAGGCCTTCATGGCTCTGAAGCAGGGCAAGGTCAAGGCTGTGACCACCGACTCCGGCATCCTGGCCGGTCTCAAGGCCGGTGACGACAATCCCGACAAGTGGGAAATCGTCGGCGCCTTCTTCTCCTCCGAGCCCTACGGTCTCGGCGTTCCGCAGAACGATTCCGCTTTCCGCGACTTCGTCAACAAGTCCCTCAACGAGATGTGGCTCGATGGTTCCTACCAGAAGCTCTTCAAGAAGTGGATGGGTTACGACCTGCCCGCCGGCTGGGAGATGGAACTCTGGCCCATGTAAGGCTTATTTAGGTTGATACACCGGGAGCGCCAAGGGCGCTCCCGGTTTTTGCAGCAACTACAACCGACGGATTTCATTTTGGAATATACTTTTCATTGGGCCAGGATGTTCTCGGGCGAACCCGCCCAGTGGATGTGGGAAGGGTTCTGTACCACCATGCAGATCTCGATTATTTCTCTGGTCTGCGCCATGATTTTGGGTATCATCATTTGCGTCATGCGCATGACGCCGTTTAAGCCCTTCCAGTGGTTCAGCCTCGCCTTCACCGAATTTTTCCGCAACACGCCGCTGCTCATTCAGATATTCTTCTGGTACAACGGAGCGCACGTGATCATCCCCGACGTCATCAACTCGTGGATGAACGATCTGTACTACTGGTTCCCCGGGGAATTTACGCTGCTCGGACACCACTTCGTGGGTGAGTGGATGCTGCTCAACGTGGAACTGATCATGGGCATCATTGCCCTGACCGTGTACACCTCGGCCTTCATTGCCGAGGAAATCCGCGCGGGCATCTTTTCCATTCCCAAGAATCAGCTCGAAGCGTCCCGCGCCGTGGGCCTGTCCTTCCTGCAGGGCTACCGTTACGTCATCCTGCCTCAGGCCTTGCGTATCGTGATTCCGCCCCTCATTTCCCAGGCTCTCAACCTGATCAAGAACTCGTCCCTGGTCATGGTCCTTGGCGTCACCGACCTGATGTACCAGGCCACCCAGATCGAGTCCTACCACGCCATGCCGTTCGAGGCATTCACCGTTGCCCTGTTGATCTACCTGGCGATCTCTCTGGTCGTCTCGTTCTGCATCACCATGTACAACAAGCACTTCATGATTCAGGTCATGTACTAGGGAGGGCTTGTCATGCATTGGGATATCGCGTTCGGCAACCTGGATTACTTTCTCTACGGGACAACGTCCTTTGACTGGCGTTTTCCCTTCATTCACAACCCCGAAGGGCTGGTGGCCAGCGTCATTCTGGCCTTTTTCGGCATCTTCGGGGCTTTCTGGATAGGCATGGCCGCAGGCCTCATGCGCATGTCAAAGCGCTGGTGGGTCAAGATACCGGCTGTCTGTTACATCGAAATCATTCGCGGCATGCCGCTCCTGCTCCTTATCTTCTGGTTCTATTACCTGGCTCCGGTCATTATCGGGCAGAACCTGCCAGCCTTCACCACGACCATGTTCTGCTTCATGATCTTCACGGGCGCCTACGTGGGTGAGATCGTCCGTGCGGGCGTCAAGGCTCTGCCCAAGGGACAGATGGAGGCCGCACGGTCCACCGGCCTGTCTCACGTTCAGGCCATGAAGCTGGTCATTCTGCCCCAGGCGCTGCGCAACATGATCCCGTCCTTCGTCAACCAGTTCGTCTCACTGACCAAGGACACCTCCCTGGCCGCCATTCTCGGCGTCATCGAGTTGACCCGTACCGGTATCCAGGTAGACAACCGTGAAACGGTTGCCTCCTTCGAGATTTGGATCACCATCGCCTGCCTGTACTTCATGATCTGCTACATTTTAACTTCCTACAGCCGCCGCCTGGAGGCACAACTTTCACGCTACCAGGCACGGGACCGCTAGGAGACCGCAGCGGGCAGGCCCGCGAAAAGAGATTGTCACTGAACGAAACGGTCCGGAAAACGAGTGAAAACTGTTCCGGACCGTTTCGTTTTTCCGAAAAAAACGATTAAAGAAATGATGAAAATTTGTACCCGGAGGGTGCCGTCTTGTCCGAAATAACCTTCCAGAGCTTTCAGAAACCCGAGGATATCGAGGCCGAATCCTTTCGGATCATCGACTCGGAAGTCCCCGAGCCGCGTCCGTTTCAGGGGGCGCAGTGGGAAATAGTCCGGCGCATGATTCATACAACCGCGGATTTCGAGATGCTCTCGCTTGCCCGATTCCACGCAAAGGCCGTGGAGAACGGTTTGAACGCCCTGAAAAACGGGGCGGTGATCGTCTCCGATACCGAGATGGCCAAACGCGGGATGCCTGTTCGCAGGCTCGATCCGCTGGATTGTTCCGTGCACTGCCTCATGAACGATCCGCGTGTCATCGACCGTGCCAAGGCTGAGGGAATAACACGGGCCAAGGCGGCCGTGGACGTAGCCGTGGCTGAGCTCTCACCTGATATTTGGGTCGTCGGAAATGCCCCGACAGCGCTGATTCGGTTGGTGGAGCACGTGGATAACGGGGCGACAAGCCCGCGTCTCGTTGTCGGTATGCCCGTCGGATTCGTGAACGCAGCTGAATCCAAGGCGTTGCTCATGAGTCGGGATATCCCGTTCATTTCTGTTGAAGGGCGCAAGGGGGGGAGCGCGCTGGCCGCCTCGGTGATCAACGCCCTTGCTGTGCTCGCCGCCTGATAATCGGTTTTTTCCGTTTGAAAAATGCGCCGGAAGGGGAATCCTTCGGGCGCATTTTGCGTTTTTACGCCATTGGTTTTTGAAAGGGGAAAATCAATTTTTTGAAATCATTGGACACAACGGAAATTCCTGTTAGAAAATCAACTGGGTACCATTAGTAAGAGGTGCCTTTGGGAGAGTGTTTTTTTCGCTCAGGCTTGGCCTGAGGAATTTTAGCAGCCCTGGAAGGAGCCATGTCCCGTAAGAACAAAGGCAAGAACAAGGTGACCGTCTACCCGGACTGGTGCAAAGGCTGCGGCATTTGCGTCGAGTTCTGTCCGGGCAAGGTCCTGGGCCTGAGCCTTGAAGGCAAGGCCGTGGTGGAGCGCGAGGAAGACTGTATCCGGTGCGGATTTTGTGAACTGCACTGTCCGGATTTCGCTATCGTGGTCAGCGACAAGGAACCGATGGAAAACGGGCTGTCCGAGAAGGACGCCGAAACCGCGCCGCCCAAGAAGAAGGCCGGTAAGGGAGCTTAATCGACATGCCCAGACCAAAGAAACGTACCGAGATTTTCGCGCTCGGCAATGAGGCCGTTGTCGAGGGGGCGCTGCTGGCAGGATGCACGTTCTTCGGAGGCTATCCCATCACACCGTCCTCCGAGATCATGGAAATCATGGCCTCCCGACTGCCCGCAATGGACAACGGCGTGTTCATGCAGATGGAGGACGAGATCGCCAGCATGGGCGCGGTCATCGGCGCATCACTTTCCGGGCGCAAGGCCATGACCGCCACCTCCGGCCCCGGCTTCTCGCTCATGCAGGAGAACCTGGGTTACGCCGTCATGGCCGAGACCCCCATGGTGCTGGTCAACGTCATGCGTGGCGGTCCGTCCACAGGGTTGCCCACCAGCCCGGCCCAGGGCGATGTGCAGCAGGCCCGGTGGGGCACCCACGGTGATCATCCGATCATCGTACTGTCCGCCTCCAACGTGCAGGAGTGCCTGGATATGACCATTACGGCCTTCAATATGGCCGAGAAGTATCGCACCCCGGTCATCCTGCTTCTGGACGAAGTCACCTCTCATACCCGCGAGAAAATCGAGCTGCCCAACGAGGGGGAGTACGAGGTTTTTTCGCGCACCGTCCCCAGCATGCCGCCCGAGTGGTACAAGCCGTACGAGGAAACCGTGCGCGGCGTACCGCCCATGCCGCCCATCGGTTCGGGGTACCGTTTTCACGTCACCGGCCTGACCCACGACCGCAACGGGTTCCCCACCCAGCGGCCCGAGGAAGTGGTCGAGCTCATGGACCGAATTCATCGCAAGATCGACCAGTTCTTCTATGACATCCAGCTGGTGGAAGAGATCATGACCGACGACTGCGACATTTGCGTCATCGCCTACGGCTCGGTGGCCCGGTCCGCCGAACTGGCCGTGCAGCAGGCACGCAGCAACGGCGTCAAGGCCGGTCTGCTAAAGCTCATGACCCTGTTCCCGTACCCCCGCAGGCAGACGGAGAAGATTCTGGCTCACGCCAAGACCCTGGTGGTCCCGGAAATGAACATGGGGCAGATGTCACGCGAAGTGAAGCGCGTGAACATGGGCCACGCAGCGGTTCGGACCATCAACCGCGTTGACGGTCAGATCGTCACTCCCTCGGAAATCCTCAAGGTCATCATGCAGGGGTAGCCACATGAGCAATATCACCGGAAACGAAATCATCCATCAATACCTGAGGCATAACAAGAAGTTCCCGCACGTGCTCTGCGCGGGCTGCGGACACGGCATCGTGCTCGGCACCCTGATCCGCTCCATTCACGCATTGGGGATTCCCAAGGACGACGTGGTCGTGGTCGCGGGCATCGGCTGTTCCGGACGACTGGCCGTGTATGTGGACTTCAACACCGTGCATACCACGCATGGCCGGGCGCTCAGCTTTGCCACGGGCATCAAGATGTCCAACCCGAAGCTGAACGTCATCGCGCTCATGGGCGACGGCGACGCCCTGTCCATCGGCGGCAACCACCTGATCCACGCCGCTCGGCGCAACATCGGGATCACGGCCATGATTCTGAACAACAACATCTACGGCATGACCGGCGGCCAGTCCTCACCGGCCACGCCCGAAGGGTCGACCACCATGACCAATCCTTTCGGTCAGCTGGACCACAGCTTCGATACCGTGGAACTGGCCAAGGGCGCGGGCGCCAACTATGTGGCGCGCGGCACGGTCTTCCACGTCAACCGGCTGGAAAAGATCATGATGGAGGCGTTGGAACGGCCCGGCTTTTCCCTGGTGGAAGCCATCACGCCGTGCCACACCCAGTTCGGGCGCAAGAACAAATACAAGTCCCCGGTGGACATGTACAAATGGCTCAAGTCCACGGCCATACCCGTGGAGCGCTACAACGAGCTGCCCGAGGACAAGCGGGCGGACCGGATGCCCATCGGCGTGTTCGTGGACCGGGGCAAGCCCGGCTATGAGGAATTGTATTACGCCCGTCAGGAGAGATTCCTCGCCCAGGCCGCAAAGGGGGGCAAGTAGATGAAAGCGCAACAGGAACTCAACCGTTTCGAAATCCGTTTCTCCGGACTCGGCGGACAGGGCATCATCACGCTCGGCAAGATCATGGGCCAGGGACTTGCGCTCGGCCACGGCTACAACGTCACCCAGACCCAGAGCTACGGCCCCGAGGCGCGCGGTGGGTCCAGCAAGTGTGATCTGGTCATCAGTTCAGGGCGTATCAGTTACCCCAAGGCCGAATCTCTCGACCTGCTCGTGGCCCTGTCTCAGGAAGCGTGCAACGCCTACTTTCCGTATCTCAAGAAGGGCGGCATCCTGGTCATCGAATCCGATCTGGTCAAGCAACCGCCTACCAACCAGTACCTCGGCCTGCCGTTTACCGCCCTGGCCAAGGACAAGGTCGGAATCGTCCAGGCCATGAACACAGTGGTTCTTGGAGCGCTGTCCTGCCTTTTGCCGTTCATCAATCAGGCGACCATGCGCAAAAGCCTGGAGGCCGTGCTCCCGCCTAAGATCAGGGCCGTGAACACCAAGGCCTTCAATCTCGGTCATCGGCTGGCCAAAAAGGAGTGGGGCGAAGACGCGGGCGCTGTCTGGCGCGTCGAGGAATACGAAGAAATCGACTGACCCGGAGTAGGAAGCCTTAAAGGAAGGGCGGGCCGTTACGCGGTCCGCCTTTTTTGCGTCCGGCATCCTGGGTAAGGGCACTGTTGATTAGGCTCGCAGGACCCCGCGAAGCGGCATAAAAAGTTCTGGAGATTCTTAAGAACCTCTTTCAAGAGGTTCTTAAACCGTCGAAGACGCCCGGCCGGCGGGGCCCCGCGGGAGGCGGCCCTGGCCCGTTAATCGTTGAACGAGGTTTTGACCGTGGGGACCAGCCCTTCGTCCTTGGCGTTGAGTTGGGGTAGCATTTCCCGGACGCTGTCGGTGATGGGCAGGGTCCAGTTGTGGGCCGAGACCACGGTGGAATCCACAAGACGTACGACGCGGGCGGTCATGTACACGTATCGGTCGGCGATGACATAGGAGCCTACGAGTTTGGCGGACCGGGGCGGCAGTTCGCGGGATGACCCCGCAAGCCCTGCGGCCTTGGTGTAGTCCTCGGCGCTGACGCCTGCCGCGTAGGTGAAGTCCGTGGCGTTGGGGGTGCCTTCGGTGATGCGCACGCCGTGCTGGACGAGACGGTCCGCGACCTGTTGGGCCATGGTGCGGCCGAAGACCGATTTGTCGCCCGGGTCGTTCTGGTTGGTGAACGGCGCAGTGAACACGGCGGAGTGAATGGTCAGTTCGTCGCTGGCCACATTGGAGAAGAGCACGTCGGCGGCCCGGTCGTTGAGTTCGATGATGGGGACGGACGCGGTGTCGTGATAGGAGCGGGCCGTGGGCGTGGTATCGAACACGTAGTCGAACGTGTCGGAAGTGGTCTTCTTGGTATCCTCCCACATGCGATTACCGCATCCCTGCAGGGAAAGCAGGAGGATTGCCGTCAGTATGCTCAAGGCCGCTTTGTTCATATCATTGTCCCGGTCGCTGGTTAGCCGTGTCGATTCTAGGGGGTGTCCCGAAGGCTATTCGGCAGTTTCCGGCATTTCCTTTAGGATGGCACGCAGGAGTTTGACCATGGCCGCAGAAGATTTCTCGGCCTGGGCAATGACCTGATCCAGGGATGCCTCCTGCATGCAGTCGGGCAGGTTTTTGTTGGTCAGGCAGGACAGGCCGAGGAGGCGTATGCCCATATGGTGAGCGGCGATGGCCTCCATGCAGGTGGACATGCCGATGGCGTCCGCGCCCATGATCCGGTACATTCGGGTTTCGGCCGGAGTCTCCATGTTCGGACCGAGAACCTGCATGAACACGCCGCGCTCCAGTCGGATGCCGAGTTCCAGGGCTTTTTGGACGGCGAGGCTGCGCAGGGCCGGATCGTAGACCGCGCACATGTCGGGAAAACGGTCGCCCCAGGCGTCGACGTTCTCTCCGCGCAGGGGCGTCATGCCGGTCAGATTGATATGATCCTCGATAAGCATGGGACAACCCACCTCGAATGACGGGTTGAGCGCGCCCACCGCGTTGGTCAGGACCAGTGTCTTGATGCCAAGTTCGCCGAGCACGCGGATGTTGTGGGTGGCCTCCTTCGGGGTGAACCCCTCGTAGAGGTGGAAACGGCCGTCCAGGGCCAGGACCGGCCTGCCTTCGATGGAGCCTGAAATGAGGCGTCCGGCATGGCTTTTGACCGAGGATACCGGGAATTCCGGGATGTCGCCGTAGGGGATGAAGACCGGGTTCTCGATGGCCGAAGTCAGGGGGCCAAGGCCTGTACCCGTTATAAATGCAACGGTACCGGGTTGAATTTTGTCTAGCTTTTCATGTATGTATGCGGCAGAATGTCGTATCTTCCTATGGTATTCCATGTGGACTCCTTGTGGCTTGGCTTGATGTCGGGCAGGGGGAGCAGGCTTTTGCAAACGGACCGATCAGACTCGTGAAGGATAGGCGCGCTTTATGGATATCGTGACACTACTTGGTCTTGCCGTGGGATTGTCGCTCATCATCGGAGCCATCATCCTCGGTGGGGCGGTCGATGTTTTCATCAATATCCCCGGTATGATGATCGTTATCGGTGGTACGCTTGCCTCTATCCTGGTGGCCTTCCCGTTCGAGGAGATCATACAGTCCTTCAAGGCTGCGTTCAAGATGTTCATCGGACGCAAGAGCCGCACCCGCGACGTGGTGAACATCATGGTCAAGGTCGCCGAGATCAGCCGCCGTGAGGGCCTCATCGCGCTGGAGAACGTCCAGACCGAGAACATGGTCCTCAAAAAATCCTGCCAGCTCATCGCGGACAACGCGGACCCGTCGCTCATCCGTTCCACCCTGTCCATCGAGATCAACTCCATGCGCCGCCGCCATCAGGTGGCCCAGGACGTTTTCAAGCGGCTGGCAGGTCTGGCCCCGGCCTTCGGAATGATGGGTACGCTCATCGGCCTGGTTCAGATGCTTTCCCAGCTGGACGACCCCAAATCCATCGGCCCGGCCATGGCCGTGGCCCTGTTGACCACCTTCTACGGGTCGGCCATGTCCACGCTCTTTTTCATTCCCATTGCGGCCAAACTCAAGGCCCGCACCCTGCAGGAACAACTGCATCTGGAAGTGATTTTCGAGGGGGCCAAGTCCATCCTCGAGAACAACAACCCCCGCCTGGTCTATGAGAAGCTGTCCTCCTTCCTGGCCCCGGCGGATCGAGAGACCCAGCGATGAGCAGCGAATACGACGACGATCTGCTCCTGGACTTCGAGTCAGACGAAGAGGAGAGCACCGAGTGGTTGACGACTTTTGCCGACCTCTCCATGCTCCTGCTGGTTTTCTTCGTCCTGCTCTATTCCATGTCGACCATCGACACGCAAAAGTTTTCGGATACTTTCACGTCCGTGACGAAAGCCTTGCAGGGAAAGATGGATAAGATTTCCACAAGCCGCATAACCCGGGAAGAGGCCGGGGTCCTCATCGACCAGGCCATGATGCGTCGCCAGATCATCGAGTCCCAGCGCAAGGTCTTTGCCGAGGTCAAAACCCTACAGACCAAGAAGGGCGTGGAAGGGCTGGTCAGCGCCAACTTCGAGGACGGTATCATCACCCTGCGCGTGCCCGGGGACGTCATGTTCGAGTCCGGCCGGGTGACCCTCACGCCCAAGGGGGTGCAGCTGGTCACCGATCTCAAGGATTTTTTCATCAAACACAAAGACCAGAACATCAAGATCGTCGGATACACCGACAACGTGAGGCCGGGCGGCAACTCGCGCTTCAAGGACAACTGGGAGATTTCAGCCATGCGCGCGGTCAACGTGCTGCGCGAACTGCTCAAGATGGGCCTGGAATCCACCCGGCTGACGGCCACGGGGCTGGCCTATCTCAACCCGCTGTACCCGAACACTTCCGAGGAGTATCGGGCCAAGAACCGGCGGGTTGAATTCGTCCTGGAAAAGCGGGTGTCCGGCAAATAGCCTTCGGGCGCAGACAAAGAGATCCTTTGGGGGATTTATGGATTTCAACATACAGTTGCCCGACGACGAAGAACGGCTGCGCAAGGCCTTTCGTACCAAGGTCCCGGGGTTGACCGTACGGTTTCCCGGTCTGGGCATCGTTCATGCCGTGTCCGATCTCAGCGCCACAGGGTTCGCGGTCATCGACAAGAGTGGCCGGTTCACTGAAAAAGAGACCTTTGACGTGGAGTTGCTCATCAAGGACAGGCTGTTCCTTGCAGGAGCCACGGCCAAGTGCATGCGGGCGCATGACAACGGCGTCGTAGGGCTGAATTTCGTGGATCTGGATCGGCAGCGGCAGATGAAACTCGACAAGCTGGTTCTCGAGGTTCAGAAGAGACTCATCGCCCTGCGCAAGAAAAAGCGCGAGCAAGGCTGACAGTGAAAATCGATAATACCGACCGTCACAAGGTCCTCATAGCCAACCGGGGCGAAATCGCCATACGGGTCATGGCCGCATGCAGGCGTCTGGGGATCGATTTTGTCTGCGTATGCACGACCGCCGACAAGGAGTCCGGGCATGTCCGGATGGCCCGGGAACTGGCCGGGGACGACGCGGTGCACACCATTAGCTCCTATCTGGATGCCAATGAAATCTTTTCTGTGGCCGATGCGAGCGGGGCCACGGCCGTGCATCCCGGCTACGGATTCTTTGCCGAGGATTTTCGTTTCGCCCGTCGTGTTGTCAGGCGGGATAGGCCTATGGAGTTCATCGGCCCGAGTTGGTGGGTCATCCGCGACCTGGGCGACAAGATCAACACCAAGCGTATCGCCCGCTCCCTGAACGTACCCACCGTACCCGGTTCGGACCGGCCGGTGTACAGCGAGATCGAGGCCGACGAGATCGCCTCCTCCCTGTTCGAATTCCAGGCCAGCCAGGGGATCGTGGACGGGGTTATCATGGTCAAGGCCTCGGCCGGCGGCGGAGGCATGGGCATCGAGGAAGTCGGAGACTTCAACGAGTTCCGTTCGGTCTTCCGGCGTATCCGCAACTATGCCAAGCGGAATTTCGGGGACGAGGGCGTGCTCATCGAGCAGCGCATTTTCGACTTCAACCACCTGGAGGTTCAGGTGGTATCCGGCCGGGGAGGCGAGCAGCACATTCATTTCGGCACGCGCAACTGCTCGGTCCAGTCCACGGGCAAGCAGAAGCGCATCGAGGTCGCGCCCGGTTTCGCTCCCGGCGTGGTTTCCTATACCTTTGACGCCAACCGGGTGTTGTCGGAAATCACCGACCACTCTCTGGCCATGGCTCGTGAGACCCGCTACGACAACGTCGGCACCTGGGAATGGATCATTACCCCCCGCGGCGAACCGTTTTTGATGGAGGTCAACACCCGTATCCAGGTGGAGAACGGCGTTTCGGCCGTCATTTCGCGCGTCAACGGACAGCCCGTGGATATCATCACCGAGCAGATCCGTCTGGCCCTGGGCGAGCCGTTGCGCTATACTCAGGAAGATATTTCATTCGAGGGCGTGGGCATCGAGTACCGGCTGGTGGCCGAGAACACGGACAACCGGTTCACGCCCTGCGCCGGGACGATCACCAAGCTGGGCTGGCCGGAGCATGACTGGCTGCAGGTTCATACCCACGTACCCACGGACACCGCATATGAAATACCCATGGAATACGACCCGAACCTGGCCCTGGCCATCGTTTGGGGCCAGGATCTGGCCGAGGCCAAGGCGCGTGGTCTGGAGTTCCTGAACGGTTTGACCCTGGACGGGGAGACCGGTGGGGCCACCAATGAATTTTACAGCAACATCGAGTACCTGAAGGCCAAGACCGGCAGGCTCCTGGAGTTCTGAGCATGGACAGGGAAAGAAGAATTCAGGGGCTCAGAGACCGCCTGACCTATATTTGCGACATCTTCGCCAACCGCGAGGACGAATCCATCCGGCTGTTGGCCGCCAAGTTCGGTGAACTGCTGGAACGCAATCAGGCCACGCCGGGCGGGGTCAAACGGGAAGAGCTGGCGCGGATCGAGGACCTGTTCGATTTTTCCGAGCGAAAACTGGACACCACCCTGACGCCCATGGACCGGGTGCGTATTGTCCGCCACCCCCAGCGCGTCTGCCTCAAGGACATCCTGGAAAACGTCTACGACAACTATACCGAGATAGGCGGGCGGGGCGAGTACAACATCGACCCGAGCATGCTCATCGCCAGGGCCGTGTTTTCCCGCAGGGTGGGGGACAAGGTCATCAACCAGATGGTCATGGTCATCGGCCAGGAAAAGGGGCACGGCGAGGCGTTCAGGAACGGCGGTTCGGTCAAGCCGTGGGGCAATGCCAAGGCGTTGCACTACATGAAGGTCGCCGAAACCGAGAATATTCCGGTGCACACCTTCGTGTTCACGCCCGGCGCGTATCCGGTGGAGGATTGGCCGGGCGCGGCCCAGCAGATCGCCCGTAATCTTTATGAACTGGCCGCCTTGCGCGTGCCCGTGGTGTCCGTCTTTTCCGAGGGCGGTTCGGGCGGCGCCGAGGCCGTCGGTCTGGCAGACCGCCGGATCATGCTTTCCCACGGCTACTACTCGGTCATCTCGCCCGAAGGCGCTGCTGCCATTGAAGCAGGGCTCCGCAGCGGGGACAGGGCCACGCCGGAGCTGATCGAGAAATGCGCGCGCCAGCTGTGCATCACTGCGGAAGATAATCTGCAAAATGGCTATGTGGACCGCGTTCTCAAGGAACCGCCTCTGGGGGCGCGGCCGTCCCACTATGACTTTTTCCGTGATCTCCGGCGTGAGTTGATCCAGGCCACCAACGAGGTGGTCAGCTCGGTCAAGTCCATGAAACTGTACCGGGCCATGGCCGTTCGGACGACCAAGACCGACGACGCCGAGTCCATCTACATGCGCTGGACCCTGTCCCCGTCCGCGTTGGATCGGATGGTGGATCAGCGGCAGCGCAAGTTCAGGGCCATGAGCCGTCATGCCCGTCTGGACGGCACCGGGGTGATCACCCGAGCCGTGGCCGCCACCAAGGGGACCATCTGGGCGACCCATTCCTTTTTGCGTTACGACCTGCTCGGTCGTCAGAAGAAGCGGCTCAACGCCATGTTCGAGGACCTTGGGGCCGAGGCGCATCTTGTCCGGCACAAGGTGCTCATGCCCCTGAAGAAGACTTTGGACAAGGTCCTGCCCGGCAACGGCCATTCCCAGCCCAAGGTGGGGGATGCCGTGGTGGACAAGTTGACCCGGCTTTCCAGCCCGGAAGACGGAGCCTGCCTGGTGGGCAGCGAGTGGGCCTGGACCAGTCCGCGCAGCCAGGAGGACCGGACGATCTCCTGCCCCAACGTGCGGACTCACCATTGCCCGGACCTGTGGGTGCCGGATCTGTTCGGCGATTTCGCGGGTGTCTGTCCTTCCTGCGGCCATCATTTCCCCATGGAGTATCGCTGGTATCTGCAAAACGTCTTCGACTACAGCGAATCCAAGGAGTTCAATCAGCAGTTGGAGTCCACCAATCCGCTGGGATACGAGAAGTTCGACACCAAGCTGGACAAGGCCAAAGAACGGACCGGCCTCAAATCGGCCTGCATCACCTTCGAGACCTCCATCGAGGAGGTGGACACCGTGGTGGCCGTGCTTTGCGCGCCGTTCAGGGGAGGTTCGGTCGGAGCCGCCGAGGGTGAAAAGTTCATCCGCGCCGCCGAACGGGCTACGCGCAAGCGCCAGCCGTTCATCGCCTACGTGCACGGAACGGCGGGTATCCGCATCCAGGAGGGCGTCAACGGAGTCATCCAGATGCCGCGCTGCACCATCGCGGTGCGCCGTTACATCGATGCGGGCGGACTATATCTGGTGCTTTACGACACCAACTCCTACGCCGGGCCTGTAGCCAGCTTCCTGGGCTGTTCCCCGTATCAGTTCGCAGTGCAGTCTTCGAACATCGGGTTTGCCGGCCCCGGGGTTATCTCGGAAACCACGGGACTCACCGTGCCGCCCAACTACCACAAGGCGTATCATGCCCTGTCTCGCGGCCATATCCATGGCATCTGGGACCGCCGGGAGGTCAAGAAGAACCTCCATCAGTCCCTGCTGACCATGGGCGGGCGCAACCTTTACTATCGCTGATTTTTATGAGACACCCCCGAGCGCGTCCCGTGTTTCAAACAAACACGAATCAGAGCGTAATAGAGGAAAAATAGTGCTGAATATCAAAGAGTTGCTCGATAAAGTCAAGGCGTCTCCGTACCGCGAGATCGTGGTTCGCGCCCCGCATACCGGCGTGGTTTCGTTTGCGGCAGTAAAGCCCGGCGAGAAGGTCCATGGCCCGCGCGGCGAGTTTATGGAAAAGCCCGGCACCCTGTTGGCCCACCTGACCCGCGAGAAGAACGAAAAGCCCATCCCGGCACCCGAGAAGGGTGTGATCGAGGCCGTGCACACACAGCACGAAGGGCAGTTCGTTGAGGCGGGCGAGCCGCTGGTGACGATCAAGCATTACCTGACCCGCAAGGAAGTTATCGAACTGATTCTGCAGGAGGCCCTGTATCTGTTCCGCGCTCCGGAGCGCGCGAAGTATTACTTCGTTCCGGAAGTGGACCAGAAGCTCAAGGTCTCGGGCAAGCGCTCGGTCAAGGTCCAGGACGGCATGGAATTTCTCATCGTGTCCCGCATGAAGCGGGAAACCCCTCTGACCTATTCCGGGCCCGAGGGCATCATCTACTCCGTCTACTTCGGCCGCGGCGATAACGTGGATGAGGGCGAGCCTCTCATCGGCGTGTGTCCGGAAGACCAGCTTACTGTTATTCAGGACGTGGTGGCCCGCATTCAGAGCGAGTGGGAAGAAGAGGCGTAGGCAAACATCGGAGGCTGACCATGGGAAGACTGCTTCAGGTTCGTGTATCGGCGTGGACATACAGCGAGGACGAGGTGCGTAAGGCGTGGCCTTCTCTTTGGAAGCTTGCCTGGCAGGACAGCGACGCGATCCCCAAGAAGGGGGTTATGGAGCTGGCCGACGCGGTTTTTGACGCGGTCAGGGCCGGCCTTATCCCGGACGATCAGGTCAAGGCCCTCAAGGCGGATGCCGAAAAGGCCGACAAACTGCGCCAGGATCTTGAAAAGGCTCTTGGTGACTGGCAGGCGAGCGAGGCCGACAAGCTGACCTACGCTCTGGAAGATACCATGGACGCGCTGGAAGACATTGCCGCCGATTTTTGATATTGCATTTCTATAAGACGAACCATTGTCAGGTAAGGAGTTGAAATGGCTGGCAGTTTAAATAAAGTAATCATTGTTGGCCGGGTCGGCCAGGATCCGAAGGTTTCCTACACCGGTTCCGGTCAGGCCGTGGCGAACTTTTCCGTAGCCACGGACGAAGGATACCGTGACCGGCAGACCGGCCAGCGTGTTGAGCGCACCGAATGGCACCGCATCGTGGCCTGGCGTCAGCAGGCCGAGTTCGTGGGCAACTACATCAGCAAGGGCCGCCTGGTCATGGTTGAAGGGAAGCTTCAGACCCGCAAATGGGCGGGCCAGGATGGTCAGGACCGCTACACCACGGAGATCGTGGCTGACAGTATCCAGGGCCTGGACCGCGCTCCGGACGGTCAGCAGCCTGCCCAGCAGGGTGGTTACCAGCAGCAGGGCGGGTACCAGCAGCAAGGTGGCTATCAGCAGCAGGGTGGCGGTTATCAGCAGAATCGTCCGCAGCAGAACCGCCAGCAGCAGAACGGCTATCCGCAGCAGGAGGAAGAGGATCTCGGTCCCGCCTTCCCGTCCGAAGCCAGCGGCATGGACGACGTACCGTTTTAGTTAGTGGGGCCGCATCCTGGCGGACCGTTGAACGACAAATTCAGAGGGTGGTTTCGACCACCCTCTTTTTTTTATCCGCAGGGGGAGGCGCCTCTTCCTCTCCACTGTTGTCGCTGAGGCTGGCTTGGTCTATGGTTCCTGCTCAACCGTGGAACGGGTAAATTGCTTTTCCAAGAACCATGCAGAGAGGTCGGCATGCCGATACAAGAATTCATCGAAAAGGGATTTCCCTTTCATCAACTTCTGGGCGTTAAGGTGGACAAGATCGATGCGGATTCGGTCCGGCTACATATACCCTTCAAAGAAGAGTTGATCGGGCATGCTGGGAGCAGCATGATCCATGGCGGTGTCATTTCAACCCTGGCCGATATTTGTGGGGGCTTTGCCGTCTGGACCCGTTGCGAACGAGACGATTTCATCGCCACCATCACGCTCAGCGTGGACTACCTGCGTCCGGCCGCGGCCAGGGATCTGTATGCCGAAGCCACGGTTCGGCTTTTGGGTAACAAGGTCGGCAATGCTCATGTGGTCATTTGGTCCGAGGGCGATCCTCAGACGCATGTGGCCGAGGGACGGGGCGTCTACAACATCCGCAGAAGCAGGAAATAAAACTTGTTCCACTTGGGGCGGAATCGGCATCCGATTCTGTCGCTCAAGAATATCTCTGAAAACGTAGGCGGCGAAGGCCGCCATTTTCGTGTCTGCTGAACGGGTCAGGTGTAGCAGATAATATTCTGGAAAACGACGGTGTCTGTGACCGCACGATACTGGTGGGCCACGTCGGCGTGGAAGCGATGGGATTGTCCCGGGTTGAGGCGGTGTACGCGGCCTTCGTAGATCAGGTCCAGTATGCCGCTGACGGTCACCGTGTGTTCAATCACGCCAAATCGGTGGCCCGGCGATCGTTGATGGTGTCGGTTGGTCAGCGTGACTTCGAACATTTCCATCCGCGTGGCCGCGTCAAAGGGAAATACGACCCGTATGGCCATATTTTGATCGTTAGGGAAGGGGACCTGCCGGAAGTCTGATCCTTTTTTGTTTTCGAAGAATGACGAAAAGGAGATGTCCAGTCCACTGGCAATCTTCCACAAAGTGGCAATGGTCGGTGCGGACTCCTTGCGCTCTATCTGGCCGAGCATGGCCTTGGACACCCCCGTGAGCAGGGCCGCCTTGTCCAGGCTCAACTCTCTCTCCTTCCGGCATGTCCTTAATCTGTCTGCAATGGAATTTCTGATGTCGTCGGCTGACACGCTTTCTCCTTGTGCGTTATAGCGTCCGGTGCTAGCTTTCCTTTTATGCGTTATAGCGCACAAGAGATGGGTAACAGGACTTCCAGTGCCGGGCAAGAAGAACCGGCTCGGGGAATGAGTATGAGGAGGGCGAGTATGGCAAGGGAATTGAGCAAAAGTGCGCAACGAGTTCAGGATTTTTTGTCAAAACAAGGCGATGACTTTGACGTCAGGGAACTGGAATCGTCGACCAGGACTGCTGTTGATGCGGCCTGTAGCGTCGGTTGTTCCGTGGGCCAGATAGCTAAATCCCTGGTTTTTCGGGATGGTGGTTCAGGAGATCCGGTACTGGTTGTGGCATCTGGAATGAACCGGGTGGATGCGGCCAAGGTACGTGCAGCCGAGTCTCTGGATCTGTGTCGTGCGGATGGAAATTTCGTGAAGGAACGCACCGGGTTCGCCATAGGTGGGATTCCACCTGTAGGGCACACTGTCGCATTGCGCACCATATTGGATCAGGATTTGAAGCAATTCACGGAGATCTGGGCGGCGGCCGGTACGCCGAACGCGGTGTTTCGACTCACTCCCGATCGCCTTGAAGCGCTTACGGGTGGGCGTTGGATCGACCTGCGTGAAGAAAAGTGAGCTATGTCGATATGGTGTTGCATGACAAAATATCGGGCTGCAAGAGCAAGCCGTGTCCTCGGACACGGCTTTTTTTATGAGATTGAACGGTGGCAATGGTCTGGAAAAGGAGGGGGTGGTGCGACCGACGTGGATTTTCGCCACATGTATAGTTTTGGAATGGATTGCCGGGTGGTTTCTATGTCCGATGACCTATGGGGGATCTATGGTTGGAAGACTGTACGATTCTCAATTTGCATAGTTTTTTGGTGGTTCTTACGATTTTTGCAAGACATTGTGACACAGTTGCCTGTTTTTGATGTGTCAAAAGGATACATAGTGTAAATATCTGAAATTTATCGTGTTTATTCAATGCAACGAGCCGTACTTCCTAAGTGTCCGTGGAAACCATGGCAGAAGGGCACAATGACACACTGCGTGAAAGTCGCGTAATGCCCTACTATGCCTGCATAAACATAATGGACCGATTCTTGCTCAAGAAATGGACCTGCCGCATTGCGGCGGACATTGTAGCGGGGGTCGGGTTGGCCTGTGCATGGTTGAAACGATCCGCTATTGGCTGAAACGAGATAGGCCTGTTTTCATATTTGAACCGTCTTGTTGATTCTGCGGGGTATCTCGGACCGCCTCATAGAGGTGAAGGCCTCCCGCAGTAATAAAAGTGACCGCATGTCTGAATTCGGATTTTCTCTTTTTTCAGAATGTTGCTGGAACGGAACAGTTCTTTAGGCAGATTTTCATGACGTCAAAAGGTGTGCTTTTATAAGCTTTGTGTTCGAAATGTGTACACCTAACATAATGAAAATTTTAGTCTAAATTACAAAAGGGCGGTTGACCTGGGTCATTCAACGGAATAGATTAGGCCCAAGTCGGCATAATCGAGGGTGTGTCGGAAGAGGTGGCTTAGGAGCAGTGATGGCATTTTATACCCATCCATTATGCTCAAATAGGCATAATCATATGATCATTTGGACAATAGTGAGCCGGAGTCGTCCCGCGGCAAGGGGCGGCGAATATACGGAGTCGTTAGCGGAGGAGTGATGAAAACAGTACCTGTACAAGATGCCGTAGGCATGGTGCTTTGCCATGACATGACCAAGATCGTCCCAGGGGAAACCAAGGGGCCCGTGTTCCGAAAGGGGCACATCATAATGGAGGAGGATGTCCAGACGCTGCTCGAAATCGGCAAGGAGCATATCTACGTACTGGACATGGAAAAAGGCTGTATTCATGAAAACGAGGCAGCACACCGCATAGCCAACGCGGCTGTCGGTCCCAACATCACCCTGTCGGACGTGTCCGAAGGGCGTATCAATTTCATTGCCGACCCCGGCCTGCTCGACGTCAACGTCGAGGCTCTCAACCGCATCAATTCCATCGAAGAAGTCGTTCTGGCCACTTTGCATACGGGCCAGCAGGTTACCGAGACGCGCCCCGTGGCCGGTACCCGCGTGGTTCCGCTGGTCATCGATGAGGAAAAGATCCGCCAGGTGGAGGCCATCTGCGCCGAATACGACTACGTGGTCGGCATCCGGCCTTTCAGACACCTCTCCGTCGGTCTGGTGACCACAGGGAGTGAGGTCTACCACGGGCGTATCAAGGACAAGTTCGGCCCCGTCATCCGAAAGAAATTTTCCAAGCTTGGTTCCGAAGTCATGGGTCAGACCCTGACTTCCGACGATCCCGCCATGACCCGCGACGCCATTATGGCGTTCATCGCCCAGGGGGCTGAGATGGTCGTGGTCACCGGCGGCATGTCCGTGGACCCGGACGACCAGACGCCCACGGCCATTCGGCTGACCGGCGCGGACGTGGTCACTTATGGCTCTCCCACGTTCCCCGGAGTCATGTTCATGGTCGCAGAACTCAACGGCGTACCCATTCTGGGGCTGCCGGGCTGCGTCATGTACTACCGGGCATCCGTATTCGATCTGATCGTCCCGCGCTTGCTGGCCGGGGAAAAGGTCAGCCGGGAGGACATCGTATCCTTGGGGCATGGCGGTTTTTGTGCGACCTGCGAGGTTTGCCGCTATCCCATCTGCCCCTTCGGTAAATAGATCAAGGTTCCTTGGGAACTCAACCCATCTGCGAGACAGTGAGAACAAATAGGAGGAAAACTGTCATGATTAAACGGACGCTCCAAGTAAACGGAGTCTCCAGGGTCGTTGTGTGCGAGCCTGAAGAATCCCTGGCCAACGTGTTGCGCCAGAATCTGGGACTGACCAGTGTTAAGGTCGGTTGCGGCACCGGCCAGTGCGGCAGCTGCACCATCCTGCGGGACGGCAAGCTGGTTCGTTCCTGCACGGTCAAGATGAAACGGGTGAAAAACAGCACCCAGATCATGACCCTTGAGGGTCTTGGCACCCCCGACAACCTGCATCCCATCCAGATGGCCTGGATCGCCTTCGGTGGCGCTCAGTGCGGCTTTTGCTCGCCCGGCTTCCTGGTATCCACTTACGCTCTGCTGACCGAGAATCCGAGCCCGACCCGCGACGAGGTCCGTGACTGGTTCCAGAAGCACAAGAACGTCTGCCGCTGCACCGGCTACAAGCCGCTGGTCGACGCTGTCATGGCCGCCGCTGAAGTCATGCGTGGCGACAAGCCCATGGACGATCTGATCTTCAAGATCCCCGAAGATGGCCGCATCTGGAACACCCATTATCCCCGTCCCACCGCCGTGGCCAAGGTCACCGGCACCTGGGACTTCGGCGCGGACATGGGTCTTCGCCTGCCTCCTGGAAGCCTGTACTGCGAGCTGGTTCAGGCCGAGGTCTCCCATGCCAATATCCTGTCCATCGACGTGGCCGAGGCCGAGGCTGTCCCCGGCGTGTTCAAGGTCGTCACCCACAAGGACGTCAAGGGCAAGAACCGTATCACCGGTCTGATCACCTTCCCGAGCAACCTCGGTGACGGCTGGGATCGTCCCATCCTGTGCGACGAAAAAATCTTCCAGTACGGTGACGCCATCGCCATCGTTTGCGCCGAGAGCCCCGAGGCCGCTAAGGAAGGCGCCAAGAAGGTCAAGGTTGAGCTGGAACAGCTGCCCGAATACATGAGCGCTCCCGCGGCCATGGCCGAGGACGCCATCGAGATTCACCCCGGCACCCCCAACGTCTACTACATTCAGAAAGAGGCCAAGGGACCAGACACCAAGCCCATCTTCGAGAATGCCGACGTGGTTGTCGAGGGTGATTACTACACCCAGCGCCAGCCGCACATGCCCATCGAGCCTGACGTAGGGTTCGCCTACATGGGTGAGGACGACAAGCTGTTCATCCACTCCAAGTCCATCGGCATCCATCTGCATCTGCTGATGATCGCTCCCGGCCTGGGCGTGGAACCCGAGAATCTGGTCCTGGTCCAGAACCCCACCGGCGGTACCTTCGGCTACAAGTTCTCCCCGACCATGGAAGCTCTTGTCGGCGCAGCCGCCATGGCTACCGGCCGTCCGGTCTTCCTGAACTACACCTGGAAACAGCAGCAGCAGTACACCGGTAAGCGTTCTCCGCAGTTCACCACCGTGCGTCTGGCCTCCACCAAGGACGGCAAGCTGCTCGGCATGGAGACCGACTGGACCGTGGACCATGGTCCGTACTCCGAGTTCGGCGACCTGCTGACTCTGCGCGGCGCGCAGTACATCGGTTCCGGTTACGACATCCCGGCCATCCGCGGCGAAGGTCGCACCGTCTGCACCAACCACTGCTGGGGCGCGGCTTTCCGCGGCTACGGCGCTCCCGAGGCGGAGTTCCCCTCTGAAGTGTGTATGGACGAGCTGGCCGAAAAGCTGGGCATGGACCCGCTGGAACTGCGTTACAAGAACGTCTACCGCAAGGGTTCCACCACCCCCACCGGTCAGGACCCCGAAGTCTACTCTCTGCCCGAGATGATCGACAAGGTTCGTCCCCGGTACGAAGAGTTCAAGAAATACGCTGCTGAAAACTCCACCGACGCCAAGAAACTCGGCGTGGGTGTCTCCATCGGCGTCTACGGTTCCGGCCTGGACGGCCCGGATACCGCCGAAGTCGATATCGCTCTGAACGAAGACGGCACTGTCACCGTGTACTCCGCTTGGGGCGACCACGGCCAGGGCGCCGACATGGGTACTCTGGGCACCGCCCATGAGGCTCTGCGTCCCCTGAACCTGACCCCGGACCAGATCCACCTGATGATGGCCGACACCAGCTTCGCTCCCGCAGCCGGCCCGGCTGGCGGCAGCCGCTCCCAGGTCGTCGTCGGACAGGCCACCAAGAACGCCTGCGATCAGCTCGTGGAAGCCATGAAGAAACCCGACGGTTCCTTCCGCACCTACGAGGAAATGGTCGCCGACGGTCTCGAGCTGCTGTACCACGGCAAGTGGACCGCTCCGGCCAACGACTGCGACGCCAACGGCCAGGGCAACCCGTTCTGCTGCTACATGTACGGTGTGTTCCTGTCCCTGGTTTCCGTGGACACCGCCACCGGTAAGACCACGGTCGAGAAGATGGTTACCGTGGCCGACATCGGTGTGGTCAACAACTACCTCGTTGTTGACGGCCAGATCCACGGCGGTATCGCCCAGGGCATCGGCCTGGCGCTGACCGAAGACTACGAGGACATCAAGAAGCACTCCAACATGGCCGGCGCGGGCATCCCCTACATCAAGGATATCCCGGACGACATGGAGATCATCTACGTGGAAACCCCGCGTCCCGACGGTCCCTTCGGCGCTTCCGGTGTCGGCGAGATGCCGCTGACCGCCCCGCACGCGGCGATCATCAACGCCATCTACAACGCTTGTGGCGCGCGTATCCGCCACCTGCCCGCCTACCCCGAGAAAGTGCTCGCCGCTCTCAAGGGCTAGTAGGATAGCTGTAACAAACGGCGGCCCATGCCTTGGCATGGGCCGCTTTTTTCCGTAAGTGGGGACCAATGGAACAAGCCGAACTGAGACAATGGGAAAACAAGTGTATTCAGGAGGAGTCGCCTAAATGCATGGCGGCTTGCCCCCTGCATGTGGACGCGCGCGAGTGTTGCTCCTTGCTGGCGGCCAAGCGTGTGGACAAGGCATGGGCCGTTCTGGCCAAGACCATGCCTCTGCCCGGAGTCCTGGCCCGGGCCTGCGACGCGCCTTGCAAGGCGGCCTGTCTGCGCGGCGAGAAGGGCGGTCCCATAGAGATGGGTGCACTGGAACGCTTTTTGGCGGATGCGGCCCAACCGGCCAAACCGCCTCGGCCCTTGCCGCGCAACGGCAAATCCGTGGCCGTTATCGGCGGTTCCATGACCGGCCTGTGCGCGGCCTGGGAGATTGCCCGCAAAGGCTTTGCCGTGACCGTTTTTTGTGAAGTCCCCAATGTCGGTTGTGATTTGCCCGAAGGGGTCCTGGACAGTGAAATCGAGGCCATGGACCGCATGGGCGTGTCCATCCGGTCCGGGGTGACCCTCAGCCAGGAGTTGGTAGAAGGCCAACTGGAGGAGTGCGACGCGGTCTTCGTGGACAGCGACGGCGTCCCCGAGGCGGTCCGCTATTTTGGCGAACCCGATGAAATGACGTTGGGCACCAACCGGCTGGGACTCTTCGCCAGCCGTGTGGGCGAGCCCTCACCCGTGTTTCAAGCCGCAGCCGGACGGCGCGCAGCCAACTCCATCATGCGTTTTTCCCAGGGTGTTTCCATGGTCAAGAGCCGCGAGCTCGAAGGACCATACGAAACACGTCTGTTCACCAATTTGAGCAAGGTCGAACCGGTTGCTCCCGTGAATGTGGGGGGCGGATACGATGAAGCCTCCGCGGTGCAGGAAGCTGCCCGCTGTCTCAAGTGTGACTGCATGGAATGCGTCAAGGGGTGTGTCTACCTCAAGCACTTCAAGCAGTATCCCAAGGTTTACGTTCGTCAGGTTTACAACAACGAGGCCATTGTCAAAGGCACCCGTCAGGCCAACAAGATGATCAACTCGTGCATGCTGTGCGGCCTGTGCGAAACGGTCTGTCCCGAAGATTTTTCCATGGCCGACGTTTGCCTGGAGGCCCGGCGGGGTATGGTGGACAAGGGGACCATGCCGCCCTCGGCCCACGAGTTCGCCTTACGCGACATGGCCTTTGCCGACGGCGACAAGTGCGCGCTGGCCCGGCATGCTCCGGGTGAGAACTCGAGCGAATACGTCTTTTTCCCCGGCTGCCAGCTGACCGCCACGGATCCCGGAGGGGCGGAGCGCGCCTATGCGGACCTCCGTGAGCGGTTGGGCAAGGTCGGGTTGATTCTGCGCTGCTGCGGCGCTCCGGCCGCCTGGTCCGGGCGCAAGGCTTTATTCCAGGAGTCCCTGGCGGAGTTGAAAACCGCCTGGCAGGGGCTGGGCTCGCCGCGCATCATCGCTGCCTGTCCTTCCTGCATCAAGATTTTGCGCGAAGCCATGCCCGAGGCGGAGATCGTTTCCCATTGGTCCATTCTGAGTGCGCTCGGCCTGCCGGAATCGGCCTTGAAGACGGGCGGGACCCTGGCCGTGAACGATCCCTGTGCGGCCCGCGAGGACGGGGCGTTGCGTGGGGATGTGCGCACCCTGCTGGATTCCATGGGCGTGTCCATGGTCGAACCCGAGTACACCGGAGAGCTGACCCAGTGCTGCGGCTACGGCGGCCTGCTCAACGAGGTGAATCCGGATCTCGGTCAGGCCGCGGCCAGGGCGCGCGCCGATGCCGTGGATGAGGATTACGTGACCTACTGCGCCATGTGCCGGGAAATGATCGCCCGAACAGGCAAGACGGCCATGCACCTCTATGATTTGGTTTACCCGGGCGCAGAAAAGCCGGGCGCGCGGCCGACGCCGGGGCACTCCGAGCGCCGCGAGAACCGTGTCCATCTCAGGGAAAAGCTCCTGCGCGAGCTGTGGAGCGAGTCGGGCGATGTCGCGGCCGAGGACTTCGAGAAGGTTCTGATGGACTGTACCGAAGCGGGCGCGGCGGCCATGGAGGAGCGACGCATCCTGACGAGCGACGTGCAGAAGGTGCTGCTCCAGGCGGAGCGATCCGGCAAGCATCTGGTCCATGGCGAGACCGGCCATTTGCTGGCCTCGTTCCGGCCGGCCGTGGTGACTTATTGGGTTGAATATGAACGAACGGACGGTGGATACCTGGTGCACAACGCCTGGTGCCATCGCATGAAGATAAAGGGAGGTCAGCCATGAGCGTGATTACGGTACCGGGAACCGGAGCCGGGGGGTGGCGATGCGGCCCTTGCGACGAGGACATGGTCATGAAACCGGTGGAGCTGACCTATCTCAACTCCCAGTTCAACGTGGAGCTGCCCGCCTGCCCCAAGTGCGGCTACGTGCTTATCCCCGAACAGCTGGCCCTGGGCAAGATGTACCAGGTGGAGCAGTTGCTGGAGGACAAATAGACGTGACCCTCGTGTCGAGTCCGTTGTGGGAGCGCGACGAGCTGCGCGCCGTAGCCGGGGAGACGCTCCGGCCGGGCGGGTTCGAACTGACTGACCGGGCGGCTGAATATCTCGGCCTGGTGCCAGGACAGTTCGTTCTGGACGTGGGGGCGGGACTCGGGGCCACCGTATCCCGCTTACGGTCGCGCTACGGGGTTCGGACCTGGGGCGTGGAGCCGTCCGCGGACCAGCTCGCACGGGCCGACGGAGCGCAGGGACTTATCCAAGGCCGCGGTGACTGTCTGCCTTTTCAAGGCGGAAGTTTCGACGCGCTGTTTTGCGAGTGCGTGCTTTCCCTGTTTGAAGACCGGCCCGGCGGGCTGGCCGAGTTCCATCGGGTGCTCAAGCCTGGTGGAGGGCTGGTCCTGTCCGATTTGTGTGCGTCCGGTGCTCCTGTTGGGGACGGCATGTCCTGCGCCGATCGGGCCGGGGCTCTGGATGAGACCGCCCGACTGGTTCGCGAGGCCGGTTTTGTCGTGAAATTGCTGGAAGACCATTCCGCTCACCTGCGCGATCTGGCTGCCCGTCTCGCCTGGACCGGCGAGGGAGTCGCCTGCGGTTGTGGCCGGGGATTGGGATATTTTTTGATGATCGCGCAAAAGCAAGGAGCAGATTGATGTTGGACGACGCCGGACTCCGGGTAATGGAACTGGCCGGAAAAGGGTATTGCTGCAGCCAGATGATGGTCATCATGGCCCTGGATGAAATGGGTCGCGAGGACCCGGATCTGGTGCGGGCCGCTGGCGGCCTGTGCGACGGTCTGGGCGATTGCGCCGGGCCGTGCGGCGTGCTCACCGGGGCGACTCTCGCGCTTGGCCTGTATGCGGGCAAGGGCATGGATATGGAAGAGCCCGAGGACTGCCTGCCGGTCATGCTCGAGTCTCTGCGTGACTGGTTTACGGAACGGACCCTGGAATACGGCGGGACCTCCTGCGGCGCCATCCTGGACGGCTCGTGCGGCCAGCCTCATCCCACCCGTTGTGGCGGGCTGATCGGCGAGGCCAACGCCAAGGTTCGAGAGATATTGGTGGACAACGGTCTGGACCCGGCCGAGGGACGCGAGTTGCCGTGACCTTGAGCCCGAGAAGTGTCTGCCCGGTCTGTCTCAAGCCGATTCCGGCCAGCCACGAGACCGTGGATGACGAGACCTTTCTGGTCAAAAGCTGCCCCGATCATGGGGAGTTTCGCACCGTAGTCTGGCGCGGAGAGCCGTCTTTCGAGTCCTGGGCCCGCCCCAAGGTCCCTTCCGGTCCCAAACAGGCCTTTACCAAGGTGGAGCAGGGCTGTCCGCTGGACTGCGGCCTCTGCGACGCCCACCGTCAGCACACCTGCACCGCGCTCATTGAGGTCACCTGGCGCTGCGATCTGGGTTGCCCGGTCTGTTTCGCCTCTTCCGGCAAGGCTGCGTCGCCCGATCCTACCATGGAGGAACTCGGCCACCTGTTCGATCGGGTGGAGCAGGCCTCTGGGCATTGCAATATCCAGCTTTCCGGCGGCGAGCCCACAGTGCGCGAGGACCTGCCCGAGATTATCCGCCAGGCCAAGGCCAAGGGCTTTCCATTTATCCAATTGAACACCAACGGGCTGCGGATCGGGAAAGAACCGGGCTATGCGCACCGATTGGCCGAGGCCGGTCTGGATTCGGTCTTTCTCCAGTTCGACGGGCCCCGGGACCATATCTTTCAAAGCCTGCGGGGACGCCCTCTGCTTGAGACCAAGCTTGCGGCCCTGGACGCCCTGGCCGAGGCCGGGGTGGGCATTATTCTGGTGCCCACGCTGGTGCCCGGCGTCAACGACCGTGATCTGGGCAACATCCTCCGGCTGGCTGTGGAGCGTTCTCCGGCCGTGCGTGGGGTCCATTTCCAACCGGTCAGCTATTTCGGTCGGTATCCCAAACAGCCGGACGACCATGAACGCATCACGCTGCCCGAGATCATGCGAGGCCTGGAAACACAGACTGACGGAATGCTCCGGGCCGTGGATTTTCGGCCCCCGGGGTGTGAGCACGCTTTCTGTTCGTTTCATGCCAACTACGTGGTCACCGAGCAGGGCGGTCTGACCCGGCTCTCTTCCGGCGGGTCCTGCGGCTGTACACCGCGCCCGGCCTCTGAAGGCGCGGATGCGGCCAAGGCGTTCGTCAAGCGCCAGTGGAGTTCACCGGACAAACAACTGCCCATGGCCTTTGACTGTGCACCGGAAAACCCGAGCAGCGCCGAACCGGAGGACGCCCTGGATGCTTTCATCCGGCGGGCGGCCACGCACACTTTTGCCGTTTCGGCCATGGCTTTCCAGGACTGCTGGACTCTGGACCTCGAACGGCTCAAAGGGTGCTGCATTCATGAGGTCTCGCCTGATGGGCGGCTTATCCCGTTTTGCGCCTACAACCTGACGTCCATGGACGGCGAAACCCTGTATCGGGGGAAATGTCATGGGCCGAACCCCGCTTGATAGCTGGCTGGCCGGGCGTATGGACAGAGACACGGTACCCACCGTGTCCGAGTTGCATGGCTGGTTGCTTGAACGACTGAAGGAACTGGTGGACCACGCCCGGCACGGCAGTCCGTTCTACCGTCGTCACCTTGCGGACGCGCGTGGCACGGATATTACATCTTTGGAGGATTTCGCCAGGTTGCCGATAATCGCCTCTGAACAGTTGCGGTCCAATCCTGACGGGCTTTTGAGCGTGTCTCGGGACGAAATCGAACGGGTGGTCACGCTGTCCAGTTCAGGAACCACCGGCGAGCCCAAGCGAATTTTTCACACAGCGGACGATCTTGAGGCTACGACGGATTTTTTCAGCTGGGGCATGGCCAACATGGTCGAGCCGGGCGGGACGGCGTTGGTTCTTCTGCCAGGGGCTCGCCCCGGCGGGGTGGGCCAATTGCTCAACGCGGCGCTGTCGCGGCATGGCTCCCGGGCCGTGGCCGTGGGTGAACTGACGGACGCCGGTGCGGCCGTGGACCATTGCTTGGCAGAAAACGCCACCTGCGTGGTCGGTTCTCCGGCTCACGTCAACCTTCTGGCCCATGCGTGGGAAGCGCGCGGCCTGCCCAAGGGGGCGATCCGGTCCGTGCTGTTGTGTTGGGATGTGATCCCTGACGCTGTCAGGAAGAGCGTTGCCGAGCGATTGGGCTGCAGGGTCTTTCGGCATTGGGGCATGATCGAGACGGGGTTGGGCGGGGCTGTGGAGTGCTCGCCCGGTTCGGGCATGCATCTGCGCGAGACCGATGTGTACGTCGAGATCGTGGACCCGCGCACAGGTGCGTTGCTCCCGGACGGAGAATTCGGCGACATGGTCGTGACCACGCCGCTCAAGATGGGCATGCCGATCATTCGCTACCGAACAGGCGACGTGGGGCGGATCCTGGCCGGGGAGTGCGCTTGCGGCAGTCCGCTGCGCAGACTGGACCCGCTGGTGCGTCGCAGGCAGGACAGCGTTCCGTTGCCGTCCGGCCCGCTCGCACTGCGGGAGCTGAACGAAATTTTGTACGGCGTGCCGGGGCTGGCCGACTTTGCGGCCAGACTGGATGAGGATACACTGTATCTTACCGTCTGCGGCAGGGTCGCCAGGGAAACCGTCCTGGACGCCCTGAAGCGTCTCCCCGTCGTGGCTCAGGGGCTTGCGGACGGGAGCCTGGGTGTTGAAATCGAGAACAGGCATGCCGCCGCGCCCGCTGTTCCGGGCCTGGAAAAACGGCGCATAGTCATCGGGAGTTGATATATGAAAGCGTTTGTTCGTGACGTGGCCGGGCTGGCCCTGGCCGGTGAGCCCTTTGTTCTGGTTACCGTGGTCGAAAGCTCGGGGTCCACTCCGAGATCTTCCGGTGCGAAGATGGCCGTGCGCGGGGACGGGTCCATCTTCGGCACTGTGGGCGGCGGTCTGGCCGAGGCCCGTGCCTGCCGGGCGGGGCAGGAGATGCTCGATTCGGGCGCTGCCGACGGCGAGGCCCGGTTGATGTTCGTGGACATGACCCAGGAGCTGGCCGCGAATTCGGACATGATCTGCGGGGGCGGGCTGTCCATGCTTCTGGAGATGGCCGCGCCAGGCGGTGACTGCGCCCGTGCCTACGAGGAGTTGGATGGTTTGCTGCGCAAGGGCGTCCCCTCGACCTTGGTCACTCGTATTGAGGGTGGCGACGCTCCGCGCGTGGTCGGTCACGACATTGAGCAAGGCAGACCGGACAGTGACGTGCCGGTCTTTACCCGCCAAGGCGACCCCATGGTTCTGGCCGAACCGTTCATTCCGCCAGCGTCGTTGTATATCTTCGGGGCCGGGCACGTTTCCCGGTTCACGGCGCGCGTGGCCGCCATGGTCGGCTTTCGCACCGTGGTCTTGGACGACCGAGACGATTTCGCCAACCGGGAGCGTTTCCCCGAGGCGGACGAAGTGGTAGTTCTGCCCTCCTTTGCCGGTTGTTGTGATTCCTTCAGGGACGACGGCGAGGCGTTTGTGGTCATCGTCACGCGTGGTCATCTGCATGACCGTAATGTACTGGCCGAATCCTTGCGCACCAAGGCACGGTATGTGGGCATGATCGGCAGTTCCACCAAGCGCAACCAGGTCTATGATTCCCTGCTGGCCGACGGTTTCACCCAGGCGGATATCGACCGCTGCCACAGTCCCATAGGCCTGCCGTTGGGCGGCCGCACGCCGGAGGAGATCGCGGTCAGTATCGTGGGCGAACTTATTCAGGTCAGGGCGGGCAAGGCGTGATGAAAGGCCCCTCGGCGATTATTTTGGCGGCAGGATTGTCCTCTCGCATGGGGCGGTTCAAACCGCTGTTGCCGCTGTACGGCGGCACCGTCCTGTCGCGTTGTGTAGAACTGTTCAAGACATGCGGGGTGGAGCAGGTCGTGGTGGTTACGGGCAAGCGCGCGGATGACGTGGCTGCCTGCGCAATGGAGGCGGGGGCCATGGCCGTGTATAACCCTGCCTTCAAGGAAGGGATGTACACGTCGGTCCTGGCCGGAATTCGAGCCCTGAAGTCAGTCGTGGAAGGTTTTTTCATGCTCCCGGCGGATATTCCGCTGGTCAGGGCCGAAACCGTGAAGCGACTCCTGGACGAATTCGAACGCACCCACCCGGCCGTGCTGTATCCGCGTTTCAATGGAGAGCGCGGGCATCCACCAGTGATCGGCTGCGAGGTTGTCCCGGCCATCCTGGACCATGGCGGGGAAGGCGGACTGCGGGCGGTGCTGGAGAATTTCGAAGCGGATGCCAGGGATTTGGATGTGGCCGATTTCGGGACCGTACACGACCTGGACCATCCCGAGGATTACGAATTGGCGCTGGCCGTTGCCGGGGCGGATTATCCCCTGGAGGATGAATGCGCGGCCCTGTTTGGCATGCAAGGGGTTTCGGACCATATCATCGGCCACTGCCGCGCCGTGGCTTCCGTAGCCGTGGCTTTGTGCGCGCGGCTGAATGCCCGTTTCGACCTCCGGCCCGGTGCGATCCGCCTGGACCCCGGTCTGGTGCTCGGTGCGGCTCTGACCCACGACATCGGCAAAGGGACCAAACGGCATGAAGCTGCCGGTGCGGAGTTGTTGCGTGAGCACGGCTTTCCGGCTGCCGCAGAAATAGTGGCCTCACATTTTGATCTGACCTTGCCCGACGATGCGCCCATCTCGGAAAAAGAGGTTGTCTTTCTGGCCGATAAACTGGTGCGCTGCCATAGGCCGGTCCCGCTGGAGGGGCGCTACCTGGAGAAGGTGGAAATGTATCGGCACGAAGAAGGGGCGGAGGAAGCCATTCTGGGACGTCTGGGCAGGGCCAGAGCGGTCATGGCGCGCTTCGATCGTGAAATGGACGCGTCTTCCGAACGCATTGCTCGGGAGGCCCTGTCATGATCATCCTGTTGCGCCACGGACGGGTTCTGGACGGCAAAGGGCTTTGCCTTGGGCGTACGGACGCGCCTCTGTCTCCCGACGGCAAGGATCAGGCCCGTAAGGTGGCCGATGAACTGGAGGGCATACCGTTCGCCCGATTGTGTTCAAGTCCGGCAGCAAGAACGCGGGCAACACTGCACCCGCTGGCCGAGCGACTGGGCCTGGAAGTGGAGACCCTGCCGGCCTTGGCTGAGATCGACATGGGCAAGTGGGACGGCCTGGACTTTGAGACCATCCGTCAACGGTACCCCGCCGAATATGCCGAACGCGGGAAATGCCTTGGCCGTTATCGCGTGCCGGGCGGCGAGAGTTTCGAGGACGTGGCCGATCGGGCCATGGAAACCCTTACGGAATTGGCGCGTGGTCCGATGCCGGTGCTGGCCGCAACCCATGCGGGAGTAATCCGTACGGTGTTGTGCCGTGTGACCGGTCACCCTCTAGACGATCTGTTCCACTTCACGCCGGGCTATGCGCGGTGCACGCTTCTGCGTGCGGATGGCACCTTCGAGCTGGTGGGCGAAGACGTGTTTGCCCGAACCGTGCGCGAATTGCTCTGATCGACCAGCCGCAGCGCTATGTCCGCTTCTGGACGAACTTCGAATTGCTCGAATAGAAGATGTTGTAGACCAGGGTGAGCATGCAGGCGAAGACCGCCGAGCCTATGCCTATGCCTACGTTGTAGAAGGGCGGCGCGGTCAGGGCCAGCCGGATCAGCAGGGTGGCCAGGGCGAACCCGGAGTTGCGGAAGACCGCCCGGAATTCGGGCAGGAACCGCTGGGCGATGAGCACCAGCATGATGTCGCTGAAGATCAACACCGTATAGAAATTCTTGAAGAAATGATGCGGATGTTCGCCTTGCAGAATGAGCAGGCAGTTCTTGAAGCCCATACCCACGAAGATGGCCAGTATGACCAGGGCGACCAATTTCTTGGCTGCCACGAACTTGAACAGCCTGGTGCCTCCCTTGAGGGTTTCGTCCAGGTTGCGGCGCAACAGGGCGTAAATCCCGAGCAGGCAGAAGATGACCACGGCCCCGCAGCCGTCCGAGATGAGCATCCACAGTTCGGTCTCGTGGCCGGTGATGGCAATGGGTTCAGGGAAGTCCGCGAGGGTTTTGAAGGCGTCCCTGAGCAGGATCAGGGCCAGAATCTCGAACTGCTTGCCCACGGATTTGGAAATGGAGCAGGGCAGGGTGAAGATCAGGCCGACGACCTCCAGGACCAGGACCAGGGTGAAGGCCAGGTTGATGGCCATGAAGTGGCTGGTGGGAATCATGGTCGCGAGGTGGCCGGTGATCCAGCCCTGGCGTTTCATCTCGATGGTGATCAGTCCGAGGACGAAGACCACCACCAGAAATCCCGCCACGGACCGTTGGGTGCTGTCCTTTTCCCAGAAGTGGTGCAGGGGGTCAAAGGTGAAAGTGACCAGGTCATATATTTTGTGCATCGGGTGAGTCATGATATCTCTCAAGGTAAATCCATATGTTGTACGCCGTTAAGAGGCGTTGATCTGGAACTAACAGGAGAGTCTTAGGAAGTAAATAGGAATCTTTCCTATTTAACCTAAATTTCGAAAAGCATCTCGAGATCGTCGCGAGTCAGGCTCTTCAGGGCGGACTGACCGGGGATGATCGCCTCGGCAACGTCCTTCTTCTGCTCCTGGAGCTTGAGGATACGCTCTTCCACGGTGTTCTGGCAGATCATCTTGTAGGCGAAGACCTGACGCTTCTGACCGATGCGGTGCGTACGGTCCGTGGCCTGGTTTTCCACGGCGGGGTTCCACCACGGATCGTAGTGGATGACGTAGTCCGCGCTGGTCAGGTTCAGGCCTGTGCCGCCCGCCTTGAGCGAGATCAGGAAGATGGGGATGTCCGGGTTCTCGTTGAACCGGTCCACCTGCTCGAAGCGGTCCTTGGACGAGCCGTCGAGGTACGCGAACGGGATTTCGCGGATCTGCAACCAGTTGCGGATGACATGAAGCATCTGCACGAACTGCGAGAAGACCAGAACCTTGTGTCCGCCTTCGATTATGTCGACCACGAGGTCCTTGAAGGCGTCGAACTTTCCGGACGGCAGATTGGTCGATACGCCGGGCATGTCGAGCTTGAGCAACCGCGGATGGCAGCAGATTTGGCGAAGCTTGAGCAGGGCGTCCAGAATGGACATCTGGCTCTTGGCCATACCCTTCTCGTCCACGTCCTTGAGGACCTGGTCCTTGAGCTTCTTGGCCAGCGCATTGTACAGCTCGCGCTGTTCGTCCACCAAATCGCAGTAATGCGTGGTCTCGATCTTGGGCGGCAGGTCCTTGGCCACTTCGGCTTTGGTCCGGCGCAGGATGAACGGCTTGACCCTGGTGCGGAGGTAGTCGAGCGTCTCCTCGTCGCCATCCTTGATGGGCTTGACGATGCCGCGCTGGAAGCTGTGCTGGGAGCCCAGGAAACCGGGCATGAGAAATTCGAAAAGGGACCAGAGCTCGAACAGGTTGTTCTCGATGGGCGTACCCGAAAGGCAGACGCGCAGTCCGGCCTCGAGCTTGCGCACGGAGCGGGCAGTGATGGTGTTCGGGTTCTTGATGTTCTGGGCTTCGTCCAGAATCACGCTGGCGTAGTCGTATTTGAGCAGCTCATCCAGGTCGCGGCGCAGCAGGGCGTAGGTGGTGATAACCAGATGCGAGTCCTTGATGTGCTGGAACAGTCCCTCGCGCTTGGCCCCGTAGATGGTCAGCCGTCTGAGATTCGGCACGAACTTCTGTGCCTCGCGTTCCCAGTTGGGCAGCACCGAGGTGGGCACGATGATCAGGTTGGGGCCATCTATGCCGCTGTCCACCAGGGACTGGATGTACGACAGGGTCTGGATGGTCTTGCCCAGGCCCATTTCGTCAGCCAGGATGCCGCCGAAACCATACTCGCGCAGGAAGTTCAAGTAGCTCAGGCCCTGAATCTGGTAGGGGCGCAGGGTGGCCTGCAGCTCCTTGGGCTGGGCAACAATCTTGATCTGGTCGAAGTTGTTGATCTTCTCGCGCAGTTTGACGAAAAATTCATCGGTCTGGGCTTGGGGCAGGTCTTCCAGGATCTTTTCGAGCACCGGGGCCTCGAACTGGTTGAACTGCTGCTTGGGCGCCTTTTCCGGGTCAAAGCCCAGGGCCTTGAGCTTGTGGCCAAGCTTGTTCAGCCAGGATTCGGGCAGGCTGGTGTAGGAGCCGTCCTTGAGCTGGACGTAGCGCTTGCCCTTGGTCCACGCCTCCCAGATGACCTCGATGGGCACCTTCTGGTCGTCGTACTGGACCGACAGCTCGAGGTTGAACCACTTGTCCTCTTCGTCGCTCTCCACCTCGGCCACAACCTGGGGCTGCGTGGTGCGCACCTTGTAGCGGGTCAGGTTCTGCTCGCCGTAAACCCGGTAGGCCTCGACCAGCTGCGGGTAGAAGTCGAGCAGGAAGTTGATGGCTTCCTCCTGCTCCATGAACCAGATGTGGTTGTTCCTGGGCTGGAAATTCATGTCCTGAAGCTCGGTCAGTAGCCGGGCTTCCTCGTCCTGGGCGCGCCGGATGAGGTAGGACTTGCCCCCCTCGTGGTAGGAGCCGGTCTGGAGGTCCGGGTTGGGGCCGGGCATGATGAATTCGCCGTGCTCGTTGCTGTAGATGTTCTGAATCTTGAGCACGAGCAGGGAGCCTTCCTCGTCCAGGTAGAGCTTGGGATCGTAGTCCGCGTCCTGGAAAATGGGGCCCACACGTTCCAGGAAGTCCTCCTGGCCGTAGAGGTCGCTGACCGGAATCTGGGTCCAGACGCGGTCCAGGAACTCGGACACGTCGGCGTGGGGCACGATGGGCTTCTGCTCGACCATGCCCTGGACCAGCTTGGGGTCCAGCCCGGTCTGCACCGGGTAGAAGGAGTTCTTGTAATAGACCCACAGCGGCAGACGGCCGTAGAAATATATTTCTTCCTCATCGGTGATGGGGAAGGGCATCTTGTCCTCTCTGGCCAGCAGAATGTCGAAGGACAGGCCGTCCTCGCTCAGCGCGGGAGAGAGCTTCAACTGCATGGTCTTGGACTCGATGGTCACGGGCTGATCGGTTTCGCGCAGGTAGAGGTAGTACTCGTTCTTGACCGCGCGGAAGAACCAGGAATGCAGACCCGCCGGGATCTCCACCTTGTGGCCCCAGTAGTCGAGGTAGTGGCCGATCTGCTCGGCAACGCCGGGCAGGGCCGGGGAGGTGTCGCACCAGTCCTGGTTTTCGACTATCTGGGCCAGGGTGACTTCGTTCTGGACCTGGGAGATACCGGACTTGTTCTGCCGGGCGCGGAAAAAGGCCACCTGCAGACGGCCGAGCTCGGGGTAGATGCGGTAGATGAGATAGTGCCGTCCGGACTCGGGCTCAAGCTCGGTGGCGAAGAACGGGCGGAAGGTCTGGCGCCAGTCCGTGCGCGGAGTGGGCATTTCGCCGCCCGACTCGGTGTCCAGGGACTTGAGTAGTTTGACCGCTGTTGCTGCCACGTGACGGCAGACCCCGGAAAAGGAGTCCGGGCAGTTGCAGTAATAGTTGATGGTCTTGTCGGACAGGTTCAGTCCGATTTCCGAGGTGTAGTTCTGGAAATCGTCGCCCTGCACCTGACCATCAATGTCCCAGTACTGTTCCCTCTTTTTGAGGTCCAGTTTTGAGACGCCATTATCTGCCACGATTCCATGGGCGCTCTCCAGGATGTAGTCCGGGATGCTGTCGCCTATGAAATCCTGTAAGATGGATTTGACTATCTGTTCTTCACCGCTGCTCATCGAAAGTCTCACGAGATCATCATGTCAATAAAATCGAACAGAACTTCTTACATATAACTCCACCAATGGGCAAGCTGGATTTGTTTCCCCCATGTCCATGTCGACCCTTGGCTTTTCGCACCCGTTGGTCCATACTGGGAACGTCAGCCATGCTCGCATAATTGTATGGTCCAACCAAATTGTTTTTGCAAGGGAAAATGAGACTCGTTCACCTGCCGGCACTCCTTATCTGCCTGATGCTTCTGGCCGCCTGTTCCGATGGCGGAGGCCCTGCCACGCCTGTTCCGCCGGTCGATCCGGCCGCGATTCCGGCCACTCCCGAGCAGGGCGGTGCTCTTGTCCAGCCCATGCTCGGCGAACCGAGCAACCTGATTCCCATTCTGGCCACCGACTCCGCTTCCCATGAAATCGGCGGCCAGATCTACGTCAGCCTGCTCAAGTACGACAAGGACATCAATCTGGTGCCCTACGCCGCCGAATCCTACGAAGTCTTGGATGACGGCAAGCTGCTCAAGTTCAAGTTGCGCCAGGACATTTATTGGACCGACGGGGTCCAGCTCACGGCGGACGACGTGGAATTCACCTATCGCGTGACCATCGACCCCAAGACCCCCACGGCCTATGCGGGGAATTTCAAGCTGGTCAAGGAATTCCGCAAGACCGGCAAGTTCTCCTTCGAGGTCACCTATGACAAGCCGTTCGCCAAGGCGCTGGTGTCCTGGGCGACGGACATTCTTCCCAAGCATGTTCTGGAAGGGGAGAATCTCGTCGATACCAAATACAGCCGCGCGCCGATCGGGGCGGGGCCGTATATGCTCAAGGAGTGGACCGCGGGCAGTCGAATGGTGCTCGAGGCGAACCCGAACTACTTCGAAGGGAAGCCGTACATCGACCGTCTCGTCTACCGCATGATCCCCGATATGGGCACCCAGTTTCTGGAACTCAAGGCCGGGAACCTCGACATGATGGGACTCGATCCGCTGCAGTATCTCTATCAGACCTCGGGGCCGGGTTGGGACGGCAGCTTCCGCAAGTTCGAGTTCCTGTCCTTTGGCTATTCCTTCCTGGGCTTCAATTTCAAGCATCCATTTTTCCAGGACATACGCGTGCGCCAGGCCATCGACTACGCCATCGACCGGCGGGAGCTGGTCAAAGGCGTGCTTTATGGCTTGGGCGAGGCGGCCAACGGACCGTACAAACCGGGGACCTGGCAGTACGACGAGGACGTCAAGCCGCGTCCCTTCGACCTTGCCAAGGCCCGAGAGCTGTTGGCCGAGGCCGGCTGGACCGATTCCGACGGTGATGGCTGGCTGGACAAGGACGGCAAGCGGTTCGCTTTTTCCATCATCACCAACCAGGGCAATACCCAACGGATCAAGACCGGCGTTATCCTGCAGCAACGGCTCAAGGATATCGGCATTCAGGTCTCCCTGCGTACGGTGGAGTGGGCCGCGTTCATCAAGGAGTTCATTGACAAGGGGCGTTTCGACGCTATTATCCTGGGATGGAATATCCTGCAGGACCCTGACATCTACAATGTCTGGCATTCGTCGCAGGCCGTGGACGGCGGGCTCAACTTCATCCGCTACATCAACCCGGAACTGGACGACCTGCTCGATCGCGGTCGGCATCTGGTCCGGGAAGAGGATCGCAAGCCCATATACGACCGGGTGCAGGAAATCCTGCACGATGAAGTGCCCTATTGTTTCCTCTACATCCCCATGTCCCTGCCCATCGTTCAGGCCCGGATACAAAATATCAAGGCGGCTCCGGCGGGGATAAGCTACAATTCCGAAAAGTGGTGGATACCGCGCAGGCTGCAACATCAGCCGTAAGACGGACGGACATACATGATTCGCATTAATGAAATCACCGACAAGGTGGCCTCGTATATCAAGGAACCCGATCTGGATCTGATCCAGCGGGCCTACGTCTTTTCCGCCCAGGCCCACGACGGCGTGGTCCGGCGTTCCGGCGAGCCGTACATCTCCCACCCCATGAACGTGGCCTTTCTGCTGGCCGACATGCAGCTGGACGAGGCCACCGTGGCCGCCGGGCTGTTGCATGACACGGTCGAGGATACGGACACTACCGTGGACGAGATCGAGGATCTGTTCGGCTCGGACGTGGCCGACATCGTGGACGGGGTGACCAAGATCAGCAAGATGGACTTCGAGTCCAAGGCCGTTCAGCAGGCAGAGAACATCCGCAAGCTCATCCTGGCCATGGCCGAGGATATTCGCGTGCTCATGGTCAAGCTGGCCGACCGGCTGCACAACATGCGCACCCTCAAGTACATGAAGCCGGTCAAGCGACGGCTTATCGCCCAGGAGACACAGGACATATACGCGCCTCTGGCGAACCGGCTGGGCCTGCACCGGATCAAGACCGAACTGGAGGATCTCTGTCTCCAATACCTCAAGCCGGACGTGTTTGCGCAACTCTCCGATGCAGTGCATGAGCACCGGGCCGCTGGCGAGCCGTATATCGACAAGGTTATCGAGCTGATCTCGGACATGCTCAAGTCGAACAAGATCAAAGGCAGGGTCTTCGGTCGGACCAAGCATCTGCACTCCATTCAGGTCAAGATGGAGCAGCAGGGGCTGACGTTCGACGAGATCTACGACCTCATCGCGTTCCGCGTCATCGTCAATTCGCTCAAGGACTGTTACGCCGTGCTCGGCCTGATACACGCGGCCTGGCGGCCCGTGCCCGGCCGGTTCAAGGACTATATTTCCATCCCCAAGGCGAACATGTACCAGTCCCTGCACACTACTGTCATGGGGCCGGAAGGCGAGCGAATCGAGATACAGATCCGCACCGAGGAGATGCACCGCATCGCCGAAAACGGTGTTGCCGCCCACTGGCAGTACAAGGAAGTGGGCAAGGGGGCCAAGCGAGGCAGGACCGCGGGAAGACGCGATGCCGAGCGGTACACCTGGCTCAAGCAGATCATGGATTGGCAGCGTGAGCTGTCCGACCCGCGTGAGTTCATGTCCTCCCTGCGTCTGGAGATGTTCCAGGAAGAGGTCTACGTGTTCACGCCCAACGGCGACATCAAGGAGTTGCCGGACGGGGCCACGCCCGTGGACTTTGCCTACGCCATTCACTCCGAGGTCGGCGACATCTGCGCCGGAGCCAAGGTCAACGGACGTATCGTTCCTCTGCAATACCGGCTGCAGAATGGCGACTCGGTGGAGATCATCACCGACAAGAACCGCGTACCCAGCCGTGACTGGCTGAAGTTCGTCAAGACCGCCAAGGCCCGGACGCGGATCAAGCACTACATCCGCACGGTCGAGAAGGAACGGGCAATCAACCTGGCCAAGGAGATGCTCGAGAAGGAAGGCCGCCGTGTGGGTATCAACGTCCAAAAGGCCATCAAGGACGGTGAACTGACCAGGCTGGCCGCCGAATTCAATTGCGGCAGCCTGGACGAACTGCTGACCCAGATCGGCTTCTCGCGCTATACCCCGCGCAAGGTCATCAAGCGTTTGTATGCGGTCCTGCATGGCGAGACCCTGGACGAGCGCAAGGTCAGGGAGAAGGGGGAGCTGCCCGAACCCGAAGAGGAAACGGTTGTCGCGTCGCCCGTCGAGATCGGCAAGAAGCCCAAGGCCGACGGCCTGCAGATTTCCGGTGTGGACAATGTGCTCGTGCGTTTCGCCAGTTGCTGCAACCCGCTGCCCGGAGAGCCGATCATCGGCTACATCACCCGTGGTCGCGGCGTGACCGTGCATCGCATCGACTGTCCGAACGTCGGCAATTTCGAGGACGAACGTCTCATCCAGGTCAGCTGGGAAGGCGTGGAGGAGAAGCCGTATCCGGCCAAGGTCAAGATCAAGTGTCTGAACAAGCCCGGCATGCTCGGCCGTATCTGCAACATGCTCGCGGATATGGATGTGAACATTGATTCCGGCAACTTCGAGTCCAAGGTGGACGGCACCTCGCTGCTCAATTTCACCGTGGAAGTCAAAGACCTGGATCAGCTCTATTCGGCGCTGGCCGAGGTCAAGAAGCTCCAGGCGGTCAAGGAGGCCATCCGCGTCTCGTAGCCGAAACAATCTGATACACAACAAAAGGCCCGCTCTTGAGCGGGCCTTTTTCTTTGGTTCAGAGACCGACGGTTAATCTGTTGTCCGGATGCTGATCGTGAATTCCTGGACCGAGCTACGGGTGGTGACGTGTTGCCTGACTACCACAGGGCGGCGGTGGACCGGAGCACAGCGTTGGGCCACATATACCCGGTGATGGTGCCGTTGCCCGTATCGAAGGCCGGGGCGGTATTCCTGATGCGCAGAGTGCCGCGCGGTCTTGTGTCCCCAGTCCTGTCCCTGGGCCACGGTTCGGTGTGTGGCCATGTGCTTTGCCTGGCCCGGGGGGATACGGTGGTTGTCGGAACCTGCCCATGCCGAGGCGGAAAGGGTGAGCAGACAAAGGGTCACGGTGATGATGAGAAGGCGTCGCATACTGTCTCCTGGTGTTGCGGGTTGCGTCGTTAGACATATCGCAAGGTGCATGCCAAATTTAACATGCTGAATTTATGTGTTTTTATTCTTACTCTCGCATGGGGTGAGCGCAGTGTTTGCGCACGCTCGTGTCATGGGTGAACGGTTCATGCGCCCAATGTTTGATGGAAGGATACGTGAAGACCCCGCCTGGCGGGGCGGGGTCTTCGGCTTTGGGAGGATGTGGGGGATGATCGTATGGCTTACTTTTCGTGGCACTGGCCGCAGCTCACCGGGACCGCCTTGCCCGCCTTCTTCAGGGGCTTGTGGCAGCCGACACAGCTGCGGTCGGTGTTCTTGGCGTGGAAGGCGGAGTAGAAGGCGTTCTCGCCCTTCTTGCCGGGCTGGTCGTGGCAGCCGGGAGCCGCACAGCTCTGGATATCGGACTTGCCGTCCCAGGTGTGGTGGCAGGTTACGCACTGAACATCGACCGCGCTGTGCTGCGCGTGGGAAAAATCGACCATGGCCTTGCTCGCCTTCATCCCTTCTGGCGGGCCGAGCTTGAGATCGCCGGGCGCCTGCGGGGCGGCCGTAGCCAGGCTCGCGCCTAAAAGCAGCGCACACAGGGACAAGGTGACGGTCAAAAAGCGGGACATGCGAACCTCCAGCGGTTGTTGTTGAATGTCGCAGGAAATATCGCAATGGACGTGCCAAATTAAATTATCAATTAAATATGCAGGTTGAATGTTGCTGCAATACCGTTGAGTACCCTTTTTGCGCGTCTCTGCGCAGATCGTCGGATAGGGATCTTTTGGCGAATGGGGATCGGGGGGGAGAATCCTGGAAACAAAAAAGGGGGAGCGCGTCAACGCTCCCCCTTTCACTTGATTTGATCGGCCCGGCTACATTTCGATGCGCACGGACTCGGGGCTGAGTTTGCGTTCCAGCCGCTTGGCGTACAGGCTCATGAAGTAGCTGAACACGAAGTAGAGTGCGGCCACGGTGGTGTAGATCTCGAACGGGTGGACCATGATCCGGTTGTTGATGGCGTAGGCCGCGCGGGTCAGCTCCATGACACCGATGATGTAGGCCAGCGAGGTGTCCTTGAAGTCGGCGATGAACATGCCGACCAGGGCGGGGAGCATCTGCTTCAGCGCCTGGGGCAGGACGATTTTTCGCATGGTCTGGAAGTAGGTCAGGCCGGATGCCTTGGCCGCCTCCACTTGGCCCGGAGGAATGTTCTCGATGCCGCCGCGCACGGTTTCGGCGATGTACGCCCCGAAGAAGAAGGTCAGGGCGATGGTGGCCGCCCAAAAGGCGTCCAGGTCCACTTTGAAGACGACCGGAAGGATGGCCTGATAGAACCACAGGATGACCAGGATAAGCGGAATGCCCCGGATGATTTCGATGTACAGCAGGCTCGGGATGCGGAAGACACGGTTCTTGGCAGTGCGGCCCATCCCGAGGATAAGCCCGATAAAGAAGCTTCCGATGATGGATATGGCTGCCATGAGCAGGGAACCGGCCAGACCGCCCAAACCATAGTAGAACTCGGTTTCGTCGCCGTCAGGGAAGCGCCAGATGAGCAGGGTCTTGAAGTTGGCCCCGATGATGTCCCATTTGAAATGGATCAAGGCCATGACCACAAGGTAGAGGACATAGATCAGGGCCGCCACGAACAGCAGCTTGAGCCCCTGGACGATCTGTTTGGCGACCAGTCGCAGAGTCCGCTTGAAGGGGGAAACCGTCCGCTGATCCGGGCTTTTGCGGAAATACCAGAAGACGTATTCCAGCTTGCGGCCCAAAAAGTCGAAGGGCCAGAAAATGATGTCTGCCACCCGGCGCAGGGGGGTGACCCTGTCGCGGGGCATGATCTTGAGGCGTTCGTTGACGATGTACATGACCCCGGCAATGATCAGGGAAAGGCTCAGATAGACCAGAGTGGCCACGCTAAAGGCCTCGAAGGTCCGGTAGGTCAGGGAGTAGACTTCGGTCATGGACCAGCACAACTCGGACACACCGATGGTCATGGCCAGGGAGGTGTTCTTCATGTTGTTGAGGAACTCGCTGCCCAGCGGCGGAATGATCTCCCGGAAGGCCAGGGGCAGGATGACCTTGCGCAGGGTCTGCGGGAAGGTCAGGCCCGAGGAGTAGGATGCCTCGAGCAGTCCCTTGGGAATGGACTGGATACCCGCTCGGATGATCTCGGCCATGAACGCGCCGGTGAAGATACCGCAGCCCACCGTTGCGCACCAGAACTCGAAATGCATGTCGAACAGCTTGAAGCGGATCTCTTCGGGAAATGCGTAGGGCAGAGCGAAGTTCCAGAAAAAGAGCTGGATGAGCAGCGGAGTGTTGCGGAACAGCTCAACATAGCTGGTGGCGAACCAGTAGACCGGCTTGAACTTGGACAGGCGCGCCAGACCGAAGATCGTACCCACGACAAGGGCGATGATCGAGGAGTAGAGCGTGATGGTCAGGGTGGTGTTCAGCCCCTTGAGCATCAACAGGCCCATGTGCCCGTATTGGCCTTCGTGCGTGAAGACGGCCCAGTCGAAATCGTATTTGAATTCGAACAGGAAGGCGAAATAGTAGACCACCAGGGCGGCCATCCCCAGGAGGGTTATGTTCTGGACCGAGGATTTTTGGAAATACCGTTTTAACATCGTGCTCTTTTAAGGAAGAGGGTCCCGGAGCGTGAAGCTCCGGGACCCGTTTGCATACTTCGGGGAAGGGGCCTACGGCCACATCTCGATCTTGGAGGTCAGCGGGAACGGGTAGTCGGAATCCGGGCCGAACCACTTGTCGTAGATCTTCTTGTAGGTGCCGTCCTTCCAGATGTCCTGGAGGGTGAAGTTGATGGCGTCACGCCATGCGGAGTCGTCCTGGGGCAGGCCGATGCCGTAAGGCTCGTCGGAGATGAAGTCACCGACCAGTTCGAACTTGCCGGGCACCTTGGCGGCGTAACCGAGCAGCAGGGTGGAGTCGGTGGAAATGGCCTGCACGCGGCCGGAGTTCAGGGCCTCGAACATGGCGACTTCGCCGTCATAACCGGTGACCTGCGGGTTGGGGTTGCCCAGCTCCTGCAGGTAGGCCTTGGCGTTGATGATGGAGGTCGTGCCCTGCATGGAGCCGATCTTCATGTTGGCCAGGTCCTTGACGTCCTTGACAGCACCCTTCCGGGCCAGGAACTTCTGGCCGTCGAAGAAGTAGGTGATGGAGAAGTCGATCTTCTCGTCGCGCACGCGCTTGTGGGTCATGTTGGACAGGACCATGTCGACCTTGGGCGGGTTGGTCTGAACGAAGGAAATACGGGTGTTGTTGTTGACCACGACCTTTTCGAGCTTGCAGCCGAGGCGCTTGGCGATCTCGGTGGCCATGTCGACGTCGAAGCCGACCCACTCGTTCTTGTCGTTGATGAAGCCGAACGGGATGCCCTGGTTGGACAGGCCGGCCTTGATGACCTTGGTGGACATGACGCGGTCGTAGGTGGGACCGGCGAACGCAACGGAAGCGGCCAGGACCAGCAGTGCGGCCATGGCGGTGATTTTGAGAACTCTCATTTACCTCTCCTGGTTGATGAGTCGTATGAAAAAGCCCTTGTCGGACACCGTGTCCGGCAAGGGCATAAATCCTTTAGTGGCTGAGAATCTTGCTGAGAAAGTCTTTGGTCCGATCGGATTGGGGATTGTTGAAGAATTCCTCAGGCGTGTTTTCCTCGATCAGATACCCGTCGTCCATGAAGATCACCCGGTCTGCCACTTCCCGCGCAAATCCCATCTCGTGGGTCACGCAGACCATGGTCATGCCTTCGCGGGCCAGGGACTTCATGACGTCCAGAACCTCGTTGATCATCTCCGGGTCGAGCGCGGACGTGGGCTCGTCAAAGAGCATGATCTTGGGCTGCATGGCCAAACCACGGGCGATGGCCACACGCTGCTGCTGACCGCCGGACAGCTGGGACGGGTAGGCCCCGGCCTTGTCCGGGATGCCGACCTTGCCGAGCAGCTCCATGCCGATGGCCGTGGCATCCCCCCGGCTCATGCCGCGAACGAGCGTCGGCGCCAGGGTGATGTTGTCCATGACAGTCATGTGCGGGTAGAGATTGAACTGCTGGAAGACGAAGCCGACCTCGGCGCGCAGCAGCGTCATGTTGGTGCGCGAATCCGAGACGTTCATGCCGTCGACCAGAATATCGCCTTCCTGGATGGGCTCCAGGCGATTGATGCAGCGGATCATGGTGGATTTGCCGGAGCCGGAAGGTCCGCAAACAACCACCACTTCACCTTTGGCGATATTGAGATTGATGTTCTTGAGGACCTGAAAGTCCCCGTACCACTTGTTGACGCCGTTGAAAGAAATCACTGCAAACTCCGAAATAAAAATGGGCAAAAGCCAAGAGGATTTTCTAGCAGGGAAACGGCTGTAAAGCAATCAAAATTCTGCGCCCGGCCAATGGTGCTGAACCTTGTTCTGCCTTCTTGCCGGGGTAAAGAACGCAATCGCCGGGCGGCATGGCCGCCCGGCGGATAATCAACATTCAGTGAAGCTTAGCGCCAGTCCGGCCTCGGATGTCTCCTTGTATTTTCCGGACATGTCCCGGCCGGTTTGGGCCATGGCCCGGATGGCCTTGTCCAGATCGACCTTCTGGTAGCTTTCGTCGAGCGTGGAGGCGATCAGGTAGGCGTTGAATGCCTTGACCGCGCCCATGGCGTTGCGTTCGATGCACGGGATCTGAACGAACCCGCCCACCGGATCACAGGTCAGCCCCAGGTGGTGTTCCAGGGCGATCTCGGCCGCGTTCTCCGTTACCTGGAAGCGGTAGCCCCGGGCATAGGCTATCATGGCCGCGGCCATGGTCGAGGCCACGCCCACTTCGCCCTGACAGCCCACCTCGGCCCCGGAAATGGAGGCGTTGTGCTTGCACAGGAAACCTATGGCGCAGGCGGCCAGCAGCCCCTCGCGCAGTTCGGTCTGCAAGGCCCCGGTGTGTCGCTTGAGCATGAAGATGATGGCCGGAATGACGCCAGCCGCCCCGCAGGTGGGGGCGGTGACCACGCAGTGCCCGGCCGCATTTTCTTCGGAAGCGGCCAGGGCGTAAGCGTTGAGCGCCTTGATGAAACCGGGGCCCTGGAAGTACTCCTGCTTGGCGCGGTCGTACATGGCCGCGGCCTTGCGTTGCAGCCCGATGGGGCCGGGCAGGACGCCCGAGGTCTGGATGCCGGTTTCCACTGCCTGTTCCATTACCGAGATGATATGGTCCAGCCCCATGTTGACCTCTTCCTCGGTGGCCCCGGTGATGGACATCTCGTTGGCTAGAATCAGCTCGTGCAAACGTATGGACGCCTCGCACAGGTGCTTTTTCAGACCGGCCATGGTCGAGTAGGGATACAGGGGCTCGCCTCGTTCCGGCTCCTCCCAGCCCTCCCAGCGCAGGAAGCCCCCGCCCACGGAGTAGTAGATGCGTTCCAGCAGGACCGCATCCCCGTCCTTGAGACGGAAGATCATGGTGTTGGGATGTGCGTATTCGTGTTGCACGGCATCCATAATGATATCACACGGCGCAAAGGGCAGGAACTTGACGCCCAGGTCCAGGTCGAACGCCTTGTTCTTGTCCAGGAATCGCTCCAGTGTGTCGGCCCCGCAGGTGTCCGGCTGTGAACCCAGCAGCCCCGACAGAATCGCCCTGGGCGTGCCGTGTCCCTCGCCAGTCGCGGACAGGGAGCCGAACAGCCTGATCTCCAGGCTGTCGGCCCTCTTGCGGTCCGTTTCGGACAGCTCTCTCACAAGGCGCATGAAGTCGAATCCGGCCTTCATGGGGCCGATGGTGTGCGAACTGGACGGTCCGGGACCGATCTTGAGCAGTTCGAATATGGATGTGGTGACGGGCACCATCTTGGTTTCTCCTGGTAAGGGTTACTCGCCGGCCTTCACCCTGCGGCGCATGGCGTGCAGGATCGGTTCCGTGTAGCCGTTGGGTTGGCTCGCGCCCTTGAAGATCAGGTCGCGGGCGGCCTGGAAGGCGACGCTCTTGTCGAAGTCAGGTGCCATGGGGCGGTAAGCGGCGTCGTTTTTGTTCTGGTCATCAACCACTTTGGCCATGGCCTTGAGGGTCTTCAGCACGGCTTCTTCGGTGCAGATGCCGTGTCTGAGCCAGTTGGCCAGGTGTTGGCTGGAGATGCGCAGGGTGGCCCGGTCTTCCATCAGGCCCACGCCATGAATGTCCGGGACCTTGGAGCAGCCCACGCCTTGATCGACCCAGCGGACCACGTAGCCGAGGATGGACTGGCAGTTGTTGGCCAGCTCCTGGGCGATGTCGTCCTCGGACGGCCGGTTGTCGCGCATGAGCGGCAGGGTTGTCAGGGTGTCCAGGGAGGCGCGCATCTTTCCGGCCAGTTTGAGCTGGCGTTCGAAGACGTCCACCTGATGGTAATGCAGGGCGTGCAGGGTGGCTGCCGTGGGCGAGGGTACCCAGGCGCAGTTGGCTCCGGCCATGGGGTGCGCGCCTTTTGTCTCGACCATTTCCTTGAGCATGTCCGGTTTGGCCCACATGCCCTTGCCGATCTGGGCCTTGCCCGAGAAACCGCAGGCCAGACCGATGTCCACGTTCCAGTCCTCGTAGGCCGCGATCCACGGCTCGTTCTTGATGGCATCCTTGCGGACTACCGGGCCGGCCTCCATGGCCGTGTGGATCTCGTCGCCCGTGCGGTCCAGGAATCCGGTGTTGATGAAAATGACCCGGTCCTTGGCGGCCCGGATGCATTCCTTGAGGTTCAGGGTGGTCCGCCGCTCTTCGTCCATGATGCCGACCTTGAGGGCCAGGGCGGGCATGTTCAGCGTTTTTTCCACGGCCGCGAACAGGTCACAGGTGAAGCTGACTTCCTTGGGACCGTGCATCTTCGGTTTGACGATGTATACGCTGCCCGTCTTGCTGTTCTGCCAGCGTCCGCCGGAGCTCAGGTCGTGTAGGAAGATCAGGCCGGTAGCCAGTGTGTCCAGAATCCCCTCGGGGACCTCCTCGAGGCCATCGGGGCCTTCCATGAGGACCGCGTCGGTGGTCATCAGGTGCCCCACGGTGCGGACCAGCATCATGCTCCGGCCGGGCAGGGTCAAGCTCTCACCGTCCGGGGCGCTGTAGATTCGGTCGTCGTTCAGCGTGCGGGTCACGGTCGTGCTTTTCTTGACGAAACTGGCCGTCAGGTCGCCTTTGATCAGACCGAACAGGTTCAGGTAGGTCAGCGCCTTGTCCTCCCCGTCCACCACGGCCACGGAGTCCTCGCAGTCGAGGATGGTGGACATGGCCGACTCCAGGACGACGTCCTTGACGCCTGCCGGATGGTCACGGCCCACGGGATGTTCCGGGTCGAACTGCAATTCGATATGCAGGCCGTTCTTGGTCAGAAGCAGGGACTTGAGCGTGTCGTCCTCTTTGACAAAGCCCGCGAACTGGGCCGGGTCCTGAAGGGAGGTCGTCCTGCCGCCAGTCAGTGTCACGGCGACTTCCTTGCCGGACGGGCCGTCCACGACCGTAAACCCGGTCGCCTCGCTGTGCGAGCCCTCGGCCAGGGGAACGGCGGTATCCAGGTGAGCGGCGGCCCAGGCCATGACCTTCTGGCCTCGTACCGGGTCGTATCCCTTGCTCGGAACCTCGTCCTTTTCGATCACATCGGAACCGTACAGCGCATCGTACAGGCTGCCCCAGCGCGCGTTGGCCGCGTTCAGGGCGAACCGGGCGTTGGTCGCGGGGACGACCAGCTGAGGCCCGGCGATTGTCGCGATTTCGGGGTCCACGTTTTCCGTGGTGATGGCGAAGTCGCCGCCCTCGGGAACGAGGTAGCCGATCTCGCGCAAAAAGGCGTGGTAGGTCTGTTTGTCGGCTGGCTGGCCGGGATGGGCCCGGTGCCATTCGTCCATGGCCGCCTGGATGCGGTCGCGTTCTGCCAGCAGTTCCCTGTTGCGCGGGGTGAAGTCCCGGAACACGGCTTCGGCACCGGACCAGAAAGTGGTTTCATCCAATCCGGTCCCTTCCAAAATAGTTTTTACCGCTTCGGCAAGAGCCTTGTGCACGGACAGCTTGCCTGCCTGAATCCTTTGCTTCACGTCTACTCCTGATGGTCTGAATGTAAAACGGTCTCCTGAAAGAGACATCCTTTCCAGATTGCCCTGAGACGTGCGGTATTGCAACCACTACCGACTTTTTCGGCAACAAGTTTCAAATATCAATGGTTTTGTTTTTTGCGCGGCCCCTTTGACAGCGTTGGAATGAAATTTGTAATGACTTCCCTTTGATACGATATTTTGACGACCCTTCATAAGTTGAGGGGTGACCGAGAGGAACATATGCGGCTGAGTGTCATCATTCCGGTTTTCAACAAGTTTTCCCTGACACGGGATTGCTTGCATTCCCTGCGCGAACATGCGCCGGATACGGATATGGAGGTTCTCGTGGTGGATAACGGCTCCACCGACGAGACGTCCTTCGCGCTCGCCCCCCTGGGTGCGGAACTCTTCGGTGACAGCTTCAGGGCCGTCCATCTGCCAGAGAACCGTAATTTCGGCCCGGCCTGTAATCTGGGAGCGCGTGAGGCAGAAGGCGACTTTCTGTTCTTCCTCAATAACGACACGGTGCTGACGCCGGGATGGTATCCTCCGCTGGAAGAAGCCCTGACCGGCGATTGCGGAGCTGTCGGGCCGCTGCTTATGTATCCGGCTGAAGGGCCTTTGCCTCTTGATCGTGTCCAGCACCTGGGAGTGGTCTGCCAGCCGCAGCTGCATTTTTGCCACCTTTACGAATTTTTCCCGGTCACGCACCCCGTGGTCCGGCGACCCCGGTCTCCGCAATTTTTGACGGGCGCGGCCCTGCTGCTGCCCCGGCGAGTCTTTTTTCAGGCCGGTCTGTTCCATGAAGGTTACATCAATGGTGCCGAGGATCTGGAACTGTGCGTGCGTGTCAAAAAGGCGGGTCATTCCCTGCGTTGCGTGCAGCAGAGCCGCATCTACCACCTGCAGAGCCAGACCCCGGGACGCCACGACCATGAGCGCGACAACGCCCGGCTGTTCAAGGAGCGTAACCTGTGGGACATCTATCCTGATTTCCATCTGCGCCTGAAAGAGGACGGCTATGAGACAGCCCTTAATGAGCACCTGGTGCCCTACGCCCGACTGCCCAGAAGGCGGGGGGAAATCCTTGACCGTGCGTTCGGCCGCGATTCGACTGCGCCGGACATGGCAGCCTGTCTGTCCATGATGGAGCGGGAGCCGCTGTACGGTCCGGCCTACGAACGGCTGGCCGACCTGTGTGAGGCGGAGAACGATCTTTCCCTGCTCGGCGAAGTGCGTTTTCTTCAGGCGCGCCTTTTCCCCTGCCGTTCGGCGGCCAGGCGGCTCCTTGATGCCGCTGTCCGTGCGGATGACCGGCGTTTGCGTCGTGAAGGGGAGCGACTCGTTGAATTTTACGACCGGCTTGCCGTCGATCCGGACCTGCCCGCCATGGCGCGGGAAATGGTCGATTTCGGCGAGCGGTTGGAACAGCCTGGACTGTCTGGGCTTTATGCCGACTGGCTGGAGGGGAGGGGGCTGTGAGTCTGGCGACAACCAATGAGTTTATGGCCATGGCAACCGTGGGACGAGGTCATCTTATTGCATCGGCCCAATCCGCGTTTCGGGCCGCCGAAGCAGGAGATCAGGGCGGGGTGACGCTGGGCGCGCGTCTGCTCGCCATGGCCTGGGCGGAGTTTCCTGCGGACGGTCTCCTGGCGGCGCAGGTCGTTCGTCTGGCAGGAGTGGTTCCGACCATGGGTGGCCTGATGCCCCCGGACGGGGCGCGTTTGGCCGCTCGAGTGGCGCAGGAGGACGGCGGCGGCAACCTTGCCGAAATCGACCGACTCTTTTCCATGGGGGAGTTCGAGGACATGGCCCGCTGCCTCGAAGCGGCCGCGTCTCAGGGGCCGGTGCTGCCGGTCGTCAGGCAGGCCCTGCATTTCCAGGGTATCCTTTCCCAATTCGAGTGGCTGGAGGGGTTTCTCCAGACAGTATGCGCGCCGGTGGAGCCGGAACTGGCCGAAGTGTTCCTGGCCGGCGTGCTGCTCGCCGGGGGGCATTTCGATCGAGCCGCCGCCATCTATGGTCGTATTGTGACCCGGTATGGCTTGCCGCTCTGGGGAATGCGTTTCGCCGCTTCCCTGGCCGGAGCCGGGCGAACGGAGCGCGCCATGGATGTGTTGGCTGCCGTTCTCAAGGATTTTCCAGAACACACGACCGCTCTGTTGACGTTGGACGCGCTGGCCTTTCCGCCGGAACCCGGAGCGCGTCTGGAAGGTGGATGCGCGGTTTCCATCTATTCCTACAACAAGGCTGATGAATTACGACGAACCCTGGATTCGGTCCTGGCCTCTGATCTGGGCCCCGAAGTGGGTGAGGTTACCGTGCGCGTGCTGGTCAACGGGAGTTCGGACGACAGCCTGGCCGTGGCTGAAGCGGCTCGCGATCGTTACACCGGGCGAATGGAGGTCATTTCTTTGCCGGTGAACGTGGGTGCCCCCGCCGCGAGGAACTGGCTCATGGATGCGGCCTTACGTGACGGCGAACGATGGATCGTCTATCTCGATGACGACGTGCTGGTGCGTTCAGACTGGCTTGCCGGTCTGGCTGCCGGTGTCCGGGATTTCCCCGGGGCGGGAGTCTGGGGCTGCCGGGTCGCGGATGTGCGCTCTCCGGGGCTGACCCAGCACGGCGACGGGTTTCTCCTGCCGCCGGACGAGGCCGCTCGAAGGGGAGATGGGCTGGTTCTAGAAGAGCCGTGCGTGGAAGTCATGGCCGAACCGTTGTTGCGGTATCGACGGTATGCCGCGTCCGTCACCGGATGTTGCCATCTTTTCGAGACGGCCTCTTTGGCTGGAAGCGGCGGCTTCGATCTCCTTTTCTCACCCAGCCAGTGCGACGACCTGGATCTGGACCTGCGTCGCCTCGCACAGGGGCTGCCCGCCGCATATCTTGGCGATGTGCGCATCACCCACCTGCGGGAATCCACCCATTTCCTGAAATTGTCCGAGGGCGCGGCCGCGCAGAGTCGGATGCACCGCCTGCAGTTGGAAGAGCGGCACGGACCGGGGCTGGAGGCGTTGTGCGCGACGCAAAGGGCCGTGATTCGGGCCGACCTTGAGGCCCGGCGAGAGCGGCTTCAGCGCGCCGGATTGTTGCCAGTCAGTTCGTAGCAGAGAGCGAGCAGCTCGCCCGGTTCGTCGCTCTGGACATGGTTCGCGAGCAGTTCCTTTTGCGCGTTGTCGGCCATGCGTTGCCGGGCGCCGGGATTTTCAATCAATGTTTCCAGACAATCCTGCCAGGCGCTGAGCGACCCGGCCAGCAGTCCCGTCCTTCCATGGTGTACGAGGCTGTATGGCGGCAGGTCGCTGAACACGCCCATGGCGCCGCATGCTGCATATTCCATCCATTTCACATTGCTTTTGGCCCGGTTGAACGGCGTGTCCTCCAAGGGGGCCAGGCCGATGTCGAACGGGAGTTTTGCCATGGCCTCGGCATAGGCGGCGTAACTGTCCTCTGGAGGGATACGGCGCACGTCCGTCCTTTGGTCCAGGAGCGGGGTGGAACAGCCGAAAAGAATCAGCTCAACGGAGGAGCCGTAGCGGTCCAGCAGTGCAGTCAGAGTCGCTTCCAGGGAGATGAGGTCCGCCGAGTGGGTCGGCGTACCGGCGTAGAGAATGCGCACTGGCCCCTGGCCGCTGTCCGGTTGTTTCGGAGGCCACAGGTTCGGATCCAGCCGGTTTGGAGTGACCTCGACCCGTTCGTTAAGCGGCGCAAAGGCCGAGGCCAGGGTATCCGTGGAGACCGAGACTGCGGAAAAGCGATGGGCGAACTTGTTCAACGTCCTGAGGGTTCGCTGGGCGAGGGGGTGCTGCGGATTGTCTTCGGGAACGGCCGGGAGCAGGTCGTCCGTGTCGTAGATTACCGGCTTGCCTGTGGCGAAACAGGCCTCCAGGAGCGGTTCGGTAAAGTCCAGGGGAAAGAACCGCTGTACCAGGATCAGGTCGGCCTGCTGCAGGGCTTCGCTGTCCACGGCGTGGTTGTCGCCGTTGCTTTGGACGGCCCAGCGCACTGTCACGTCGTCATGCCGCAGCGGGGCGAGAACGCGGTATCGGGCGCAGGCGGATTCCGGATTGTCGAAGGTCAGGACGGCGATGTTCACGGGGGCTCCCTGTCTGGAGGTTGGGTCGCGTCTGCCCGATCATCTTAGGAAAACAGAGGGGATTTCGCCACCGCAAAATGGCGTGGCCGGAATGGGCTCGCTACGAACCGACGGCGTCCAGGATGCGTTTCCATAACCGTTCCAGGGGAACCGGCTTGAGCAGGAAGTCGAAAGCCCCGGCTTCCAGGCACTGCATGTGCCGGGTCATGTCGCCTTCGCCCGTGAGCAGGATGACCTCTGTGGCCGGGAAATTCTTGCGGATGATCTTGAGGGTCTCCAGCCCGTTCAGGTCGGGCATGTGCATGTCCAGCAGTACAACGTCCATGGGTTCGGATTCCAGGATTGCGTATGCCTCGATACCGCCCTCTGCCGTGCGCACGCTCGCCCCGAGATGGCCCAGCCGTTTGGCCAGGGTCTCGACAAAGGCGGTCTCGTCGTCGACGAGCAGTATGCGGACGGGTGCGGTCATTCACTGTTTCTCCTGTTGCGCTTCTTACAATGAACATGCCAGCGGGGGAAAACGCAACACGTCTTGATACTTTTTTCGCCGTTTGTCGAGAGCGGGATAAATACCGCAGTTCCAGATGGTTGAGTCCATGCGGTTCGGAAGGAACCAGCAAGCCCCTCTGTGTCAGCTACAAAAAATTCCAAGCCTATTCAACGGGCTGTCAAGCCAAGTGGGGCGTTTTTACCCGCTGTTTGACGAGATTGGTTCTTGTGCCCCCACTGGCGTGGCTTGCGGGAGCAATTGGGCCATCGGTACCTTTCGTGCCACTGGGGCGAAAAGTACCGTTTTTGGCTGTATAAAGCCTGTTTTTCTCCGGAACGACCGATATCGATGGTTTTATCCGGGGCGTTTCTGTCTTGTCTGTCTTTTGTGTAAATCCATAAATTTCAGCGGTTAATCGCGAAAGTGGAGTAGCCCGCAATCTCCGACGCGGTTCTTCCCGTGGCACAACGATTGCTCAAGGCAATACAGGCAGAGGTATTGGATACGGGCATTCGGACCGGAACTGCGACCGAGAGCGGGGCCATGAACCAGGAACAGAAGTCATCGTACGACAACCTGTCGCGAAACCTGTCGTTGACGGTCATCACGGTGTCGTTCGCACCGCTGATCCTGGTTGGCGGGCTCATCTTCCATCAGTTCCGGTCCATATATACCGAAAAGGTCTTCGCCCATTTGACCGAGGTCGTGGACAAGCACGCGGCCGATATCAACACCTTTCTGCGGGACAAGCTCACCGAGGTTCAATACATCAGCCGAACCTCCTCGTTCGAGGAACTGACCACCTCAAGCCACCTGGACAAGGCCCTGCGCGGGATGCAGCAGCAGTACGGCCGCATCTTCGTCGACCTGGGCGTGGTCGACAGCCGGGGCCGCCAGGTGGCCTATGCCGGTCCGTTCAGCCTCCTGGACGCGGATTATTCCGGAGCTGACTGGTTTCGCAAATCCAAGGAGAATGACGCAATAGTCAGCGATGTCTTCGAGGGATTGCGCCAGTCACCCCACTTCATCATCTCCGTCAGCCAGGGGAAGGGCGATGCGCGCTGGACCCTGCGTGCGACCATCGACTTTCTGGCTTTCAGTTACCTGGTTCAGAACATCCGTATCGGTGAAACCGGCTTCGCCTACATCCTTAACAGCCGGGGCATGTACCAGACCCGGCCCAAGGACGAACGCAACCAGGCGCTGGAACTGACGCCGCGACGTCAGCTCGGCCGGTCCAACTCCCTGGCCGGAGTATCCATCTTCGAGTCCTCCGATCGCGAGGGCGACGCCTACGTTACGGTAACCGCGCCCATCAAGGGCGGTGAGTGGCAGCTGGTCTATCAGCAGAAGTCCTCCGACGCCTTTTCCGCCATGACCCGTACCGAGCTTGTCACGCTGGGCGTCTTCCTCGTCGGCGGCCTGGCCATTGTGGTCATGGCCCTGCTCATCTCCCGGAAGCTGGTCGTCCGGTTCCAGGCCATCGACCAGGAGTCCGAGCTCATGAGCAAGCAGATCGTTGAGACGGGCAAGCTGGCGGCCATCGGCGAATTGGCCGCGGGCATCGCTCACGAGATCAACAATCCGGTGGCCATCATGATCGAGGAGGCCGGCTGGGTCAGCGACCTCATGGAAGACGAAGGCAGCGGCCTGCCTTCCTACGCGGAGATTCAGCGAGCTTTGGCCCAGGTAGGCAATCAGGGGCGGCGCTGCAAGGACATCACCCACAAGCTGCTTTCCTTTGCCCGGCAAAGCGACTCCAGGGTGACCGAGATGTCCGTGCCCGAATTCATCCGCGAGGTGGTCGATATTTCCATGCAGCAGGCCCGTTTTGCCCAGGTGGAGTTCGATCTGGACCTGGACGAGACCATGCCGCGCATCTCGGCCTCGGCCACCGAGTTGCAGCAGGTGCTGCTCAACCTGGTCAACAACGCCATTCAGGCCATGGAACCCGACGGCGGCAGGCTGTCCATCGGCTGCACCATGGACGGGGGACAGGCCGCGATCACCGTGGCCGATACCGGTCCCGGCATTCCGGCGGCCAACCTGAGCCGTATTTTCGATCCGTTCTTCACCACCAAGCCGGTGGGCAAGGGGAGCGGTCTGGGATTGTCCATATGTTTCGGAATTATCCACCAGATGGGTGGAGAGATAGACGTGGAAAGCACAGTGGGCAGGGGCACGCGGTTCACCATCCGTCTGCCGGTGCCGCCGCCCTCACGGCAACCTGAAACGCGACAGGAGATGAGACATGACTGATGCCACTGTGTTGATCGTGGACGACGAGCGCGGGTTCGTCGAGACCATGGCCAAGCGGCTCGAAAAGCGCAACATGACCGTTTTCCAAGCCTTTGACGGTGACGAGGCCATGATCCGGCTGGCGGAGCAACCGACCATCCAGGTGGTCATTCTGGATATGAAGATGCCCGGCAAGGACGGCCTGGTCGTCCTGCAGGAGATCAAGGAGGCCTATCCCCTGGTCGAGGTCATCATGCTGACCGGTCACGCCACGGTGCCGTCGGCGGTCGAAGGCATCCAGCACGGGGCCTACGATTATCTGATGAAGCCGTGCAGCTTCGAGGACCTGAACCAGAAGATCGCCGAGGCCGTCGAGCTCAAAAGCGAGCACGAGGAAGAGGCGGTCGAGGCCCGGCTCAGCGACATAGCCGGGCGCATGGGGTAGCGGCGTGGACAGGGCCATGAATACCTCCGGCGGGACCGGACGCGAGATTCGCCTGCTCATCGTTGATGATGAGACCGGGTTCGCCGAGGTCCTGTGCAAGCGCATGCGCCGTCGCGGCGTGGAGGCGGCTTCTGCCGCCAGCGGCGACGAGGCGGTGTTGCTGCTGCGCCGCGAGGAGTTCGACGTGGCCATCGTGGACCTCAAGCTCCAGGGCATGAACGGAATCGAGATCCTGAAGGTTTTCCGGCTCATGGCCCCGGAGATGCCGGTGCTCATGCTCACCGGTCACGGCAGCGAGGAGGCCCGCGACGAGTGTCTGAAGCTCGGTGCGGCGGGCTATCTCTCCAAGCCCGTGGAGTTCGACAGGCTGCTCGACAAGGCGTTGGAACTGAGCGCCGGGAGGGTGCGTGCGTGACCGACGTGAAGGTGCTGCTCATTGACGATGAGGCTCGTTACACCGACGCCCTGGCCCGCCGCCTTGGCCGCAGGGGGCTGTCCGTGGCAACCGCCGACGGCGGGGCACAGGCACTCGAAGCCCTGTCTGAAAACCCGGTGGACGTGGCGCTGCTCGACATGAAGATGGCGGGTATGGACGGGATCAAGACCCTGAGCGCCATCAAGCGGCAGCACCCGGAGGTGGAGGTGGTCATGCTGACCGCCCACGCCGACACGGACATCGTTATTTCCAGTCTGGCCATGGGGGCGTTCGACTACCTCCTGAAGCCGGCGGATTTGGAGGAACTGGTCCGCAAGATCGAAGATGCGGCCATGCGAAAGAGAAGCAATTCGAAGTGATCGGCCCGAGGGTGGGTGCTTCGGACGGGTATAACAAAACAAGAGGAAGCGAGGATAGTCATGCGATTCTTCAACCAATGGGGTAGATTCATGATGGCCGGGGCCGGAGCCCTTGCCCAATGGGAGATCGACAACGCCAAGTCCATAGTGAGCAGTCGCAAGAAGCTGATGCTCATCGGGCTGATGATCATCCCCATCATCCTGATCGGCGTGGCGTTCGCCGACGACATCGGCCCGGTCCTGCCCGATCTGCTCGGCGGCAAGAAGGCCTACAGCCCGGCCTTCTACAGCCTGGGCATTTTCCTGGTCTCCATCGCCATCGGCGTGGGCGCGGGGCTTATCACCGGCTGCATCGGCGCGGGCGGCGGCTTCATCATCGCCCCGGCGCTCATGTCAGCGGGCATCAAGGGCATCCTTGCGGTAGGCACCGACCTGTTCCACATCTTCGCCAAGGCGATCATGGGCAGCGTTATCCATCGAAAGTTGGGCAACGTGTCCGTGTCCCTGGCCGTGGTCTTTCTGGTGGGGGCCGTGCTCGGAGCCACGGCGGGCGGCGTGATCAACCGCGTGCTCTACGAGATCAACCCGATCCTGAGCGACGCCTTCATCACCACCGTCTATTCGCTGATGCTCGGCTTCCTGGGCTTCTACGCCCTGACCGACTTCCTGCGTTCGCGCAAGGCGGACAAGGGCGGCGACGCCCACGGCGGCGGTGAAGGAGCCGAACTCGGCGCGCTGTGCCGCAACCTGCAGGACGTCAAGTGTCCGCCCATGATCAAGTTCGATCAGGACCTGGTCGCCGGCGGCCGCCAGATCTCCTGGATATTCCTGGTCCTGTCCGGCGCGCTGGTCGGTCTGGCCGCAGGCATCATGGGCGTGGGCGGCGGCTTCCTGACCTTCCCGATCTTCGTCTACGTGCTCGGTGTCTCCTCCATGACCACGGTGGGTACCGACATCTTCCAGATCGTGTTCACGGCGGGCTTCGCGTCCATCACCCAGTACGCCATCTACGGCTTCATCTTCTACACCCTGGCCATGGGCATGCTCATCGGTTCGCTGCTGGGCATCCAGATCGGCGCGCTGGTGACCAAGATCGTGCCCGGCATCACCATCCGTGGTTTCTACGCCATGGCCGTGCTGGCCGGTTTCATGAACCGGATCTTCGCCCTGCCGAGCAAGCTGGCCGAGATGGACATCATCTCGCTTTCTCCCGGTATGGGGTCCGTGCTCAACACCATCGGCATCTGGGCGTTCTTCGTCGTCATCGGCGGATTCTCCGTCTGGGTGGTGGGGACCTTCCTGATGAACATTTCCAAGCTGAAGAGAAAGGAGGCCTAAGGCCATGATCTACAACAAGAAGGAATTCTACGGTGGAGCGGGACTGCTGGTGGTCTTTTTCGTGATCCTGTTCATGATGTTCCAGCCCATCTACCACGGGCATAACGGCATGCAGTTTCTGGACAACCTGTACAACTCCATCTCCAAGGGGTCCATCAACTACTCCTCGCAGTTGAAGGCGGACATGGCCCAGCTCGACGGCAAGGCCATCGATGTAACCCTGAATTATGGCACGGAGGTACAGGCCGCACAGTCCGTCGACCTGTTTGTCCAGGCTGGTGCCCAGGCTTCGGCCGAAGGCAAGAGTCTGCATCTCGCCGGTTCTCTCGGCGCGATACTCAAGAGCAGCCTGGATGACGCCCAGGTCATGTACGACAATGACGGTGATGCTATCCAGGCCAAGTACGGCATCGAACCGCGCCGGGTGCTGTTCAACTGGTGGACCTCGTTCAAGTTGATGAACAAGGCCCTGGGCAACCAGAAGGAGTTCGCGGCCGCCAAGGCGGTGGATACCGTCCAGACCAAGTCTGTGGAGGCCTCCTACAACTACTATGGCGTTCAGGCCCAGAGTATCACGGACGATATCGGCCTGGTCATCTTCTCCCTGGTCTTCTACGTGCTCTATACCCTGTGGTACGGATTCGCCATCCTGTTTGTCTTCGAAGGATGGGGACTCAAGCTCAGTCACTAAGTATCGGAATGCGCATCATACCCTAGCCCTGCGCGGTCCGGCGGCCACCCCCGGTCGCCGGACCGCGCCCCAATCCAAGAGGGGATTTACTCCTGGCCGAAATGTTTGTATTTCTTCATATGAGGAAGCGTGCATGAATCTCCAAAACTATTACGACACCGTCATGGAGCTGACCCACGGCATCGTGGTCACGCTCGATCTCGACGGGGGGATCATCCACGGGAATTCCGAACTGGAACAACTCTCTGGTTATCATCTTCAGGAACTGGCGGGCCGTGACTGGTTCGAAGTGTTCATCCCCAGAGACGAGCGCGAAGTGGCGCGGCGAGCCTTGCTGGAAAGCGTCCACGACAAGGGCGTGACCGCCTTTGCCGGGCGCATTCGGGCCAAGGACGGTGACACGGTTTACGTCAACTGGAACCTCAAGCCGCTGACCGACTCCAATGGCGAGATCGTCAGTCTGCTGTGTGTGGGCCAGGATGTCACCGATTTGGTCCTGCGCGAAAAGGGGCTGTTGCGCGAACGGTTCACGCTGGTCGAGCGCAACAAGGAGCTGAACTGCCTCTACTCCCTGAGCCAGCTCATGGGCGAAATCCATCGGACCCTGGACGACCTGCTGACCAGGGTGGTGGAACTGCTCCCGGCAGCCTTCCAGAATCCCGAGATGACGTATGCCCGGTTGCGCATCGGGCACAAAATTTACGAGACCCCCGGCTTCGAGGAGAGCGATTACATGCTCAAGTCCGACCTGGTGGTCAACGACGAGAAGCGGGGGTCGCTTTCGGTGGCCGTACGCAATGACGCGGCCCGGCCCGGATTTCTGGAGGACGAGCGCGACCTGTTCACCACCGTGGTTCAGCAGGTGGTCATTCTGGTTTCCAAGCGGGAGACCCGGCTGGCCAAGCAGGAGTTGGAGCGCCAGCTCAGGCAGTCGGACCGGCTGGCCAAGATTGGCCAGTTCTCGGCGGGCGTGGCCCACGAGATCAACGAGCCTTTGGCCAACATCCTCGGGTTCGCCGAACTGGCCCTGCAGACCCCGGACCTGCCCCAACAGGTGGCCACGGACCTGAACAACATCGTGGAGTCCTCCCTGCACGCCCGTGAGATCATCCGCAAGCTCATGTTCTTCGGTCGCCAGTTGCCGCCCCAGCCCGCGTTCATCGATTTCAACGACACGGTGGAGCAGGCTTTGCGCATCACCGAGTCCGGGGCCCGTCGCAGCGACATCGAGATTGTTCGGGAGTATGACCGTTCCCTGCCCAAGATCCTGGCTGACCCGCAGCACATGAAGCAGGTAGTGGTCAATCTGGTAGTCAATGCCATCCAGGCAATGGTCGACGGCGGCACGGTGACCATCCGGACCATCGGCCACGAGAGCGACGCCTATCTGGTTGTGGAGGACACCGGCCCGGGTATGCCTCCGGACGTGCTCAAGATGATCTTCACCCCGTTTTTCACCACCAAGGACGTGGACAAGGGTTCCGGCCTGGGGCTGTCCGTGATACACGGCATCGTCAAGGCCCACGGGGGATTCATTCAGGTGGAAAGCTCGCCGGACGGTGGGACAAGGGTGGAAGTCGCCTTTCCCTGCCATCTGCGCGACCCGGAGGATGAGCCATGAGCAGGACGGTCCGCATTCTCGCGGTGGACGACAGCAAATCGACTCTGGAGGTGCTCAAGCGCAACCTTGTGCCCGCGGGCTACGAGGTCTTCACCTGTGGACGGGTCGACGAGGCAGTGGCCCTGCTCGAGGAATTGGTCATCGACCTGGTCATCACCGACTACCGCATGCCATCGGCATCGGGGCTGGATCTGATCAAGCACGTGCGGGCCAACCTGCCGGACGTGGAAATCATGATGATAACCGGCTATCCGTCCATCCCCGGAGCGGTGGAGGCCATCAAGGACGGGGCAGGGGAGTATCTGGCCAAGCCGTTCACCACCGAGGAGTTGCTCACCTCCGTGGGACGCATCGTGGAGCGGTTGCAGCGCAGGCGGGTTCTGGCCTCGTCCGACACTCCGCCGGACAATTTCGGGATCATCGGCAACGCCCCTGAAATGGAATTGGTCTTTCAGCGCATCGGCAAGGCGGCGGCTTCGGATGCCAACGTGCTGATCAACGGCGAGTCCGGCACCGGCAAGGAACTGGTGGCCCGGGCCGTGCACTACAACAGCGACAGACGGACCGCGTCCTTCGTGCCGGTCAACTGCACGGCCATCCCCGACAGCCTGGTGGAAAGCGAGTTGTTCGGCCACGTCAAGGGCGCCTTTACTGGCGCCAAGGAGTCTCGGGCGGGCTTCTTCGAGGTGGCCAACGGCGGGTCCATCTTCCTGGACGAAATCGGCGACGCCAGCCCGACCATGCAGGCAAAGCTTTTGCGGGTCATCCAGTCCAAGGAGTTCTGCAAGGTGGGGTCGAGCATCGTCAAGACCGTGGACGTCCGCATCCTGGCCGCCACGCACAAGGACCTGCGCCGCATGGTCGGGGAGGGCTCCTTCCGCGAGGACCTGTTTTACCGGATCAACGTCATCGACATCAACGTGCCGCCTTTGTCCGAGCGCGGGGACGACATCCTCGTGCTCATCAACCATTTTCTGGCCGATTTTTCCAAGGCCATGCACCGCAGGCCGCCGATCATATCGGACGAGGCCCTGCACGCCCTGCGTCGATTCGACTGGCCGGGCAATGTCCGCGAGTTGGAAAACCTCATCCAGCGGCTGGTGGTTATCGTGGATCACGACACCATTGAAGTCACCGACCTGCCCGAAACCATGCGCTTCAGCCTGCCGCGAGAGGGCAGCGTCAACCGGACTCTGGAAGAGGTCGAACTCGAACACATCCGCAACGTCCTGGTCATGACCGGCGACAACAAGACCCGCGCGGCCGAAATCCTCGGCATCAACCGGAAGACCCTGAGGGAAAAACTCAAGCGCTTCGAAGGGATGACCAAGCCGGAAGAATAGCCTTCTCCTGCCGCCGAAAGCACAAATATCGGGGTTGACCCGGCCCGGTCCTTATGCGAAATGGCCGGACGGCGTTGACCTGTCCGCGCAGTCGGGTATGGTTCAACGGACAACCATATCCAAGGCGTATCATGGCTTTCAACGTTGAAAAATACATCAGCAGTCACATCCGGCACGGCCTGAAGGTCGGTCTGGCCAGTGTCCTGGCCTACGTCGGAGCGGAATGGATCGGCCTGCCCTACGGATATTGGGCGGTCATCACCACGGTCATCGTCATGCAGATGCACGTGGCCGACTCCATTCAGATGTGCCTGTACCGGTTCACCGGTACGGCCATCGGCGCGGGCATGGGCATCCTGATGATCCTCATCTTTCCGCCCACCCATTTCTATACTCTTATCGCGGTTTTCGTGGGCACGGGCATCTGCGCCTATCTGACACGATACGACGCGCGGTATCGAATGGCGGCCATCACCATGGCCATCGTCTTTCTTTCCAGTCTGGGGGCGGAGCACCGTATCGAGTATTCCCTGTTCAGGGTGGCCGAGATTGGCGTCGGCGTGCTCTGCGCATTCGTGGTTTCTGTTGCGGTCTGGCCAAACCGCACCACTTCGGTTTTGCTGGACAGGCTCTGCAAGCAGTATGATCAGGTGGCCGACAACGTCCTGCTGCTCATGGACAATTTCCTGCACCGCCAGCGTAAGACCGATCCTGACCTGTTCTTCGATCTGGCCCGCGAGGTCCAGGCCAACCGGGATCTGTACAACAAGATATACTCCACGGAGCGGCGGGTCTTTCGGGACGATATGGCCAAGCTCTCCCTGCAGGTCAACACGCTCAATTCCGTGGTGGAGCGCCTCCAGTCCACGCCTAGCCTGCTCAACGAGGTGGAAGGCGACGGATTCGACATCATCATGGCTCCGGAGTTGAATCTTCTGGCCCGCCACCTGGCCGTGGCCCTGCGCTCCATCGGCCGAGGCGTCCAGTATGACCCCCATCCCCTGGCCCGGGCCGTGGACGGCGTGGAGAAGCGTTTCATCGAACTGCGTGAGCAGGGTGTTATCGAACGATTCGAAGTGCGTCGCTATTTTCAGGTCATGAGCTTCATCAACACCGTCCAGCATCTTGGCGAATTCCTTCTGGTCGTCCTGAACAAGCCGCGTAAGGCAGAATAAACGATTCTATTTTGCAAGATCAGGAAGAGGCCCGTGGCAACACCGCGGGCCTTTTTTTTTGGGCATCACATCTTGGCGGGGGATGGGGGCGGTGAGAGGGTGAATGTGGACTCGGCTTGCAAAGCTCATATCGGATTTATGAGCAAGCATCGGTGCTCTGAGCCTTCTTGAGAGCGCAACTCAGGGCCAGTCGCTGCCCGGCAAGTTGGCAGATATCTGAGGATCAGCAGAGGGCGAAAATTGCGGGTTCAGACAAATTGAGGGCAGGATGCGAAATTTTTTTTCGCAACGTTCCGTCTATAATTTGTTGCAAAATACTTTTTTCTCGCCATTCAGGGAAGGTTATCTGGCCAAAAAAATAAAGTCGTGCGGCCTCGCTGAGTTAGTCGATGATTTGGCTCTCGGCTTGTGCGAAAAATCACATGCCGGTAAATAGAAACCATTTTCATTTTACGGCGGTGCAAGTGGTTCTCCCGATCTTTTTACCTGATCTGAAAAAGCACCGAATTTCCCGGTATTGCGTGATTCAACAGACAAAAAACACCGGCTTTGCAATTAAAAAACCAATGCATATTAACGCATTGTCAGTATTTAACGCAGTGGTGCAATTGTCGTTTGCTCTGGCATGTTTTCTGCTAAAAACGAACTGATTGATTAATCAATCTGGACGTGCTAGCCCCTGCGCGGAAAATCGGGCGAAAGGCGGCCCGATTGAAAAAGAAACAGCTACTCGAGCGAGGATTGACCAGTTGCAAAACAGATACTTGATCATTTCGGCAGTCGTTGCGCTTCTTTTTGCGGGCGCTGTGGCCGGCTATGCCATTCCGGAAGAGAAAGAGGATGTTCCCGCCCGGATCATCCTGGACAACACCGGTGGACGGGTCGTGTTTTCACACCGCACCCATGTAGAAGACTACAGTTCCGACTGCGCGGACTGTCATCATGACGGACTTGAAAACGGGGAGTACCTGCCGTGCGGCGCTTGTCACCCCGCAGAGTTCGATGAGACGTTCCGCCGCGAACACCAAAAATCGTTTCCGGACAAGGAAGCCTGCGTGCGCTGTCACGGCGACGTGCCCACAGGCCCTCTTACCGAGGACGAGCAGCCGGATATCGAATCCATCCCAACCCGTGGCGAGGCCTTTCATTCCCTGTGCATGAACTGCCACGAGGAAAACGGCGGTCCTTACGGGGAAGACGCCTGCTACCAGTGCCACGCGAGGTAACCAATGCTTAAAATACACTACTCACTGGACCAGAAGCCGGCCGACGCCATCAGGGATCTGGAAGCTCCCGAGTTCCTGAATATCTCGGTGCGCAATCTTGTCCTGAAAACCAAAAAGGGCAGCGTGCTGGCCAAGGGCGACCTGGTCGCCGAGCATCCTTCCCCGGGCGGCGGCGCCTGCCATGCGGCCCTGAGCGGCAAGGTCAAGGCCGTCAACTACCACAGCCTGACCGTGCAGTGCACCGGCGGCGACGAGACCGTGGATCCCGTGGACGTTGCGTCCATGGGCAAAGGCTCGGAACTGTTGCGCGCGCTGCAGGAACTGGGTGTTGACGTGGCTCCGTTGACCGGCAGCGCCGAGGTCCTGGTGATCAACGCCCTGAACCCGGAGCCGGGTGTTTCCGTGGCCCAGCAGCTTCTGCGCGACGGCGGCGAGGAGCTTCGCGCCGGGCTGGACATGGCCCGCAAGCTGCTTTCTCCGGCCCGCGCCATCCTGGCCGCTCCCAAGGGCGAGAATGTCTCGATCCCCGGAGCCGAGACCGTTGGCATCCGGGCCAAGTATCCATACTCCCTGGACGCCCTGGTGGTCCGTACCGTGACCGGCAAGGAGTTCCCCGAGCATACCCGCGTGATAAACGTCATGGACCTGTACGATCTGGGCAAGGTGGCCCTGACCGGACTGCCCATCACCGAGACCTTCATGACCATCGACGGCCACAACTATCGGGTACCCGTGGGCACCCCCGTGCGCCATATCCTGGAGACTCTCGACCTGAAGGCGGCCCCGGGCGACACCATAGTCCTGGGCGGACCGTTCAGGGGCGAATCCATCTACAGCCTCGATCAGGGGGTGAAGAAGGAGGACTACGGCATGTTCATCACCTCCTCGGACGCCATCCCGGAGGTGCAGGATGCCGCGTGCATGAACTGCGGCGAATGCGTCCTGCAGTGTCCGGCGCGGGTCCAGCCGCATCTGATCAGCCGCTACGCGGAGTATGAACGGTTTGAAGAGGCCGAAAAATACGGCCTGAACAGCTGCTTTGAGTGCGGCCTGTGCGCCTTCAACTGTTTCGCCAGACGGCCGCTGCTGCAGTACATCCGTTTCGCCAAGGCGCAGATCCGCGCCAAGGGGCAGGGGAACCAGGCGTAAGCCGGGCTCCGATACAGACAGATCGACAACACAAGAGAGAGATACACGATATGAACCCTCCCATTCTCAAGGCGATGTCCGACATTTCGCTTCGCCTGACGGTCTCGCCGCCGCCCCACTGGCGTAGCGGACGGACCATTCAGGGCATGATGCAGGCGCACCTGCTGGCCCTGGCTCCGGCCGCGGTCATGGCGGTGGTCATGTATGGCTTCCGAGCCTTTGCGGTCATGGGCATGGCCGGAACCGCCGCCGTGCTGACCGAGGTCGTCTGCCTCCTGCTCCAGAAGCGGGACGTGGACGTGGACAACTATTCGGCCCTGTACGCGGGCGTGCTCTTCGCCTTTCTGCTTCCGGCCACCGCACCGTGGTGGCTAGCCGTCATCGGCGGCATGCTGACCATCGCTTTGGGCCGGACCATATTCGGCGGCTTCGGCTGCAACCCGGTCTGCGCTCCGCTGGTTGCCTGGGCCGTGTGCCGGTTCTCCTGGCCCGCGGCCATGGACATCGACCTGAACCTGGCGGCCTACATGGCCAACAGCCCGGTGGATCAGCTCATGCACTTCGGCGTGTCCAGCCTGGGCCAGTTCGACTACATGGACCTGTTCATGGGACGCGGACTCGGCGGCCTGGGCTCTTCCCAGGTTGTGGCCCTGACCGCTGGCGGCCTGTTCCTGCTGGCCTCCCGCTGGATCCGTCTGTTCATCCCGGTGGGCTTTCTGATCGGCGTTGCCGGTACCGCAGCCATCTACTGGACCATCGATCCCACGGCATATGCCGACCCCATGTTCCACCTGCTGGCCGGCAGCACCATCTTCGGGGCGTTCTTCCTGGCCCCGGACACCGCCTCCAGCCCGGTTGGCAAGGTCCCCCAGACCGTGTTCGGCCTCATCGCCGGGGCCATGGTCGTGATCATCCGCACCTACGGAGTGTATCCCGACGGCGTGCCGTTCGCCATCATGGTGGCGAACCTGCTCAGCCCGTTGCTGGATCGTCTCCGTCCCAAGTTCTTCGGAGTCAGATAGCCATGCGTGAAATCATCAATATGATCGTGGTCCTGTCGCTCATCTGCGCGGCGTCCGGCACTCTGCTGGTCAACCTGAAGCGGGCCACCAAAGACCAGATCGAACAGCAGGTGCTCGTCAACGTCCAGGGCCCGGCCCTCATGTCCGTGCTCAAGGGTTGTGACAACGACCCCATTGCCGAGCGCAAGGTCGTGGACGGCGTAACCGTGTTCCCCGCCAGGCGTGCGGGCAAGCTCGTGGGCGTGGCCTTCGAGACCGCCGCCGCCGGATACTCGGGCGATGTCGGCGTCATGGTCGGGTTCGACCTGGATGCCGACAAGCTCATCGGGATCGGCATCACCACCCAGACCGAGACCCCCGGCGTGGGCACCCGCATCATGAAGCCCGCCTTCCTCAAGCAGTTCAAGGGCCACAAGGTCGATTCCCTGGCCCTGAGTTCCAAGGGCGGCGATATCGACGCCGTGGCCGGGGCGACCTATTCGTCCACCGGCGCGGTGGACGCGGTGCGCAAGGCCTTAACCGTCTACAAGGACATCAAGCCGCAGATCGCCGACCTCTGGCCGGCGTCTTAGGGAGCAATACATGAGTTCCATCAAGAAGGAGTTCCTCAAGGGATTGTGGGACGAGTTGCCGCCGTTTCGCGTGGTGCTGGGCCTGTGCCCGACTCTGGCCGTAACCTCCACGGCCGAGAACGGCCTGGGCATGGGCGTGGCCGTGCTGTTCGTCCTGACCCTGTCCAACGCGATCATCTCGGCCATGCGCAAGATCATCCCGTCCAAGGTTCGCATCGCCTGCTTCATCGTCATCGCGGCCTCTCTGGTCGTGGCGGTGGAGCTGCTCATGCAGGCCTACACCTATTCGCTGTACCAGAAGCTCGGCATCTTCGTGCCGCTGATCGTGGTCAACTGCATCATCCTCGGCCGGGCCGAGGCGTTCGCTTCCAAGAACGCGGTCCTGCCGTCCATAGCAGACGGCCTGGGCATGGGACTGGGCTTCACCCTGTCCCTGACCTTCCTGGGCGCGTTGCGTGAAGGACTGGGCAGCGGCACCATCTTCGGCGTCCCCGTGGCCTGGGAGACCTTTCAGCCCGCGCACTTCATGGTCATGGCCCCCGGCGCATTCGTCTGCCTGGGCGTGATCCTGGCGGGCATGAACGCCTTCAACCGGTATTTGAGCCGGAAGAAGGGTGAGCCGCTCACCGAACCGCAGAACGCGGCCTGTGCCTCCTGCGCCGGCTGCAACCTGTGCATTACGGGCAAGAAGGAAGGGTAGTCATGGATTACTTTATGCTCTTCGTCTCGGCGATCTTCATCAACAACATCGTCCTGGTCCAGTATCTGGGCACCTGTCCGTTCATGGGCACGTCCAAGTCCACGGACGTTGCCATCGGCATGGGCGCGGCCGTCATCTTCGTCATGCTCATGGCCACGGCCTTCACCTGGCCCCTGCAGCATTACGTGCTGACGCCGTATGGCATCGGCTACCTGCAGACCATCGTGTTCATCCTGGTCATCGCCTCCCTGGTCCAGTTCGTGGAACTGTTCCTGAAGAAGGTCATTCCGCCGCTGCACGCCTCGCTCGGGCTGTTCCTGCCGCTGATCACCACCAACTGCGCCGTCATGGGCGTGGCCATCATGGTTCAGCGCAGCAACTATTCGTTCGTCAAGTCCATGGCCTTTTCCCTGTTCTCGGGCATCGGCTTCCTCCTCGCGCTGGTGATCATTTCCGCCATCCGCGAGCGTCTGGACATCTCACCGGTTCCTTCGGTCTTCCGAGGCATCCCGGTGGCGCTCGTCACGGCGGGCATAATGTCTCTGGTCTTCCTGGCTTTCCAGGGCATGGCCGCTTAACCGATACAAGCTCAAGGAAGCAAACATGGTAGCTTCATCCATACTGGTTCTGTTTCTCCTGGGGTTGACCGCGGCGGCCGTTCTGGCGGTGGCTGCGCGCGTACTCCACGTCAAGGAAGACCCCCGCGTGGTCAGCGTCGAGGCCTGTCTGCCCGGCGCCAACTGCGGCGGTTGCGGATATCCGGGCTGCTCGGCTGCGGCCACGGCCGTGGTAAACGGCGACGCTCCCCCTGAACTCTGCGTGGCGGCCAACGTGGAAACCGCCACCCGTATCGCTGCGATCATGGGATCCGAAGTGCAGTTCAAGGAGCCCAAGGTGGCCACGAACATCTGCAGCGGCGGCTCTCGGGCCAACCTGCTCTTCGACTACAAGGGCGTGGAAGACTGCCGCGCCGAGGCCTTGCTCTACGGCGGCGAGAAGTCCTGCGGCATCGGCTGCATCGGGCTGGGCACCTGCGTCAAGGTTTGCGGGTTCAACGCCATCCGTTTGAGCGACGCCGGACTGCCTGTTGTCGACTGGAACGCCTGCCGGTCCTGCGGCAAGTGCGCCGAGGCGTGCCCCACCGGGGCCATCCGCATCTCCAGCGTGGCCAGCGTGCTCCTGCACCTCAACCAGACCAACGATTGTCTGGCTCCGTGCATGCAGAAGTGTCCGGCCCAGATCAACGTGCGTCGCTACATTCAGCAGCTCAAGCAGGGCGACATGCGCGGCGCGCTGATCACCATGAAGGAGCATAACCCGCTGCCTCTGGCCGTGGGCCGTGTCTGTCCCGCTCCGTGTGAAAACATCTGCCGTCGCAAGATCGTGGACGAGGGCGTGGCCATCCATACCCTGCACCGTTTCGTGGCCGACTGGGAGATGCAGAGCGGAACCCGCGTGAACCTGCACTGCAACCCGCCCAGCGGGCACAAGGTCGCGATCATCGGCGGCGGCCCCGCCGGTTTGTCGTGCGCCTACTTCCTGCGCCGCGTGGGGCACGAGCCGGTCATCTTCGAGAAGCGCGAGCACATTGGCGGCATGATGCGCGGTGTCATCCCCGAGTATCGCCTGCCGGCCAAGGTCGTGGACTGGGAGGTCCAGACCATTCTCAATCTCGGTGTGGAGACCCGCACCGGCGTGGCTTTCGGCAGCGATGTGACCCTGGCCGACCTGGAGAAGGAAGGCTTCGAAGCGATATTCATCGCCACGGGTGCCTGGAAGGTGCCGCCGCTGGGTATCGACAACGACGATGCCGAGGGCGTTTTGGACTCGGTTTCGTTCCTGCACGGCGTGGGGCAGAAGTACACCGACCTGCGCGGCAAGACCGTTGTCGTCGTGGGCGGCAGCAACACGGCCATGGACGTGGTCCGTTCCGCTGCGCGTCTTGGCGCCGAGGTCATCGCCCTTGTGCCGAGCATCCAGCGCAAGATGACCGCCAACAAGGATGAGGTCCAGCGCGCCGTGGAGATCGGCGGGGATCTTCGTTATCTGACTGCGCCCCTGGCCATCGAGACGGTGAACGGCGCGGTCAGCGGCGTGACCTATTGCGACCTGGCCTACGACAACCCCGAGAAGCCCGTTGGCGAGCCCAAGCCCGTGTCCGGGACCAAGGCGTTTGTCGAGGCCGATCTGGTTATCGCGGCCACGGACCGCGTGTTGGACGAGGCTCCGCTGTGCGACGCCGATGGCAAGCTCATGTTCAAGAAGGACAAGAAGACCGGCGGGATAAGCGCCAACCAGACCACGTTGCAGACCGACATCCCCAACGTGTTCGTGGGCGGCGAAGTCCATACCGGGCGCAGCATCCTGATCCAGGCGGTGGCCGACGGCCGTCGTGCCGCCCGGGCCATTCACTTCCACGTGACCGAAGGGGCCGTGCCCGAACCGGACAACCAGCAGGTTCAGGTCATTCCGGAATCCATCCTCAAGGACATGCGTGTGACCTACTCCATCCCCAGGGTGCAGGAGCCCCTGATCAGCATGGATGAGCGCAGGCATACCTTCAAGGAGGAAGTGGCCGGTTCCATCGCCTATGAGACGGCCCGCAAAGAGGCGAGCCGTTGCCTGCGCTGCGGTCTGACTTGTTACGACGCCGACGCCGGGGCCGAATACACCCGGGACGAGGACGTCAAGGTCATCAACGCGCCGGGCGGAGAGTAGGCCGGACCTCTATATGATCTTCTGATCAGTCCGCTCTATGCCTTCCCTTTGAAGAGCGTTCCCCTTTTCGCTCCAAGGGTAGGCGCATAAAGCCACAGCCCCGGAAACCATATGGTTTCCGGGGCTGTTCTCGTTCTGTTCCCGTGAAGTGTTCGGATCGTTTAGCGTTCCAGGTAGGTGTACCCCCGCAGGCCGTTCTTGTAGGCCTGGAGGATTTCACGCCGCTGGGCCGGGGTGATAAGCCCGTTGCGTACGCTGGCCTCCGCGGTCTCGCGGAAGCGGGTCAGCAGCGCCTTGGTGTCGTATTCCACATAGGACAGGACGTCCTCCACGCTGTCGCCTTCCAGTTCGCCCACGAAGTCGAACTTGCCGTCTTCAAGGATGCGGATGGTGACGACGTTGGTGTCGCCGAACAGGTTGTGCAGGTCGCCCAGGGTCTCCTGGTACGCGCCCACCAGGAAGGTCCCGAGGTAGTATTCCTCGGAATGTTTGAGGGCGTGCAGGGGCATGGTCCGGTTTACGCCCGGGCCTTCGATGAAACGGTCGATCTTGCCGTCGCAGTCACAGGTGATGTCGGCCAGTGACCCCTCGCGAGTGGGTTCCTCGTCGAGCCGGTGCACGGGCATGACCGGAAAGAGCTGGTCGATGGCCCAGGAGTCCGGCAGTGACTGGAACACGCTGAAGTTGCAGTAGTAGATGTCCGACAGGGTGCGGGCGATGCCTTCCAGCTCCAGGGGCAGTGAGGGGAGATTGCGGGCCAGTACCGCGATACCGCGCACGGTCAGCCAGAAGACGTTTTCGCCAAGGGCGCGCTCGCGGAAGGAGATGGCCCCCTGGTTGAAAGCCTGACGGACTTCGTCCCGGTAGTAGAGGGCGTCGTTGAAGCTCTCCTGGATGTTGTCCGCGGTCAGGGCGAGCATGGTTTCGTGCAGGTGCCGGATGTGGACGTTGGTGTCCTCGGGCAGGTCCGCGGGGAGCGGCTCGGGCTCGAACCGGGCGGCGTCGAGCACGTTGAAGAGCAGCATGGAGTAGTATGCGACCAATGCCCGGCCGGATTCGGTGATGATGGTCGGGTGGGGGACGTCCTGCTCATTGAGCACGGTCATGACGCCCTCGATGATGTCCGCGCAGTACTCGTAGACCGAGTAGTTGCGGCTGCTGGACAGGCTGGTCCGGGTGCCGTCGTAGTCCACGGCCAAACCACCGCCGAGATCCAGATAGCGCATACCCGCGCCTTCGGCGGTGAGCCCCGCGTAGATGCGGCTGGCCTCGGCCACGCCCGAGCGGATTTCCCTGATGTTCGGAATCTGGGAACCGAGATGGTAATGGAGCAGCTGCAGGCAGTTGAGCATCCCGGCCTCTTTGAGGCTGTCGATGACGTCGATGATCTGGGCCGCGTTGAGTCCGAAGATGGAGCGGTCGCCGCCGGATTCGGCCCATTGGCCTGTGGCCTGGGAGGAGAGCTTGGCCCGTACGCCGAGGATGGGCTCCACGCCCAGCGCCTTGGAGCGTTCGATGATCAGGGGCAGCTCGCCGGGCATCTCGATGACCAGGACGCACTTGAGCCCGAGCTGCACGGCGTGCAGGGCTAGGTCCACGAACTCCTCGTCCTTGTATCCATTACAGATCAGAACCGCCCCGGGGTCGCTGTGCATGCCCATTGCCGCGATGAGTTCGGCTTTGCTGCCGGCCTCGAGCCCGTGGTGGTACTTGCGGCCGTGACGGGTCACGGCTTCGACCACCTGTTGCTGCTGGTTGACCTTGATGGGGTAGGCGCCGAGGTAGGCGCCGCCGTATTTCAGGCTTTTCATGGCCTGGATGAAGCTGTCGTTGAGCAGGGATATCTGCGTATCGAGCAGGTTCTCGATGCGCAAAAGGACCGGCAGGTCAAGGCCGCGAGCCTGAATCCCGGCGATGACGTCGGGTATGGACACCGCCCCGGAAAAGTCGTCGGGGGTGGCGGTTACCTGGAGGTCGCCGTTTTCGGCAACGCCGAAGAAGCCCGCGCCCCATTCCCGTACGCGATAGAGTTCCGCAGACCTGTCAGGGGTCCAGCCTTTTTGTGCATGGGTCACTCATATATCCTCCCTCAAAATATGAGCCGGAAAAACCGGCATGTTCCGGCGGCATGTAGGAAGGGGGGGCGTGAATGTCAATATGAATATGGAAACCGGCTGCGGATTGTGACGAAAAAAACGTCATCTCACGTCCAGGCAGGCAACGAGCTTGTATGCAGAGGAGAAAGAAAAAGGCGCTTGCGAAATCGTGTCTCGCAAGCGCCTGTAAGGTCTTTATTCGGCAAGCTGGGCTATGCATCTGAGATACATGGTGAACCTGCTGTCCGGGACCGTTCGTGCAAGGTTATGCCATCTACCTGACGCCCCAAGGGGCCGGGGAATGGCCTTACCCCGCACGTGATTTCAATCGATGGCCGTTGCTAGGCTTTTGCCAGCTTCTTACCGATGACATAACCCTGGGTGTAGTTGTGTCCCAGGTTCAGTCCGGCCACAGTCATGGGGTACTCGACGCCGCCGTAGAAGTTGCCGGCGCAGTTTCCGGCCGCATAGAGCCCTTCGATGGGGTTGCCGTTGACGTCAAGACACTGCAGGTCGCCGTTTACCTCGACGCCGGAACAGGCCATGGACATGCCCAGGTGGCGGTGGATACCGTAGTAGGGCGCGGTGTCGATCGGCTTCAGGTACTGCGAAGGCATGCCGAACTCGCTGTCCGTGCCCGCTGCGACCATTTCGTTGTATTTCTTGACGGTCTCGAGGAAAGCCGGAACGTCGGTGATACCCAGTTTCTCGGCCAACTCCTCGAGGGTGTCAGCCTTGTGGGTGTTGATCAGATCGGCCTCGACGCCTTTGCGCTCCACGTCCTCTTCGGGCATCCAGGTTTTCATCTCTTCGGGAGAGACAAGTCCGCCCGGCCAGTCTGCCGCCTTGTCCATGTAGGCCGCGTCGAAGATCTGGCAATACTGCCCCATATCCTCATCACCCAGCAGGTAGCAGTTCATTAGTTCCATTCCGAGGGTTTCGTCGCAGAACCGCTTGCCGTTCAACTTCACGCGCATGAAGGGCATGTCGCACATGGTGGCAGGGCCGGAATCGAAATCATGGCACATCTTTGTGTGGCCGATGTTCTCGATCTTGCCGCCGGCCCAGACGATCATCTTGTGGCCGTCACCGGTTCTGCCCGCCTTTTTGGGGACCAGGTTCGCCACGTCAGGCATATAATAGTGGAGCATATCGCTGTCGTTCTGGTAGTCGCCGGTAGCCATGACAACACCTTTGCGAGCATTGAACTGGACATAGCCTTCATCGGTCTTGGCGATAACGCCGACGACTTTGCCGTCCTCGACAACCAGTTGCTGGGCAGGGGTGTTGAAGAAAATGTGCACGCCTTCCTTGGCCGCCAGTTTGCAAAGAGCCTTCAGGCCGTCGCCGATATCATAAGGCTTGGGACCGAAAAAGGAGGTGACGAAACTGATGTTGTATCCATATTTTTCCAGCAACTCGGTATGTGCCTTGTTGCCGAGGTTGGCTACCTGAGCACCGGCCTCCTTGGACTTCTCGATCATCCAACTGATGGCCTCGCCGGAGTTCTGGGCCCAGGAACGCAGCAGTTCGCGTTTCGGTCGATGGGCGGAAACCGCCATCAGCTTGGAAATCAGGGCTTCGACATCGGTGGGATCACTGTTTGCCAGATCAATGCCCGAGCCGAAATTACCGCACGCGGAAGCATCCGCTTCCTTTTGGATCAGAGCCACTTCGGCACCGGACTCCGCAGCGGCGAGGGCGCAGGGAACACCAGGGGTTCCTGCACCGACGACGACGATGTCGTATTCCTTTGTTTCCTTGATGTCCGTGATCGGGGCGGGTTTGGTCAAAAACTCGGGCATGCCGGGGCGGACATGGCCGCTCGGGGTGGGGTCATTTCTTTGCATATCTTTACTGTCTCCATTCTAGCGAAAGGTGCCTGCTCGTAGCAGCGGAAATGAGAAAACCTCTTTGAACAGTTTGTATCGCGTTCAAAGAGGCGCCAACATTTGCCGTTCACTCAAAGCAACAAACGTCTCTCGCTATCAAATTGTTTTAATGTAACTTTTTTGAGAATGTTACAAGTGAACCAGATGTCCTGCGGATAAGATGAACAGGATTCCAAAAAATTGTCAATAGATCTCATTTACCATATAATTATTCAGAATAATTGGATTTTAATGCTCATTCGTCAGATAAGGATATAGGAGCAGACATTCATCTGTAGAAATATCTATGCATTGATATGGTCGATATGGTTGGTTCCGTATCTCTATGGAATGAACGGAAGTGAATGTAGAGAAAAATAATTTTTCCGGAAAATCGTCCCCTGAATTTGATGTTGTCCAAATGTTACTCCGTGTATGTGAAGTCTCAAGGCTGGGGCCGACTTGTTCGTTCCTCGCAGCCACCTTGGGGAGCTATACGGTTCACGGGCGTCCTTCTCCTGCACCGGATCGGTAATATTGCCCCGCGATAAAATGGGGTTATGATTAGACTCTGTTTTGAACTCCTGATAGCTGATGAAAACAGCTTGATCGGACTTTTAGGAATGCGGTTCAGTGCAACGCGATGAGATCTGAGGGCGGTTTCTACTTTTGAAAAAGATACGTGTCATTGTGAACGCGACCCCTTTGATGAACGTCAGGACGGGGATCGGACGCTATATTGAATCTCTCTACTCTGTGATGGAGAGGCAATACTCTGACCTGTTCGAATTCAGCTATTTCAATGGGGTCAACCTCTCCCCCTCCCTCCCTTCCCGAGCGAAGGATGCTGACCGCGCGTCCTGGATGGCTTCGTTTTTCTGGAAGTTGCCGTCGTCCTTGTCCTATCTGATACGACTGGTGCTGCTCTGCATACGGGATCTCAGGATGCTGCGGTATTCCGGCAAATTCGATGTTTATCACGAGACGGCGCTGTTTCCTTTCCGTGTGAGCGAAAACGTCGCGACGCTCTCGACCGTCCATGACCTTTCTTTGGACAAGTGCCCACAGTTTCACCCCGCTGAACGCGTCATGTACTTCAGAAAGTTCTTTTATGACCGGATACGGAAAAGCGATGCGTTTCTCGCAGTCTCTGATTTTACCAGGCGGGAGCTGTTGTCGGTTAGCGACGTCAGGGCGGAGCAAGTGCTGGTGACCCCGCTGGCCTGCGACAAGCGGATATTCCATGCGCAGAAGCAGGAAAAGATCGAAGCCGTAATGAAAGAGCTTGGTATTGTGGGCGAATATTTCCTTTTTGTCGGCACAAACGATCCAAGGAAAAATACCGCACTGCTTGCTCAGGCTGTCCAAAGCGGAAGCATCACAACGCAGGTGGTCATAGCCGGTTGGTCGGGGTGGGGCGGCGATATCCCGGACGGAATCCTGAATGTCGGCTATGTCTCCGACGATACGCTCGCCTGTCTGTATAGTGGCGCTACCGCATTGATCTTCCCCAGTTTCTACGAAGGGTTCGGTCTGCCTGTGCTGGAGGCCATGACATGCGGGTGCCCCGTCATCCTGACAAGGGAGGCCAGTCTTCCCGAAGTGGCCGGTGATGCCGGATGTTATCTGAGTACCCCTGACGCGTTGGATGAACTCATCTCATGGATGCAGCGATTTGAAACCGACGCGAAGTTTCGACAGGAGATGTCGGATGCAGCACTGGAGCAATCGCGACTGTTCTCCTGGGAGGAGACCGCTCGATTGACCAAGGAGGCCCTTCTTGCCGTCCACGAGGCAAAGAACCGGTGAATACGCTAATTCTTCACGATTTGGTGTGAGCGGATCAACACCTCGGATCGAGGCAATGTCGAATCCCCGTTTCCCCGTGTTACCTGTCGTGCGGAAGGTTCACACGCCATATCCCGCCGGACAGATGGCTGAAATCCTTGATGGGCTCGAATAGATCCGTGTTGGTTTTGTAGAGCCCCATCAACTGAAACAGGACGGATTCCACGACGGCCCTATCGGTTACGGCCAGAAAGTTCGTGTCTGCGGAATAGGTCAGATACGGATCGGGAAGGGTGGTGAAATCGAATTGGTCCGGTCGTTTTCCGGTCAGATCGAGGACACTGCCGAATCCTGCGTAACCCTTGTCGACAACCGCTTGCGGCACTACGACAGTGGAAGCGTTCCGGTCATATTGAAAGTCGTCCTTGTCGAAGATGTCCAGGTGGTTGGCCACGGTTGGCGGGTTCGCGTCAAATGCGTGCGCAAAGGCGAGGAGGTAGCCCACTGTGGTGTAGACGCGCGCAGGCAGACAGAGGGCTATGGGCTGCGAGTTGCTTGTTTCCCCGTGCATGTTCGTCGACACATACTGGGCAATGTACTGAGTCCATTTTTCGCCCCGTTGTCCCAGGTCCAATCTCGCTTCCCGATGGTTTGCAAAGTAGTGTATCCAGCGTGCCGCAGTCTCTTGATCGGATTGCATGAGCGGGTATGCGGCAATAAAGCAGGAGGCGTCGGTCTGTGAGCCGCCGTCGAAATATACCGGCATGCCGGTCAGGAATTGATAAAAGTAGCCGTAATCCCACCATGTCCAGATGAGCGTTTCTTGCGGGAAGGTCTGGTTGAGTTGCCGAGCCAGGGTGAAGTCCTGTTCCGAGAAATAGGCATCCGGAGTGTACTGCAAAGCCTTGGCTCCGGCTCCGCTGAACAGGATTAGGCAGAACAAGCCGAGGGCACCGTATCGGCCGATTCCCTGCTTGAAGGATGTGGCTCCCGTTCGATTCATCAGCCAGTTGCCTGTTTCCACCACGCCATACACGGTCAGTAGGGCAGCCGCAGGAACGAAAAACGGAATGAAGCGCCGTGAAAGCAGGGCGAACGTTCCAAAAGCGGCGCCTGGCAGCAGCAGAAACAAGCTTTTCCAGCCAAAGCGCCATCCGTAAAACCCCGCACCAAGCAGCAGGAAGGGCAGGAGCCACGCTGTCCCCAGGGTTTTGTCACCGAGTTCAACAAGCGTCAGCGGTTTCAACTCCATGATCGCGCTACTGAGCAGGGACCCTTCTGTGCCGCCGAAAGCCAGTGCGATGTGCGCGACGGTGTAATTATACCAATCGGCAAATGGCGATATGCGTGCGAGAGCCAAGGCGATCACGCACAGGATGGTGGCCACCAGTGTCAGCTTGACTAACAGGTCTCCCCGGCGTCTCGGCCAGTGGACGAGGTAGCAGGCAACAAATCCCACGGACAGAAAGACACCGGGTTTCCACCAAAGCCACTGAAGAACGAGCAGGGAGGCATACCCTAACGTCCAGGCAAGTCGGCGAGTGGAGGAGGAAAAGCGCATGACGCAGAAGAGCGATGCGTAGGTCAGAAACGGGGCCAACGCGTCCGTATCCAGCACGCCAATGTGGGTTCGATCTATCCAGTATGGAGAAAGAAGCGCCAACAAGGGGGCCACAAACGTGACGGCGGGCCTCTTTGTTGCCAGAGCCCAGGGCAATACGGCCAGGACCATTGTCAGTCCTAGGACGGGACCAAGGGCGGAGCCTGCCGCCAATAGATCCTGTATGCTGGTGCCGCCCAGAAAGGCCAGCAGCCGGGAGAGCAGCATGGAGCCGGTAAAAAATCCCGTAAGGGGCATTCCCCGGGCCGCGAACATGCGGGCGTGGTTCAGGTGGTAATATCCGTCGTTGTTGGTGACGGCCAGAACGCCGTCCACGCGGCAGCCGGCGTCCTGGAGCAGGCCGGTGTGATATTCCGCGAGCAGAAAATTCAGGAGCACGCCGACGCCCAGCGCGCACAATGCGGCAAGGGTGGTCCTATTCAGGGCTGATCGTTCCAAGGGGCTCACCACAACCCGCTTTGGGCGAGGATGCCCGGCACAACGTCCTGCCAGTCTCCGGTATGGTCCACCCCCTCGACGGTAATGATCCGAATGGAGTCAGGATTGCCCAGCTGGGACACGTAATGTTCCGCTATTGCCGGGGGCATGACGGAGTCGTCTCGGCTGACGATGTGCAGCTGGGGAATTCTCAGAAGGGCTGCCTTGTCGCGCATCGGATCAAGGGAGTTTCGGAGGGGGGAAACCTTATGCCACTGGGTCCAAAAGGCGTGGTCGATATTGCCTGCCACCGTCACGACAGCATCCACATCGTCTCGCCGCTCTGCCAGCAACAGCGCGACGCATCCGCCGCCTGAATACCCCAGCAATTTGAGTCTGGAAGCGTGTGCCCGGGCCTTTGCCTGGTCGAGAAAGCCGTTCATTTCGGCAATGACAGGTTCGGAAAAACGGGCAGAGGTCCAGAGCGGAGTGTAGCAATTGCGGCGTTGTTCGCCCTGGACGTACTGGCAGGGGCGGGCAAGATAGAGCACCGCGTCATTAGAATCCGTTGATGCCAGCGTGAGCCCGATGGGGTTGTGCGGTGTGGGGTCAAGGGACGGGCGATTACGGGTCCGCCAGGCCAGGCCGTCCCCCTCGATGTAGACGCGCAGAGTTGTTCCTGTGCCCCGCTCGTAGCCAACCAGGTCGAAATATTTGCCGGAATAGGTGATCGGGTCCAGATTTGCGCTGCGGGCCAACGCTCCCGGGTCTGTCTGTCCCAGACAACCGGCCAGAAGCAGTGCAGAGATGATCGCACCGGCGAGTAGGCAGGTGCGGCGCAACGTTCCTGCAAGGCGGTCCTTGCGTGGGTGAGGAGTCCTTGGGGGAATCGTCCGCATTTCAGGCCAACTCCTTGTCGATTGTCTCGGCGTTCAGTCTGTTGTCTTCAGAGTTGAACGGGGCCGGAGCGTGTTACCGGTCTTCGCTGCCCGCTTTGTTCCTGTCTTTTCTGAGGTCCGCGAGTTGGGCCTCGTAGGCGGCCATTTTCTGTGTCAGGACCCGTATGGAGGTCTCGTGGCGCGTCAACTGGATCTCCAGGGTAAGCAGCCTGATGAGCAGGATGCACAAACTGATGATGATCAGCAGGACCGGGGGGTAGTGCACGCCTAACAGCTTGCCAAACCAATCGAGAATGGACGGGAAGACACCAAACAGGACGAGGCAGAATACGGCCCCGAGCCAGAGCGCTGTCTGGTACACGCCGATTCGTTGCCTGCGGATCAACCAGATGATTACGCCGCCGACAACCAGGGCGATCACTGTGGAGACTTCATTAAAAAGCGTCATGCCCATCCTGTTCTTGGAGTCGTTGTTCTCTGCCGGTTAACCAATCCACGAAAATCCAGACAAAAGTCTTTATCATATACCGTCCAACGTCCAGCCAGGAATCGAAAATCCTGGAATGTCCGCATACTCTTTCACACATGCCGATGGCATGTTCACGGCAGACGAGCCCTTTACGGCGCAAAAGCAACAACACGCCGACGTCCTGATAGTCCAGCATCGTTCCCTCGTCAGACAACAATACGTCAAGGGCCTTGAGGTCGTATAGTCTGAAGCCGGAAGTAAGATCGACTATGCCGAGTCCCGTCAACCGCGCGAAAAGGCGCCACGCAAACTTTCTGGATCGGCTTCCCCGTTGAGGACAGCTTCCGATGAGGGTGTTGGACTTCTCTCTTTCATACTCCCGGATCAGATCCGGGATGTATTGCGGCTCATGCTGCCCGTCGCCGTCCATGGTGATAAAACACTCGTGTTCCGCTCGCTGGCTGGCATGGCGCAGTCCCGCCTGAACAGCCATCCAGGCTCCCGCCGTGTAGGGGAGTCGGAGAACTTCAGCCCCCGCGGCCATGGCCATGCTGTACGTGTCGTCCTGACTATTGTCGTCCACCACATAAACAGTGCAGCCGAGTTGTCGGACTTGATCCACCACCGAGCCGATCGTGTGCGCCTCGTTCAGAGCGGGGATGATTACGGCAACACGGGAAGGGGGGAGCATGTACTCTCCGCTTGGGTTGGTTGGAAGTTGAAGCAAAAAAAGGACGGCAAAAGCCGCCCTTTTTTCAGATTCATTAGCAGTTGAGACTAGAACTCGTAACGTACAAAGAACTGGCCCCGGTAGGATTCGTAGTCGGTGCGTCCCATGCTTGCTCCGCCTTCAAGGCCGAGGGTCAGGGCGTCATCGACATACCAGTTTGCGCCGAGAATTCCTTCGAATTCGTCATAGTCGGAGCCGACCGGAATCGAAGAGGTCTGGACGTCGTACATGTAACGCAGGGAGGCGTAAGGCTCCAGGCCGAACTCGTAGAGATAGGCAGCCTTTGCTTCACCGCTGACCTGGCCCAGGTAGTTGTCCGGGTTGGCGATGTCGGTTCCGCCGCGAGAGAAGGAACCCATGTCACCGTCGATGTACATGTAGCCCAGGCGGCCGCTCAGGGTCCAAGCGTCGATGGTGTAGTTCTGGGTCAGGCCAATGCTGCTCAGCAGGCGGGTCGCGTCGTAGTGGCCGGTGTTGTTGCCGTCGCTGTCGGCGTAACGGCTGTTGGTATAGCCGAAGGCCGCGTCGAGGACGGTGCTGTCAGTGAAATTGTAGGCCAAATAGGGCAGGACGGTCCATTCATGGTCGGTTTTCAGGGAACCGTCGTCGGCACCGCCGTTCCAGCCGTTCTTGTCGAGGTCCAGGCTGCCGTAGCCGCCGGCAATACCGATCAACAGATCGGAAGTGGCCCGCCAGTCGATACCGGCAAAAGCGCTGTAGTAATCGGCGTTGTACTTGCCGCCGCTGGCAGAGCTGCTGAAATTGATGTAGGAACCCATGCCCCAGATACCGATGTCATTGGCGGCATCACCCGAGGCGAGACCCACTTCCTTGGCAGTGGTGTCGAAGTTGAAGTTGCCGTTCGCATCCAGTTTGGCGACCGGAGTGAACTGACGACCGCGGGCTCCTCCCCCTGCGACAGATGCGATGCGGCTCGTGATGGCCGTAACGGCCTGAGTGCTCGCGGTTCGAACGACGTCGTTGGTGGCCTGCTCCTGACCGTTGGTTTCAGCAAATGCCGCAGGGGCGGCAAATACGACAATGGCAGCGATCAGCATAATCAAACGTTTCATAATCTCTGTATCCCCCTAATTTTGACCACAGGATGGCAGGCCGAGAAGGCTTGCCAGCGAATGACGTCATCCCAAAGATTGTTAAATGAGCTTGGTGGGTCATGTTAACCCATTTATATCACTGTAAATAAAACTGTGTTGGTACAAGGCTCGGCACATTCCCCTGCGCTCGTTCCCTCCGTCGTTCAAAAAACTCAGGCCAACAATTTAATTTGCCATAACACCTGAGTAGACAGATTGTAAAGTTATCCGACTGTATAATCAAAAAAATTATGGTGTCTCGGAGGAGGAGGTATGACTTTATCTCAGGGCAAGAAAAGTCGCCTTTACGGGAGCCTTTCTGTGGGAGGCTATTCCGTCTATCGGGTTGCTTCGGAACTTGGGCTGGTGTACCTGAACGCTGACATGCGTATCCTTCATATAGGAAAGTTCCTCCATCCGGAACGTGGCGGCATCGAGTCGTTTATCAGGGATCTGTCAGCCGAGCAGGCGCGCAGAGGGAATGACGTTGCCGTGCTCTGTTATCATGCTCATCCCTGGAGGGCGACGGAGTGGCGTTTGTCGAGCGGAGTATTGTCGGTTCAGGCGAGAATCCTATGCAACGTGGGGTATGCGCCGGTTGCCCCGCTTTTTCCCATGCATCTGCGGCGGCTGATTCGGGAGAGCCAGCCCGAGGTCATCCATTTGCACCTGCCCAACCCGGCAGTGTTGTTCTTGAGTTGGTTCCCTGTGGATATCCCGTTAATCGTCCATTGGCATGCCGACGCCGACGGTCTGCAAGGGCGTCTGAACCGCGCCATGTACTCGGCCTATAAAATCTTCGAGACGAAAAGCCTTTCGCGTGCCCAGGCAGTGATTGCGACATCCCCGCCCTATGCGGCTTCGAGTCGGTCCTTAAAACCATGGCGTGACAAATGCGTCGTCGTGCCTCTGGGGCTTGATCCTGGCCGATACCCGGAAGACCCGCAGCTTGTCCGTTCTGCAATACCGACAGTTCTGAGCGTGGGCCGCTTCGCCTTTTACAAGGGCTACGACATCCTGATCGAGGCGGCACGGCAGGTCCCGGAGGCCCGATTCATTATTGTCGGGGATGGGCCGCTGCACGGGAAAATCAGCGACCAGGTCCGCGATCTCGGTCTCGCCGATAGGGTGCATCTTCCGGGCGCGCTGCCGGATGGTGAACTCCGGGTTCTGCAGCAGCAGGCAACCCTTGTCTGTCTACCCTCGGTGGATCGAGCGGAAGCCTTCGGCGTGGTTCAACTGGAAGCCATGCGCTATGGTGTCCCGCTAGTCAGTACTGCCATTCCCGGGTCCGGGGTCGATTGGGTCAACCAGGACGGCGTCACCGGTCTGGTGGTCCCTCCCGGAGACGCGAAATCCCTCGCCCATGCCGTGCGATGGATTATCAATCATCCGCAAGCCGCCGAATCCATGGGAAAGGCGGGGCGCCTTCGGCTGAACGCGCATTTTACCATAGAAGCGATCGCGTCAGCTTTGCACACCGTTTACGAGCGGTCCGTGCAGGCCTTTAAGAAAAATCCCTAGTAGATCAATGGTCATGAACGTCGAAGGTGACGGCTGTCCTTCGATATTCTTTCGATTCATCCCGGTTTGTCGATGAATTTGCTTTAATTTTTTCCAACAGATGAAAAAGGCGAGGCTGAACTGCCGATCTTGCTTTTTTGCTCGGAAAAAAAGAGGGCGGTTGAAAGCAGCTGAAGGCTGAGCGTTCGTCGGAAATGGCACCAAAGAGTGGCCTTGTTCCGGTAATTAGGCCCGGTATGCGTGGAGTCGGGGCTGGTAAATCAAAAAAGGGTTTACGGAATTTTTCCGTAAACCCTTATTCTTTCTGGTCGGGATGAGAGGATTTGAACCTCCGATCTCTGCGTCCCGAACGCAGCGCTCTACCAGACTGAGCCACATCCCGATGCACGTGAGAAGAGGTGTCTAGCGTACGGCTGAGCAAAAGGCAAGACAAAATTTCAACGAAAGTTCAAGGTTGTGGACAAAGGGGCTAAACCCCCTTAAAGTAGGATATTGCAAGACAAAATAATGTCCCGCCGATATGCGGTCGGTTATTGTCGATCGGTTGCCGCCGTTGGGTGGCTGCATGGGGCCCCTTGAGCGGTGAGGGGTGGAATGTGGGGTTTTTGAAGGAGTTTCTACGTGATCAAAGTTCTCGTTGTTGATGATTCCGCGTTCATGCGCAAGGCCATCAGCACGATGCTCGATAAGGACCCCGGTATTACCGTGGTGGGGGTGGCGCGCAATGGGCGCGTGGGCCTGGATATGGTGCGCAAACTGGATCCCGATGTTGTGACCATGGATATCGAGATGCCCGAGATGGACGGTCTGACCGCGCTCCGGCATATCATGATGGAGTGCCCCAGGCCCGTGCTGATGGTCAGTTCCCTGACCACCGAAGGAGCGGAATCCACTCTGAAGGCCATGGAGCTCGGCGCCGTGGACTTCATCCCCAAGCAGCTTTCCAAGGTGTCGCTGGACATCATCAAGATCGAGCGGGATCTCATCGACAAGGTCAAGACCGTGGCCGCGCGCAAAATGCGCCATGTGGCCGCAAGAACCGCCGCACCGCGTGCGGTCCGCAGGCCTGTACTTCAGCCCCGCGCGACCGGACGGCCCATACGTGACGTCGTGGCCATCGGCGTGTCCACCGGCGGTCCGCCCGTGGTCCAGAAGATCTTGTCTTCACTGCCTGCCGATTTCCCGGCCGGAATCGTCATTGCCCAGCATATGCCAGCAGCTTTTACCGGTCCGTTCGCGGCCCGGCTCGACAGCGTCAGCCAGATCAAGGTCAAGGAAGCCGAGAATGGCGACGTGCTGCGCCCCGGTCATGCGTTTGTCGCGCCCGGCGGAAGGCATATCGTGCTGGACCAGAAGGTCACCCACATCAATGTGGTGGTCACGGACGAGCCCGCCGACGCTCTTTACAAACCTTCCGCCAATGTGCTCATCAGTTCCGTGGCCAAGGCGGTCGGCCGCAGGGGACTCGGGGTTATCCTTACAGGCATGGGCAACGACGGCTGCCAGGGGATCAGCGATCTCAAGGAAAAGGGTGGCCGCGCTTTGGCGCAGAGCGATTCCACCTGTGTCGTTTACGGCATGCCCAAGGCTGTGGTGGAAGGTGGTCTGGCGGACGAAATCGTGGATCTCGACGATATGGCCGAGTCCATCATGGCGAATCTGTATAAATAAGAACGCCCCAGGAAATCGGAAGGGGGAGGTCTGACAACATGGCGGATTGTACCGAATATCTGGCCCTGCTGAGCAGCGACAACAAGGAAATCGTTCGGGAGAGCGCCTTCAGGGCCGGGGAAGACAACTGTGTCGAAGCCGTTCCCAAACTGGCGGAATTGCTCAAGACCAACCACCTGGGTATCCAGGAGGCGGTGGACAGCTCCCTGCGCAAGATCGGCGGCCGAGAGACCGTCGAGGCGGTTATCCCGCTGCTGCGCTCCGACGAGGCTCCTGTGCGCAACCTGGCCATGGACATCCTGCGCGAGGTGGGCAACCAGGACATGCCTTCGCTCATCGAGCTGACCCTTGACGAGGACCCGGATATCAGAATTTTCGTGGCCGACATTCTCGGTTCCACCAGAAGCCTCCTGGCGGTCCAGCCTCTGTGCGAGGCTCTGCTCAAGGACCCGGAGGTCAACGTCCGCTATCAGGCGGCCGTGAGTCTGGGCGAGTTGGGTATGGAAGAGGCCACTCCCTGCCTGAACAAAGCCATCAACGACGAGGAGTGGGTCCAGTACTCCGTGATCGAGGCCCTGACCAAGATCGGCCACGCCAGCTCCGTGAACGCTTTGGTCAAGGCCCTGGACGGGGCGTCCGACCTTGTTGCATCCATGATCATCGATTCCCTCGGTGAAATGGGCAACGTGAAGGCCGTGACCATGCTGCTCAAGCGCATGACTGACGCGCCCACGGCGCTGCGCAACAAGATCGTCAAGGCCATCGTCAAGATTCTGGGCGGCAAGTCCCTGACTCTGCTTAGCGACGAGGAGCGGGAGCGGTTTAAGCAGTATCTGCTCGTGGCCCTGCAGGACGAGGACGAAGAGATTCAGGATGCCGCCATACAGGGGTTGGCCTTTGTTGGCGGCGAGGAAGCCTCTTCCGGAATACTGCACATCGCCGGCAGATTGGATCAGGATCGCGACCAGGACCGGCTGCGTCTGATCATCGGCTTTTTGGCCCAGATCGGATTGACCGACGCGCTCAGGGAAGGGCTGCTCGGCGAAGACCAAGACGTGGCCCGTGTGTCCGTGCAGGTCCTTTCGCAGATCGCGCCCGATACCTGCACCATGGAAAACTGTGTCTGTCATGTGCTCATGGAGGCGTTCTGGGAGGCCGCGCTGCCCGTGCAACGGCAGATCGTCAGCGTTGTCGCTTCAAAGGGCGAGGAAAAGTCCAAGGACTTTTTCATCCGCGTGCTGAACGAGCATCAGGACGGCACCGTGCTCAAGAGCGCCGTCTATCTGCTCGGTGAAAAGCTGAAGCTGCCCGAGGTGGTGGACAAGATTTTTCCGCTCATGGATCACCAGTACGACGACGTCAAGGAGGCCGCGCTGGAGGCGTGCATCGCCATTGACGGTCCCGAGGTACAGGCCCGCTTCCAGGAGATGTTTAGAAGCGAAGAGCCCATCCGGCGGCTCATGGCCACGTACGCTCTGGGCAAGCTCGGCCCCATGGAAAACCTGGATATCCTGACCCAGGCCGTGGAGGACGAAATTCCGGACATCCGCAAGGTGGCCGTGGAGGCCCTGGCCGCGTCCGGCGGCGATCAGGCGCTGTGGCGGCCTCTGGTGCTGCATCGCATGTCCGATGAAAGCAAGGACGTACGGTTGACGGTCATCGAGATCATGGGGCGGCACTACGATGAAGAAATGATTCCTCACCTCATCGACGCTCTGAACGACGAGGACGACTGGGTGAAGATCCGGGCCATGGATGCTCTGGGCGAGCACGGCACCCCTCAGGCCGCGCCGCTGATGATCGATATGCTGAACAACTCGAACAGGTTCGTGGTCATGAAAGCCATCGAAGCCCTGGGCAACATCGGCGGCAGCGAGGCCTTTGCGGCCCTGCTGGAAGTGACCAACAGCGACGAATACGAGCTGGTCAGCGCCGCTGAGGAAGCTATCTCCAAGATACAGGAAATGTAGGAGCAACCGACTGGAATGTCGTCTCTTTTCTCGAAGACCATATCCCTTGGCAAGGAACTCAAGATCACGGATCAGGAGTTCGCCAACCTGCGGGATTTCATCTATGCCGAATGCGGCATCTATATTGCGGACAACCGCAAGTATTTATTGGAAAACAGACTCGGAAACAGGCTCAAGAAACTCAACCTGAAGAATTTCGACGAATATTACAATCTCCTTCGGTTCGACCCGGCGCGGGCAACGGAAATGAAGAAGCTCTACGAGGTGATCACCACCAACGAAACGAGTTTCTACCGCAACCCCCCGCAGCTAAAGGTCTTCCAGGAGGAGGTCCTGCCCGATGTTATCGATTCCTGCCGCAAGAAAGGGCGGAAGCTGCGTATCTGGTCGGCCGGGTGTTCCACCGGCGAGGAGCCTTACACCATCTCGATGATCATTCACGAGATGCTCAAGGCCGAGTTGCCGTCCTGGGATATTCGCATCACGGCCAACGACCTGTCGGAGCGCGTGCTGGAATCGGCCCGCAGGGGGGTGTACAACGACTATACCCTGCGGACCACGCCGGAGGAAGTCTCGGCCCGATATTTCGACATGGACAACGGACAGAACAAGATCAAACCGGAGGTCAAACGGCTGGTCAGCTTCGGACAGATCAACCTCCGGGACCGTGTGCAGATCAAACGGGTGGAACGCTCGCAGATCGTGTTTTGCCGGAACGTCATCATCTATTTTGATGACGAGATGAAAAAAAGAGTAATCAACGCCTTTTATGACAACCTGCTGCCGGGCGGGTATCTGATTATCGGCCATTCAGAATCGCTGCACAACATCACGCGCGCATTCAAGCCCATCCATTATCCGGGCGCCATCATCTATCAGAAGGAGGAGTAGGACATGTTCCAGGGCGGATTTGATAAGGTGGTGCCTGCCGTGCTAATCAGGGGGAGTTATGCCTAAACATATTCTCATAGTGGACGATTCCAAGACTGTCAGGAACTTGGTGGCCTTCATCATGAAAAAGGAAGGCTTCAAGGTGACCACGGCGGAAGACGGCCTGGACGGACTGGAAAAGTTGTACAGCCTGTCAGAGGTGGATCTGATTGTATCCGACGTGAACATGCCCCGCATGGATGGACTGACCTTCATCAAGACGGTCAGGGAACAGGCGGCCTACAGGGATATTCCCATTGTAGTGCTGTCCACCGAGGGCCAGGACAAGGACATCCAGACCGGATTGACCGTGGGCGCGAATCTGTACATGATCAAACCCGCCCAGCCGGAAAAGCTTGTCCGCAACGTCAAGATGCTGTTGGGATAGCCGGCCACGCGCAAAACGGCGATTTAACGCAACCGACGCGGCAGGGGATGCGGGCCCCATGAACGGAGCCCCGTTGCCGCATGAGGAAACTCGATGAGCCAGGACTTTCTTGACCCGGAAATCTTGTCCGACTTTTTCATTGAAGCCAAAGAGCATTTGGAGACGATCGAACCCAATTTGCTCGAGCTGGAGAAGAGCCCCGACAACCTCGGGCTTCTCAACGAAATATTCAGGCCCATGCACTCCCTGAAGGGGGCATCGGGCTTTCTCGGTCTGAACAAGATCAACGGGCTGGCCCACAAGGCTGAAAACATCCTGGACGAACTGCGCCAGGGGTCCATGCGTGTGACCGGAACCATCATGGATCTGATCCTTTCGGCCACCGACGCTCTGCGGACCATGGTGGACAATCTTGAGACCAGCGGAGTGGAGGGCGACGTGGACACGGAGCCCATCATCGCCCAGATCGAGGCTGCCCTGCTCGGCCAGTTGCAGGGCGAAGCGGCGGACGAACCCCAGGCGGAAACGGTCGAGTCCCCCGTTGTAGAGGTCGTTGCCGAATCAGCACACATCGAATCCGAACCCGCCGTGGTGGCGGAAGACGCCGGGGACGCCCACATGATCGCTTTTGACCCGCAACCCGATCCCGACTTCGACTCCACCCCCTATGCCCTGACCACTGTGGGTGAAGGCCATATGGCCGACTTTCTCGAAGAGGCCCAGGAGATAGTCGAAAACCTGAACCGCTGCCTCCTGGCCCTGGAAGGAGATCCGGGCGGTAACGATGAACTGATCAACGACACCTTCCGTTATTTCCATAACCTCAAGGGCAACAGCGGCATCATCGGCTTCAAGGAACTGAACTCCCTGACGCATGAGGCCGAGACCCTGCTGAACAAGGTCCGCAAGGGCGAAATCGCCTCCAGTCAGGGGCTTATAGACCTGCTCCTTTCGGCTGTGGACCTTATCGAGGCCCTGGTCTCCAAGGTGGACACCGAAACCAGCCGGGTTGAGCCGCTGGACACCAGCGTCATGGTCCAGGTGCTCCGCAAGGTCACCGAAGACGGCAACGTGGACGCGGTAAGCGGTGTGGTCCCCGTTGGCAGACAGGCCGCCGAAACCGGACCCGAGCAGGCTGCCCCGGCGGCGGAACCCGCTTCAGCCGCCGAAGTCGAGTCGACTTCGGGCGAGTATGACCCCGAGGACGTGGCCCTGTTCGTCCAGACCATCGAACAGCAGTTCGAGGCCGTGGTCGTGGCCTTCCGGATGCTCCGCGAGGATTCCGGGCAGAAGGACATCGTCGACGGACTGTTCAGGACCTTCCAGACCATCCAGAATTCCACCGGTTACATGGGGTTTGACGAAATCAAGGAATATGCGGGCCGGACCGTGGGGCTGGTGGATCAGGCCCGCAATTCGGACATGGATTTTTCTCTGATGCTCGATATCCTCGAGCAGGAATACGCCATCCTCAAGGACATGATCACCGCGGCTATTGACACGCTGCCCGGCGCCGCCTTATCGGAACCCGCGCCCAAGGCTGCGGCACAGGCTCCCAAGCCTGAACCGGCTCGCAAGCCTGCGGCCAAACCGGCTCCGGCCCCAGCGCCGCGTGCGGAGGTCAAACAGACTCCGGCCGCGCCGCCAGTGGCCAAGCCAGCAGCCAAGCCGGCAGTCAAACCCGCAGCCAAGCCCGCTCCGGCGGCAAAGACGACCATGCCCACCACGGCCGTAAAGAACAGCTCCAGCCAGGCCCAGGCTCAGGCCAAGCCCAAGGCTTCGAGCACCATCCGCGTGGACCATCACAAGCTGGACCACCTGATGAACGTCATCGGGGAGTTGATCATCAACCGCAACCGCTACGCAATGCTCGCCCGCGCTCTTGAAGAGGGGCAGGAGGACGTGCATGTGGTCGCGCAGCAGCTCACCGAGACCACTTACGCCATGGCACGTATTTCCGACGATCTGCAGGACACCATCATGAAGGTCCGCATGGTCCCGGTACAGACCGTCTTTTCCCGTTTCCCGCGCCTGGTTCGGGACCTGAGCCGCAAGTCCGGCAAGCAGGTCGAATTGATCATGGAAGGCGAGGAGACCGAATTCGACAAGTCCGTTGTCGAGGAGATCGGCGATCCGCTGGTTCACCTCGTCCGCAATGCGGTCGACCACGGCCTCGAGGACGAGGAAACCCGTATCGCTGCGGGCAAGAAGCCCAAGGGCCACGTGTGGCTGCGAGCCTACCACAAGGGTAACTCCGTGGCCATCGAGGTCGAGGACGACGGCCGTGGCATGGATCCGGAAAAGCTCAAGGCCGTGGCCGTGCGCAAGGGTGTCGTCACCCAGGAAGAGGCCAACGCCATGGATGACCGCGAGGCTCTGGACCTGATTTTTGCTCCGGGCTTCTCGTCCGCCGAAAAGGTTACGGACATCTCCGGGCGAGGCGTGGGCATGGACGTGGTCAAGACCAACATCAAGAATCTCAAGGGCAGCGTGAATACGCAGTCCGAAGTGGGCAAGGGGTCCAAGCTGACGCTGACCCTGCCTCTGACCCTGGCCATCATTGACGCGCTCATGGTCCAGGTGGGCGGCGACACCTTTGCCATCCCACTGGACGCCGTGTCCGAGACCACCAAGATCGAGGTCGAAAAGCTTTCGGATGTTAACAACCGCAAGGCTGTCACTTTGCGCGGCGAAGTCCTCGGCATAGTCGAACTGGCCGAACTGCTCGACATGCCCCAGTCCATGGACGAGCGTACAGTTCTTCCCATGGTCGTCATTCAGGACAATGACCGACGCCTCGGGCTGGTGGTGGACCGTCTTCTGGAACGCCAGGAGATCGTCATCAAGCCGCTTGGCCAGTACCTCAACAACTTCAATCTCAAGGGACTGTCCGGCGCGACCATCATGGGCGACGGCTCCGTGGTGCTGATCCTCGATCCCCACGAGATCTACAGCCTGTCCACCCAGCTTGGCCGCAAGGAACCGCTGGTCGTGAGCGGCGCTATCACCAGCAAGTCTTAGTAAAATGCCTCCGGCGGCCGGGGGAAGGAGAGAGGGGAACCTTTTTGCAAAAGGGTTCCCCTCTCTCCTTCCCCCGGACCCCATCCTCTCTCCCTTCCTAAATCTTTTGTATACACATGCGCGTGTGCGGTGGGTGAAGGTACGTCGTCCTTTTCGTCTGACTTTGTGCGTGCGCGTCTAAGTGGAGAGAGCTGGCAGGTTGGATGCGTTTGCACGGCTCCGCGAAGCGGCACAAAAAGTTCTGGAGATTCTTAAGAACCTCTTTCAAGAGGTTCTTAAGCCGCCGGAGGCCTCTTTCGACAGTTTGCCACACGCAAGCAAAAAGCCGGGGAGCAATGCTCCCCGGCCTTTTTCGTGTCGGTTATGTGTTCGTCTACATCATGGTCATGAAGTTGACGAACAGGGTGGCGTTCAGCGCGTGCATGATCCAGAAGAGCACCAGGGAGAGGAGGGCAAAGCCCTTGAGGCGCATGGGGGATTCGCTGCGGCTCAGGAACAGCCATATGAAGCAGGCGACGGCGCCGACGCAGACCAGACCGGTCCAGACAAAGGCCAGCGGGGTACCCAGAATGAGGGTCTTGATGTCGACGGGCAGCCGGGAGTAGAGCCATGCCTGGCAGCCCAGGAAGCCGATCATGGGCAGCAGCGCCCAGCGGGCGGCCATGCGAAGGGCGAAGCCGTAGTAATCGCGGCCGAAGTCATCCTTTTTGCGGCGCATGATGAGGTAGCCAAGGCTCATGGCGGCGGCAGCCGACAGGACGAGCAGGGCATACATGGCGGACATGGGCTGGGCCAGGATGGCCGTGTTGGTCAGGGCGTCACCGGTGGAGCCGTTCAGGGAGAAGTTGAAGAGCAGCTTGGCCGGGATGATAATGGCCAGGCCGATTAACGCGCCGAAGGTGGCCACCAGCCCGAGGGCGATGTGGGCTGCTTTGACCGAGCGCAGCTTCTTCCATGTAGTGAAATAGATCAGCCCTGCCACCAGGAATACGCCGAAGGCCAGCATGCCCTGGAAAAACGGCGAGCCCGGGGTGAAATACGCCTGGAACAGTTTCGGGAATTTGACCATGGCCAGCCCGAAGGTGGCGCCGCAGATGAGAATCAGGGCAATGGTCAGGATAAGGCCCATGGCCGCGGTCTGCTGGCCGTATTTGTCGAAGAAGACCTTTTGGCGGGTCTTGGCCGAGATTTCGCCCAGAACCGCAATGGCCGGGCTGCCGAGTGCCGCCATGCCGAGCAGGCTGAAAAAGGCCGGGGCCAGCATGTAGGCGATGAGGGTCAGGGTTTCTTGGGTGCTCATGGTCGATCGGACTCCGGTAGGTTGCGGGACGGACGGTGCCCCGTGGGCGCTTTTTTGCCTGAAAAACGTGTTGCATGCAAGGGCGCATTTCCGGGCGCAAGGAGTATGTTGTCCGTCAGATTCCTTGCAAAAAATCCGGGTATCGCCTATTGCCTATGAAACGCCCAAACGAGACCGCGCGGAGACCTCCCTGATGAAATGCCTGAAACTTCTTCTGCTTGCCGTTATCTGCCTGCCCCTGGTGGGTTGCATGACCTCGCAGAAGAACGTTGAGACCGAATCCGCGAGCACCGAGTGGCGCATCAAGAGTCTTGAAGAGAGTTTCCTGAACTTCCGCGAACAGCAGCGCAAGATGGCCGACGAGGACGCCCGCTCGCGCGAAAAGCTGGAAAAGCGCATGGCCGAGGTGGAAACCGAATTGGCCGCTCTGCGTGGTGGACAGCCTTCGGGAACCGATGCACCCCGCGACGAGACCTGGTCTTCCGATATTCAGCCCGAGGAAGACGGCTGGGTGGAAGGGGGCAAGGTGTCCGAAAAGAGCGCTCCCGTGGTGGAGAACGACGCCGAGAAGCCGTGGTCCAAGGTGCCTGAGCCGCCCGCAGTGCCTGAACCGCCCAAGACCATCCCCGAGCCGGAAGTGATTAACCGCTCCGAAGCTCCCAAACCGGCCCAGGCCCCGGTCAAACCGGCTCCCAAACCCATCGCCAAGCCCGCGTCCAAGCCCGTATCCGGGGCCAAGGTCTTGTACGAGCGTGGTTACGGTCAGTACAACGATGGACAATTCCAGGTCGCCAGAAAGACCTTTGACCAGTTCCTGGAAAAGTACCCGAACGACGATTTGGCGGCAAATGCCCTGTACTGGAAAGGTGAAACCTACTATTCCGAGCGGAACTACGCACAGGCCATCCTGGCTTTCAAGGAGGTCACCGGCAAGTTCCCCAAGCATGACAAGGCGGCTGCGGCCCTGCTCAAGATTGGCATGTCCTATGACCGGGTGGGCGACCCGGACAACGCGATTTTCTATTTGCGCGCCCTGGTGGAGGATTTTCCCAATTCATCCGCCGCCGGAATCGGGCGCAAGGAATTGGCCAGGCTGGGCGGCTAGCCCGTCGTCACGTCCCTGTTTTCCCCAGGCCGGTTCCTCCGAGGGCCCGGCCTTATCTTTTTGCGGAGAGGTTCGCCGGGATCATGGACCTGCAACAAGAATTCTTTGCCTGTCTCGCTCTGAAGCACACCCCCCGGCTGGGGCCAAAGGTGTGGCGGGAGTTGTTTGCCGTGTATCCGAGCGCCTTCGAGGCGGTGCGGGACGCGGCCTCCTGGCACGACCGGGAGCTCTCGTCCAAGGCGCAGGCCAAGGCCTGTGCCGCCGAAGTGTGGCGGGAAAAGGCCGAGGCCGAATACCGGGAGGCCCGGCGGCAGGGAATGGACGTGGTCACCTGGTTTGATCCTCGCTTCCCCGATTCGCTCAAGGAAATATCCGATCCACCGGCCATGCTTTACGTGCATGGTGATGCGGGACTGCTGAGCAACCCCGGGGTGGCGGTCGTTGGAGCTCGCGAGTGTACGCGTCTCGGACTCGAAACCGCCGGCCGGATCAGTACGCAGCTTTCGAAGATCGGCATCACGGTCGTTTCCGGGCTTGCTCTGGGCATTGACAGGCAGGCCCATCTGGGCGGGCTCAAAGGAGTCGGCTCCTCCATTGCGGTGCTCGGCTGCGGCCTGGATGTCGATTACCCTCAGGGCAACGCGGACGTGCGTGGCGAGTTGTACGAAAAAGGGCTGGTTGTCAGTGAATACGGCCCCGGCGTGAAGCCCAGGGGCGGTCATTTCCCGGTGCGCAACCGGCTCATCAGCGGTCTATCTTTGGGGGTGCTGGTGGCCGAGGCCGCACATAACAGCGGCAGTCTGATTACTGCCCGGCTGGCCGGGGAGCAGGGCCGCGACGTATTCGCCGTTCCAGGTCCCATCGGACAGCCGACGTTTTCCGGTTGTCATCGGCTGATCAAGCAGGGGGCCGCATTGGTGGAGTCCGCGTCGGATATTGTCGAGATTCTGCGTTTCGATTTTGCCCGCGAGCTGGCCGCGTTGCCGGACCCGGTGGCCGCCGATGAGGAAAACGGGGTTGACGTGGACCGTGCGCTGGTCAAAAACAAGAAGGCGTCCGTCGGGGCTTATGACGGGACCGAATGGACGCAGCGGCGCCGATCGCCTCTCGTGGATCGGGAGACCATGGGGCTGAGCCAGGACGAAAAGCGCGTCCTGGCTTTGCTTGACGACGCCGACAAGATGCACATAGATGCCCTGGGCCGGGAGCTCGGCTGGGATTCGTCCACGGTCAGCCGTATCATGCTCATGCTTGAAATGCGCGGTGCCGTGCAGCAGTTGCCCGGTATGTGGTATCTGGCCCGGGAAGTTTAACAACTTGAGGTTATTATGGATTGGAAATTGCTTGCCACCACCTTCGGCACGCTGTTCGTGGCCGAACTCGGCGACAAGACGCAGCTTGCCTGCATGCTCATGACGGCCAAGACCCAGAAACCCTGGACAGTGTTTCTCGGTTCGTCCCTGGCCCTTGTTCTGGTCAGTTTTCTGGGGGTCATGTTCGCCCAGTTTATCTGTCAGTACGTGCCCACGGACATCATCAAAAAGATCGCCGCCGTCGCCTTCGTGGTCATGGGCTGTCTGATCTTCTTTGATAAGATTTGATAAGCGGGGTTGTGGGAAGCCGGGGGGCAGTGTATTTTTCCTCTCGAAACTCTCACCTCTGACCCTAACGCCATGCAGAAGATACCCATCAATCTCGCCACTCCCGGCATGAAGCTGGCCAAGGCCGTAACCAAGGAAAACGGCATGACCATCATGGCCGAGGGTATGGAATTGACCGACAGCCTCATCGCGCGGCTGGAGGGCATGAATATCGAACGGATCACCGTGCAGGGACATCCCGTGGAAATGGGTGGTGCCGGTGCCGGGACGCATTGGGGCGAGCGACTGGAGAGGTTGGACTATCTTTTCCGACGCTATGGTGAGGACAAGTGGATGGTTCGTGTGAGGGAGCGCATGCGCCAGTATTTTCAGCTCAAGGCAGCCGCACAGGAAGCCAAGGCGCAGGCCATGAAGCAGGTCGAGGCCGCGGGCGGCATTTCTGAGGTTGATGACGCGGTCAACGGCGGAGAAGAGTCATGAAAATGGACGAGGACCTGAAAACACAGGTCAAAGGGGAGATCCTTCAGGTCAAGGACCTGCCGACACTGCCCAATGTCCTGGATAAGATCACCCAGTTAGTGGAAGACCCTGAGGCCTCGACCGAGGCCATTGCCAAGGTCATCGCCACGGACCAGGTCTTGTCCGCCAAGGTGCTCAAGATGGTCAATTCGCCCATCTACGGTTTCCCCGGCCGGATCAGCTCCATCCAGCACGCACTGGTGCTGCTCGGCTTCAACGTGGTCAGGGGCATCATCATCTCCACTTCGGTCTTCGACATGATGGTCCAGGCCATGAAGGGGTTGTGGGAGCATTCCTTGGGTTGCGCCACGGCCTGCAACATCATTGCCCGTCGCGCCGGGTTCGAGGACCCGGAGGAGTATGCCGTGGCCGGGTTGCTTCATGATTTGGGCAAGGTCGTCACGGCCGTCCAGTTGCCGGATACCCACGCGGCCATTCTCGAGACGGTGAAGGCCAAGGACTTGACCTATTTCCAATCAGAGAAAGACGTCCTCGGTTTCGGCCACGATCGCATCAACGCCTGGCTCGCCCGTCATTGGGGCCTGCCCCCGAATATCCGCGAAGCCATGACCCGTCATCACGCGCCGCAACTGGCCGAGTTCTACAAGCCCATGTCCTGCGTGGTCCACATCGGGGATTTTCTGGTTCGCCTGTTGGAGTTCGGCAACTCCGGCGATGATCAGACCGCCTATCTCCGGCCAGAGGCTCTCATCGAACTCAAGTTCCGCATGAGCGATTTGGACAAGGTTATGGACGAAATGGGCGGTCAGCTGCTCGAAGTGTCCGATTTGACCTTCTAAGTTTCCTTTTTTTGTAATATTTCAACTTGCAATTTGGCCGATTGTTTCCGTGAGGTAACAATCGGCCATTTTTTTTGCTCGATAATCATGCCACTTAGCTTTGCGAATAGGGTAGATGAGAATTGTTACCAGTTCTGTGATTGACCAATCAATTCCGTTAAGTTATCTGATTAACGGAGATATTTTAGTTGCCGAGACCAGATGCTGTAACACACAGTACGTTGGTTTGCCTGCGGGAGAAGGTCAGTGAATTCGTTATCAAAACGAAGGAACTGGCAGCGGGCGCATCTGTTTTCAGCACTGTTTTCCCTTCAAAGCATAGTGAGGCGGTGTATGCTTTCTTTCATTCGGCGGCGGCTTTCACTCAAGCTGCTCATTCCTCTTTGCCTGGTCATCGTGGCGGGTATCGGTGGCCTGGTTTACTACGTTACCGAGTCCACCTTTGGGATGGCCTATTCTGCGACCGAGAGTACGGCGCAGGAGCAGGCTGTGTCTGCGGCGCGTTCCCTGAGCATGTTTCTTACGGATCAGCGTTCCATGGCACGGATACTCGCCCGGAACCCTGACATGCTGGCAGCTGTTGAGGATATGCCCGAGGCAGCCCAGCAGGCCTGCAATGCCATCGTCAAGTCCAACCCCAACGTCTGGGGTGTTGAAGTCTTCAATGCCAAGGGGCAGGTCAAGGCCGGGGCCAACAGCAACGACGTCAAGATGGTCGGCCTTTTTGTCGCGTCCAGGCATTTTGCCAAGGAAGTACTCAAGGGCAACGACACCGGCGTCATGGACAAAAGCATTGTCTCGGATAGAAAGTCCGGGGCGCACATCTTCAGCATAAGCTACCCTATCCGTGACAACGAGGGGCAGGTGCAGGGCGGCGTCGTCCTGTTTTGTTCCTGGGACGCTTTCGTGAAGCAGTTCGTGGCTCCGATCCATATCGGGCGCAACGGCTACGGCTTTGTCTTGGACAGTGACGGCCGCTTCATCCACCACCCTGACGAAAAGCAGTTCCGCAAGGATGCCAGCGGCTATGAATTCGTCAAGCTGGCCATGGAGAAGAAGGAAGGGATTGTCGAGTACGAATGGGAAGGCGCCCGGAAATTCCTGGCCGTGTCCCAGGATCCCGTTACCGGCTGGTTCGTGTGCATGAGCGCTTCGGTCAAAGACATCGCCGCGACGGCTGCCCGTCAGGGCCAGGTCATGCAGATGGTCGGGCTCGGGTTGATCCTCGTCGTCATGCTGCTGGTTCACCTCATGCTGGCCATATTCGTGTTCCGCCCGGTAAAAAGGACCGTGGCCATGGCCGAGGAAACGGCCCACGGCGATCTGGCCAAGGTTTACGAGAAGAATGAGAACGGGGACGAGATCGCTAGCATGCAATCCGCGCTCATCGACATCCGCCGGACCGTGCGCGCCATGACCGGCAACTTCGCCGAGGTGGCCCGCCGTATCGAGCGCGGCCATTTCCATGAGCGGGGCAATGCCGAAGGTTTCGAGGGCGATTTCGCGGGACTTATAAACGGCACCAACTACATGATCGACGGCATGGTGAATCTGCTTGAGGAGCTGCCTTTGCCGCTCATGGCCATTTCCAAGGACCACACCATACTGTTCATGAACAAGGCGGGCGCGGCTCTGGGCGGGCTTGAGCTGGAAGAACTCAAGGGCATGACCTGCTCGGATTATTTCCTGACCGGTGACTGCAACCCGGAGAAGTGCGCTTGCGACAAGGCCATGCGCGGTGGAGAGATGGTTTTCTCCAACACCGAGGCGCACCCCGGAACGCGGTCCATGGAGATCGATTATTTCGGTATGCCGCTTCTGGACGAGAATGGCGAAGTTCTCGGCGCGGTCAAGGTCATCATGGATCAGACCGAAATCCGCCGGGTTCAGCGCGATATGCTTGAAACCGCCACCCAGGCCGACTCGGTAGCCACCATGTTGTCCGCCGCTTCTCAGGAGCTGGCCGCCCAGGTGGAGCAGACCACCCAGGGGGCGGAACGGCAGCAGGCCATGTCCGCGGATGTGGCCTCGGCCATGGAGCAGATGAACGCCACTGTGCTCGAGATCGCACGGAACGCATCCAACGCAGCCAAGAATGCGGATGAGATGCGAGACAATGCGGTCCGGGGCGGAGAGGTGGTTTCGGCCGTGGTCGGTTCCATCGAACAGTTACGTGAACGCGCCGGATTGGTGGACCGCAACATTCGCGACCTCGGCAAAGAGGTCGAGGCCATCGGCGCGATTATGACCGTGATTTCCGACATTGCGGACCAGACCAACCTGCTGGCGCTCAATGCCGCCATCGAGGCAGCCCGTGCGGGCGACGCAGGGCGAGGATTCGCCGTGGTCGCGGACGAGGTTCGCAAGCTGGCTGAAAAGACCATGAACGCCACCCAGGAAGTGGGCGGAGCCATCAAGTCCATCCAGGCCGGTACCCGCCGCAACCTGGCCGCCTTCCAGAGCGCTACCGAGGCCATCGACGAGTCCACGGCCCTGGCCGCCAAGGCTGGTGCGGCCCTGGACGACATCCTCAAGGTGGTCAAGGTGGCTGATGACCAGATCCGCAGTATCGCCACCGCCTCCGAGGAGCAGGCCGCGACAACTTCCGAAGTCAGCCGCAGCGTGGAGGAGGTCAACGAGGTGTCCAACGGCATAGCCGGGGCCATGACTGAATCGACCACTGCCGTGAGCGATCTGGCCCGGCTCGCCGAAGAGCTCAAGCAGATCACCACGCGCATCGGCCAGGACGACGACTAAACCGACCATCGAAAATGAATGATAGTGGAACCCTCCCGTCCGGTCAGGACGGGAGGGTTCTTGCTTTGACGCGCCCCCGGACCGGTGCTAGATTCCTTTGATGAACCAAACCCTTGAAGAATCCTTGTTTCAGCGCAAGCAGACGGGCTTTTTGCTCTCTCCGGACAAGTCTCTGGCCGAGATGCTGCAAAAGCTCTGGTCGCCGGAGGTCCTGGAATTCAGGGTCTTCGACAAGGGCGCGCGGGCCATTGAGCTGATGTTCACCGATCCGCCGGACCTTCTTGTGGTGGACAACCGGCTCAAGGATATCTCCGGCCGCGAGGTGGCCAATCTGGTCAAGAGCGAGAACGTGTACCGGCAGCTCCCGGTGGTCATGTGCGTCGATCCGGTGGACGTCGAGGAACCGTGGAACTGGAACCAGGTTGAAGTGGACGACTTTCTTGTCCGTCCTTTTAATCCGTCCGAGGTACGTGATCGCATCAACCTGACCCTGTGCCGGGCCATGCGTGCCCTGGACGCGAATCCGCTGTCCAAGCTTCCGGGCAATACCTCCATCATCCAACGCATCCAGCAGCTCATCGACAATGGCGACGACTTCGCCTTGGCCTACTGCGACCTCGACTATTTCAAGTCCTACAACGACAAGTACGGCTTCTCGCGCGGCGACGAGGTGCTCATGATGTCCGCCCGGGTCATCGTCAACACCATCCGCAGCTATCAGGGCGTATCGAGTTTCGTGGGCCATGTTGGCGGCGATGACTTCGTCTTCATTCTGCCGCCGGACAAGGTCGAGGACGCCTGCAAGCGGATCATCAAGGCGTTCGACGAGATCGTGCCGCATTTCTATGACCCTGCAGACCGCAAGCGGGGCAACATTACGTCCGTGGACCGGGAGGGCAACACCAAAGTCTTTCCGCTTATGGCCATCTCCCTGGCCGTGGTGGTCAACACCGACCGCCGTATCGAGCACTATGGCGAGGTTTCGGCCATTGCCATGGAGTTGAAGAAGAAGGCCAAGGAAGATCCGAAGAGCAGCTATGTCATCGACAGACGCCAATCGTAACCAGCGGGGCGCATTCGTCCGGGGATTTCTCGCCTACCTTGAGGTCGAGAGGGGCTATTCTCCGGCCACTATCCGCTCCTATGCCACGGATCTTGATCAATTCGAGGAATTTCTCGCGAGCCGTAAGGCCTCCTTGGAACGTTCGGACCGGCTTAATCGTGATCATATCCGCGCCTTTCTGGCCGAGTTGCACCGCAGGCAGTTGACCAAGACCTCCATGGGGCGGAAGCTGTCCAGCCTGCGCGCCTATTTCAAGTATCTCCTGCGCCACAAGATCATCACCAAGGATCCGGCTGCGGGCATCCGCAACCCCAAGCAGGAAAAGCGTCACCCGCAGGTGCTCAATGTGGACCAGGCCGTGGCCCTCATGGAGGCACACGTGGACCCGGACCCGGAAGGGCTGCGCGACATCGCTCTGGCCGAACTGCTTTACGGCTCTGGCCTGCGTATCAGCGAGGCCATCGGTCTGGACCTCAATGATGTGGATTCCGACGTCATCCGCGTCACAGGAAAGGGCAGCAAGGAGCGCATCGTGCCCCTGTCCGATGCGGCTATCGAGCGTATTCGCCGCTATCTGGGGCAGCGCCATGCCTTTCTGCACGACAATTACGCCGAACAGGCCCTGTTCCTCAGTTCCCGGGCGGGTAAGCGGCTGGACCGTCGTCAGGCCAACCGCATTGTGGCCAAGCTCGCCAAGCTGGCCGGGCTGCCCAAGGACGTGCATCCGCATATGCTGCGGCACAGTTTCGCCACCCACATGCTCGAGGCCGGGGCCGACCTGCGCAGCGTGCAGGAACTGCTCGGTCACGAGAACCTGACCACGACCCAGCGCTATACGCATCTGGACATGCAGCGCATCATGCAGGTATACGACCACGCGCACCCGCTGGCGGGAGAGCATAAAAACGATACCGACAAAGACTGAACGGAGACCACCCATGGACAATCCCCTGGTTCTTCTGGAAACCCCGGAAGGCGAAATCCTGATCGAACTTTTCCCTGACAAGGCCCCGAAAACCGTTGAAAACTTCCTCCAGTACGTGGACGACGAATTCTACGACGGCACCCTGTTCCACCGGGTCATCAAGGGCTTCATGATCCAAACCGGCGGCCTGACCTTTTCCATGCAGGAGAAGGAAACCCGCGAGCCCATCGAGAACGAGGCCACCAACGGCCTGAAGAACGTCAAAGGCACCGTGGCCATGGGCCGCTTGCCCGAGCCGCACAGCGCCACCTCCCAGTTTTACATCAACGTGGCCGACAACGCCGACCTGGACCACACCGGTGAGGATGACGAAAACTTCGGCTACTGCGTGTTCGGCGAGGTCGTGGATGGCATGAACGTGGCCGAAAAAATCAGCAAGATCCGCACTCACTCCTACCAGGGCTTCGACGACGTCCCCAAAGACCCCATCTCGATTATTACTGCCCGTCGGTTCGAGTAGGTCGGCTTCCGATAGCGGGCCATCTGCACATTTTTTTCGTGGACTTTCATCCTTACGTAGGCGGCAACGCTGCGGTGAAAGCCCCCGGAAGAAAATGCACATATGACCCACTCTCGAAAGCCTATTCCGAGCGAGGGTGGCTGAGCCGTTGTCGAGTGCTTCGCACCTATGCGTCGGGGGCAAAAATACGCGTCCCTACCCCGCGAAGCGGCGCTAAAAAGTTTGGAAGGGGAGTCCAGAGGGGAAACTTTTTCAAAAGTTTCCCCTCTGGCCGCCGGAGGCATTTTTGAATAAAAAAAGGGCCGCCCAATTGGGCGGCCCTTTTATGTTGAATGACTTTTCAGCCTACTTGTTGAGCACGTCCTTGAGACGCTGGGCGGCCTGTTCCTTGGTGTCGGCGATTTTCTGACCGACTTCCTGGTATTTGCGCTCGGCCTCTTCACTGAGGGAGCCCATCAGTTCCTTGACGGTGATGATCTTGTCGACCAGGTAGGCGTTGGCGCCGCAGAAGGCGAAGCCGTTCTTGAGCTTGCCCTTGTAGGCGTTCACCAGGGCTTGGGCGATGCAGTAGGGCGACTTGTCCTCGGCGCAGGAGTGCAGGCATTTGTGCACGCACTTCTTGGGATGCTTGAGGCCGGCGGTCACGGCATCGAGGAAGGTGTTCTTCAGGGCGCGGCCGGGCATGCCCACCGGGCTCTTGATGATGGTCACGTCCTCGGCCTTGGCGTTGATGTAGGCCTGTTTGAAGGCCATGTCCGCGTCGCATTCCTCGGTGGCCACGAACCGGGTGCCCATCTGCACGCCGGAGGCGCCCATTTCGAGGTAGCGGGCGATGTCCTCGCCGGTGTACACGCCGCCCGCGGCGATGACCGGGATCGGCTTTTCATGCTTGTCGCGGTAGGGCTGAACGGCCTCAACCACCTGGGCCAGGATGTTTTCCAGCTGGTACTCGGGGTCGTCGATCTGCTCGGCCTTGAAGCCGAGGTGTCCGCCCGCCTTGGGGCCTTCAACCACGAAGCCGTCGGGCAGGTAGTTGAAGCGGCTGGCCCACTTACGGCAGAGGATGGAAGCCGCGCGGCCCGAGGAGACGATGGGAACCAGCTTGGTGCGCAGTTCCTCCTTCATTTCGTCGGAGACCTCGCGCAGATATTTGGGCAGTTCCATGGGCAGGCCCGCGCCGGAGATGATCACGTCCACCTTTTCACGGATGGAAGTGCGGACCATGTCGCCGTAGTTGGTCAGGGCGCACATGATGTTCACGCCGAGCAGGCCGTCGGTCATCTTGGCCCGCGCCTTGCGGATTTCATCGATGAGGCTGCGTCGGTCGGCGCCTTCAGGGTCCTTGGCGCGAAGGGGATCGCGCATGCCGATCATGGACGTCGCGATGACGCCCACGCCGCCTTCGTTGGCCACCGCACTGGCCAGCCCGGAAAGGGAAATGCCAACGCCCATGCCGCCCTGAATAATGGGCAGACGGGCAGTGATGTCACCAAAATTGAGACTGGGAAGTTTCATTTATATATACCTCGCGTAAAGCTGATAATTAGCTGTCCATTGCCTGAATCCAAGCCCAAGTCAAGATAAACGGATGTTTCAAATAGACGTTACGAATTCGTGACGTGCTCTTTTACGACCAATTCCGCAAAATACATGGAGCTGGTGAAGGCCGGAGAGATGGAATTGAGGATGTGAATGCTGTTTTCCGCCTCTTCTATGACGAAATCCATAACCAGCTGGCTGGTTTTAATATTTACGAGTTGAGGCCGAATACCCGCTTTGGCGGTGGGCAACATGTCTTCAGGGGCGATTTCCTTGACCAGCTTGGCCGCGTCGTTGAAGAAGTGCTTGAAGAAGTATTTGCGCGGTTCCTCCAGGGCGATGGTCCGGAACTTTTTGTTTTCCATGAACATGCGCATATCGCGGAAGAGGATATTCAGCACCTCGCCGTCCAGCCCCTTGAGGATGCCGTAGTTCTCTCGCCCGAAGGCCGGGATGGCCGTGGGCCCGACATACACGTCACCGTGCACGCTGCGGGTGAAGTGCACGCCAAGGAACGGGTTCTTGATGTTCGGGACCGGGTAGATGGACCCGTTGATGCGGTCGGCAGCGGACTTTTTGAGCACTCGGTAGATGCCCTTAAAGGGCAGCAGACGATAATTCTCGCCAATGCCGAATGCCTGGGCGACCTTGTCGCTGTAGGCTCCGGCCGCGTTGATGAAAAGCTTGTAGCCGATGTCACCTTGGGTGGTGGCCACCTTGTCGTGTCCGGCCGTTCCGGTGAACCGGGTGTCGAAGAAAAAGCGGACCTTGCCGCTGGTCTCCAGTTCCTCTCGCATGGCCTTGAGGATGCGCTTGGGGTCGACCACGCTGGTCAGGGGGGAGTACAGGGCGCGGTCCACGGTGAAGGCGTTGGGCTCGATCTCGGCCAGGCGCTCCTTGTCGATCATCTCGACCACGCCGCCGTTGGCCGTGGCCCGGCGTTTGAGTTCGTCCAGGGTGTCGAGTTCGTCAGGGGTGCGGGCTACGATGACCTTGCCCGACTTGAACAGGGGGAGGCCGTTTTCTTCGCAATAGGCCTGCATGCGGCGGTTGCCCTCCAGGCACATCTTGGCCTTCAGAGTGCCTGGGTCGTAGTAGATGCCGGCATGGAGCACGCCGCTGTTTCGGCCCGAGGCGTGTTTGCCCAGGGCCGGTTCCTTGTCGAAGATGATGATGTCGTCACAGCCTGCCTTGATCAGTTCCCGGGCAATGGTCAGTCCGAGGATACCCGCCCCGCAGATGACGGTATGTGCGTGGTACATGAAGCTTATTCCTTGGTCAGCAGGCAGAGGCCGTATTGGGCGTCCTTTTTGCGAAGCAGTTCGGAGCCCTCGATTTCCATGATCATGACTTCACCCACCAGCCAGACGTCCAGACCGGGGCGGATGCAACCGGTCATGGTTTCGCCGTCGCGGCCCAGAGAGGCGTGCATGTGCAGGACCGGCATGCCGTCTTCATCGGGGTAGAGAGTCCCCAGACCGAGTACTTCGTGGGCTTCACGCACCGGGCAGAGGATGGGGTCGATAATCGGTGCGTCGCCGTCTTTGGGACCGGAGACCACGGTGCCTTTGTCGGCCCCGCCGATGAGAGTGCACAGAGCGGTCTTGATCTCGTGATCCTTGGCGAACTGTTCGAGACAGTCCGGGAGCCGGTCGCCATTTTCCAGGCGCAGGGTGAACACCCTGCCTACTTTGCCTTGGCTGTATTGCATGGAGATTCCTATTTGTTCTTGGGCGGGGTCTGCCCGCACGGTTTGGTGAAATCGCACCACTTGCAGCGGTCACCGGGCCGGGGTTCGAATCGGGCGGCCGTGAGCATGTGTCTGACCAGTGTTCGTATCAGGAGCGGGGCGATCTCGTCCACTGCCTCGTCCACTTCTTCTTCGGTCCACTTGGCTGGAAAGAGCAGTTGCTCCCGCCCGTTTTCGCCCAGTTTGACCAACCCGGCGTTGACCGGAGATTCGCCTTCGGAACGGGCATACAGATGCAGATAGACCGGGAGCTGGACCGAACGCACGGCCTCGGCAAGATTTACAAGCAGATCAGGATCCGCGTCGCCTTCAAGAAAGCCCTCCATACGGTCCAGGAGTTCCATGTCACCCCAGAAACGCGATTTGGGCAGAAGAGCGCCGCCGGTCTTGTAGTCCAGGATGATCACGCCCTGTTCCCGGCGCTCCACGCGATCGATTCGTCCTTTGAAGGGAATGGACAGATCGTCCACGGTCAGCGTGGATTCCAGAGGGTGCTCCAGGCCCAGCAGGGTGGCCGGTTGTTGCGCGGCCACGAACCGTTCGAGGCGGTAGCGCCCGGCTTCCATAAGGGCTGTGCGCGTGTCCAGTGGCAATCGGGCGTAGAGCGGTCCGGCGCGGAAGGTTTCGCTGAAGGCGGATAAGAGCGGGGCCGGGTCCAGGGCTGCCAGATTTTCACCGGTTCCGACATGGGGCAGGAGGAATTCCTTGAGTACGTCGTGGACCAAGGAGCCGAACTCGCTGCGGTCGCCGTCCTCATCAACGGTGTCCACCGGGCGTACACCGGAAAGATACTGGTAGAAGAATCGCTTGGGGCAGCCCATGTAGGTGTCGAGGCCGGAGGGCGACAATCCCTTGGTGATCAGAAAATCGGCCAGGGCCGTACGGAGCGAGTCAGTGGTCGGAACCGACGGCGGCCCAGCAGGCAGGGAGCTTGCCGGGAACGTCACGGTGCGGATTACGCCGTCCTCGGGGGCGACGAGTTTGTTCGCGGCGAGTTCGTGTTCCCACAGGAGTTGTTCCACGAATCGGCTGCGTACGGATTTACCGTCGAGCAAACCAGGCTGGACGCCATTCTGGTAGTAGATGACCGCCTCTTTCGCGCCCATGAGCAGGCGGTAGAAGTTGTAGCCCGATACGTTGTCCCGCTCGCGGGCGTCGGGCAGGCCCAGCAGTTTGCGCAGGGGATCGGGCAGGAGTGGATCGAACGGATTGGTACCGGGCAGCCGCTCCTCCACCGCGTCGAGGATGAAGAGTTTGTCGAAGTGCAGCAGCCGGGTTTCGAGCACGCCCAGGACCTGCAGGCCGGTCAGGGGATCGGGCTCGAAGGAGACGCGCTCCTGGTCGAGCAGGCGGCGCAGGAACGAGTGCAGGGTGGACTGCCCCATGGGTTCGAAACAGGTCTCGGCGCTCTTGAGCTGGGGGATGACAGAGTTGGTCAGCCGGAACAGACACTCGGCGTCCATGAGGTAGGTATGCCACAACCGTTCACCGCGCGCGTGGAGCATCTCGGCCAGTCCGGCCAGGGCCTCTCCCACTTCGGCAAGGGTGTTCACGGACGCAAATGCGGTCAGACAACGGTCCAGGATTTCCTTGAGCAGCGGTTCGGCCACGGCTCGGTCCACGTCCTTGAGCGCGTCGCCGTCCCATTCCGGATCGAACGCCATGGGATCGATGGATTTCTCACCCCGGCGGATAATCGCCTCCCAGAAGTGGAAAACGGTGCGTAGCGGTTTGTCCTCCGGGCCGAGCAGCCGAAGGTAGGGATGCCGGATGAGGGCGATCACGTCCTTCCAGTAATAACGGCCGTCGGGTGCGCGGTTCTCGCGCAGGACCAGCAGGGTCTCGATAAGTCGGGCCAGTGAGGTGCGGGCCAATGGGTAGCCCATGGAAATGTTCGGCTCCAGGTCCGGGTCCACGTTGGGGAGCATATGCAACACGGGCAGTAGCGCGCCTTCGTCAGGGAGAACCACTGCGGTGTGGTCAAGGGTATCGCGTTCCTTGAGCGCGCGCATGTCCTCAGCCAGCCCGGCCAGCTGGGAATGGCGGTCGTATCCCTCGCAGAACTGGATGGTCGGGGCGTGCGGCTCGGTGGTCAGGCCCAGCGGTATTTCCGGGCGTATTCCCCAGCGGGAGAGCCACGCCGTGTGTTCGGCAGTGGCCCAGTGGGCTCGACCTCCCTCGGCCAAGGCCACATCCGAATGGAGCACCGGGGTCAGAATATCCCGCTCCCAAAGGGTACGAAAGAGCCTGTCCTCGGTCCCGCTCAGGGCGTAGAATCCGGCGGCCAGCACGGTCCGGCCATCCAATGCTCCGGCAACCTCTTCTAAATGATCAAGGACAAAGCGGGCGGACAGGCCGGGCGTTGTCCAGCCTCGGGCGTCCAGCCTGGTCAGATACTCGTGGTGAATGGCGCGCAATTGTTCCAGGAGCCCGGCGGCGTAGGCCGAAACCTCGCCTTCCATGTATTCCAGATCCTGGGGTTCCAAATCCTGCCGCAGGAGGTCGTCCATGAGGCGGGCAAGCAGCATGCCCCAAGGAAGAAATTGCTCGCGGTCGAGTTCGGGCAGGCGGGAGAGCAGGCTGCCCGAACGTCCGCGAAGATCGGACACGACGGCATGGAGCATCTCCACCAGATCGAGCTGGTTGGCCTTGACCGGTGGGGTGGGGGAAAGACGGCGGTGCAGGCCTGAGACAAAATCCGCGATGGAGGTCATCTCTGGCATGAACGCCGGTCGCCTCATGGCCGGATGGTTCGCGAGCAGCCCTTTCAGGTGGCGGCGTGGACGGTTGTGGGGAAATAGTATGGTCAGCCTGCCTGGATTGTCCGACTCCGCGACCATGTCCGCCAGCACGGGCATGAAATCCGTCTGCCAGGGGATGAGGAGGATGGAATTCATCTAGGCGTCCCCTTTCACTTCGCGAATCTCGCGCAGGTCCAGGTAGACCAGGAAACCGCGCGGCGCGCCATAATCGTCCATGCCCGTGAGGATATCCATGTATTCGCGTACCTGTACCTCGTTGTGCGGATCGGGACGGCCGGTTTTGAAATCCACGATAACGGACGGCTTGCCGTTGACGAGCAGGTCGAACCGTTTGAACTCGCCGCCCGGGGTCAGGACTTCTGGTTCGCGCACGCCGTGGGCCAGCCACTCGCGCAGCCGGTCGTCGCCCAACGCCCATTCGGCCATGGCTCGTAAATCCAAGTGAAGTTTCTCGCGGTCCGCATCAGACAGCGCGCCCAGTTCGGGGAAATCCTGGACAGCCAGCATCATGGCGCGCTCGATGTCGGCTGTGTCATTGCCCGAGACCATCATGTGTTCCATCACCCGGTGGGCCACTTCGCCGCGCATGCGTTCATTGAAAAAATAGTCGTCGAGGTTGTGGCGGTAGACCCGCAGCCTGGGCAGCCAGCCCATCAGGTCAGCTTTGCCCTCGGCCGGGGGCAGGGCAACCGGTTCGGGACGGGCGGCCTGCATGGACGGTTGCGTTCCGGACGGGGTATCTCCCTGTTCGAATATGCCGTCGTCATCCAGTTCCAGGAATTGGTCCATGGCCTTGAGGACCACCGGATTGGAGACCCGCGCCGTCTCGGGGAAGAAGCCGTACAGCTCCTCGCGCGCCCGGGTCCAGGCCACGTAGAGCAGGTTGAGCTGTTCGCGAACGGCCCGGCCGAGGCTCTCCTGGTAGGGACGGCCCAGGTCCTTTTTCATGGGCACGAGCAAACTGTGCCCCTTGAACTCGCGGACCGTGAAATTGCGGTCCGTATCGGTTTTCCAGTGGTGGAAAGGAACGATGGTCACCGGGAATTCCAGCCCCTTGGATTTGTGGATGGTCATGATGCGCACGGCGTCGATGTTTTCCGGCAGGGGGACCTTTTCCTGGTCGGACTTCTCTTCCCAGTATTCCAGGAAGGCGGACAGAGAGCCGTAGCCGTTCTCTTCCGCCAGATGGATGACCTCAAGGAAGCGGCGCACGTACAGCTCGGCCTCGGGATGGCGTTCCAGCACCCGGAAGACGCGAACGGCTTCCATGGTCAGGTCATAGGGTGTCATCAGCCCGGACTGGTTGTAGAAGGGCTCGATGAGCCGTTGCCAGGGGCCGGGGAAGTCTTCGCGAAACTGTACTCCCAGAGGTTTTTTGCGTGGCTTGATGAGCCAATCCAGCAGCTTGGCCTCGGGCAGCCCGGATTCGGCCAGAAAGAGTTCATGCCCGCCGATGAAGGCCAGGAACGCCGCGTCGTCTCGCGGAAAGTCCAGGAAGCCGAGGAATCCGGCCAACTGCCGGACCACGGGATGGCGGTCCAGTTGCAGGGAGTTTTCGGTGATGACCGGGATATTCTTCTGCACCAGCAGATCACAGACCAGCGTGGCGTGCGTATGGGAGCGGACCAGAATGCCGATGTCCCGGTAATTGCGCCGGGCCGTCAGGTCGTCCATGAGCGCGTCCAGCCGTTCCAGGGTCTGCTCTTCGATCTCTCCTGAGCCGCTCCCCTCGAGTCGCTCCATGCGCACATAGCCGCCGGTATTCAGGTGCTTTTCCGGCAGGGACTGGGCGCAGTCACGGAAACTCTGCAAAATCTGTCCGGCGAATTCGGCGCGGAACCCTGCGTCCGCATCTGGCAGGACGCGGTCGGCCAGCTCCGCCGCCTGATCCGGATCTTCCAGGTTGGCGAAAAAAGCGTTGTTGAATTCGACCACATTGCGATGGCTGCGCCAGTTGTCCGGCAGGTTCTCGGCCTCTGGGCGTTCAACCAGACCCGCTATCTCCGGCTGCTGCATGACCTCGTCGAACAGGGCGGAGTCCCCGCCGCGCCATCCGTAAATGGCCTGCTTGACGTCGCCCACGAAGAACAGGCTGCCGCCTTTGCCCAGACATTCCCCGGCGAGCGGGGTGATGGCCTGCCATTGGTCGCGGTTGGTGTCCTGAAATTCGTCCACCAGCAGGTGGTGCAACCGGCAGCCCAACCGGCAGTAGGCTTCGGACACGGCCCCGCCTTCGGCCAACAGGTCGATGACATGCCCGGCCACGCCGCTGTTGAGGACCATGCCCTGTCTGCGTTGCAACTCTTCCAGCCCGTTTTCCAGCCTGAGCCCAATGTCTATGGCCGGTGCCAGGAAATAGGCGCCCGCCAGTACGGCGCGGCTCTGTCGGTATTCGGCCCATTTGCCTTGCAGGTGGGCGTAGAAGGATTCGGAGCGATCGTCCACCAGCCCCTTGCCTTTGGCCAGGACGCAGTCGGCCACAGTCGTCTTCTTGATGGAAGCGGAATCAGGGACCGGATCGAAGAGTTCCATATCCAGGCAGTTGGTCAGGAAGTCGCGGAAATATTTGTTCAGGGGCAGTCCGGTCTCTTCAGCGTGTTTGGACATTGCCTCGACGGACTGTCGGAATGAGGCGTACTCGTCGGTAAGCAGGCCGACGATGGCCTGCTGGTCCGTGAGCAGGTCATCCGTTCTGGTCTCGACGCAACCAGTCAGTTCGCGCAGGCGGTCGCGGACCGTATCCTGAATCCAGAAGCCGTTGCGTCCTTCCTGGCGGATAAGCGTACCCACCGCGCTGTCAAGCAACCGGGCTGCGTCCTCGTCCGTTTCGCACAGAGCCAGAAAATGGTCGAAGACCGCGTCAAAGAGTTCGCGTTCGTCGAAGACGATCTCGAAGTCCGGCCGTACCCCGAACTCCAGGGCGAAGAGCCGGAGCAGAAGGACCAGCAGGGAGTCGATGGTCCGGATGTTCAGCCGGTGGTAGCGGCGCAGGATCGCGCCCACCGTGGACCGGGCCGTTTCCGGGGAGCAGGCCGGATTCTCCTCGATACCCAGGGCGCTCGCCTTGAGTCCGCCGACCACGCGCTCCTTCATCTCTGCGGCGGCCTTGTTGGTGAAGGTGACGGCCATGATTTCGGGCCAGGTGAACCCTCGGCCCGGTCGGTTGACGCAGACGAACGGCGTATCGCGTTCGTCCGCCGCATCCAGCAGGGCCAGGAAGCGTCGGGTCAACTGGTATGTCTTGCCCGAGCCTGCCGAAGCCTTGACCTGTCTCAGTTCCGACATCCGCTAGGCCTCGCTTTTGGTGGTCAGCCGGTTGCGGCTGCCGGACAGTACGACCATGAAGACCGCGACGATGATCAGGGACGACCCCGCGTAGCCCAGCATGGAGAACTTCTCACCGAACAGGGCGTAGGCCAGGACTGCGGCCACCAGAGGTTCGAAAGTGGCGATGACCGACGCATGCGTGGCGTCCAGTCGCTTGAGGCCCGCATAATAGACCGAGAACGCGCCGTAGGAGGTGACCAGCGCCATGCCGATCAACATCAGCCACGCCTCGGGCGATTTGTGCACGAAGTGGATGAAGGGCCACAGCAAAAGTGCGCCGAAGGGCAGGGCATAGACGAAGATCGTCGGCGTGGGGTAGCGGTACAGGAATTTCTTCCCGAAGATGTAATAGAGCGCGTAGGTGAAGCCGGAGAGTAGTCCTGCGGCCAGGCCGAACAGGTTCAGATTGAGTGCGGCTCCATTCATCAGCTTCGGCCCCAGGCTGATGCAGGCCACGCCGATGATGGTCATGGCCACGCAGAGTGCCTTGACCAGAGTCATCTCCTCCTTGAGAACCAGCCGAGAAAGCAGGGCGACCCAGGCCGGAGCCGTGTACAGCAGCACGGCGGCCATGGCCATGCCCACGTCGCGGATGGCGATCTGATACGCACCGTAGAACAGAGTCACGCAGATGACTCCGAAGCCGAGCAGGGCGGGCATATCCGAGCGGTGGGCTCTGAGCTGCCCGGCCACGGTGGCGTGGACCAGAAAGAACATCCAGCCGAAAATGGCGCGCCAGAATGCGATTTCCAGGGCGCTTACACCCTCTGCCAGCACGAATTTGGTGAATACGCCGATGACGCCCCACATGAAGGCGGCGGCGAGGACATAGAGGAAACCGGCCATGGCTACAACTCGACCAGGGTTCCGACGTCGGCCCTGGCAGCCAGTTCATTGATCAGGGCCGAGGCCATGATGTCGTGGGCGGCGATGCCCATGAGCACGGCCCCCCGGCGTCCTTCACGCAGCCCAAGTCCATCCCCTGCGCAGATCTCACACAGGTCGGCGTCGATCTCTTCGGGCCGGGGGTAGCCCTTTTGGAAATAGGTGCCTGCCTCCTGGGTCCGGATGTACTGCTCTCGGTGGTCGCAGGTGAAGTGCGCGTCCGCGAAGACGTCCTCGTTTACACAGGCATCATAGTCCACGGCGATGACGAGGCAGTCGTCCTTGAGCCATTTGCGGCGGACAGGGCGTTCGGGTTCCTCGACCATGGGCGTGCAGGTGATCAGCACGTCGGTGTCTCGCACGGCGGCTTCCAGATCGGTGTGCAGGGAAAGGACCGCGTCCGGCAGTTCGGGAGACATCTCATCAATGAAGCGTTGGATCGAGCGCTCGCGGAGGCCGCAGCATCGGACTTCATTCAATGACGGGAAAACCTCTTTCATGGCCAGGAGGTTGGTTCGTCCCTGCACGCCAGTACCCACGATAGTCAGACGGGTGGTGCCTGGGTTCCCGAAATGCCGGGCGTAGACACCGGACGCCGCGCCCGTGCGCCATGCGGTGAGCCGCGCCGCGTCCATGATAGCTACGGGCAGGCCGGTTGCGGGGTCGTTCACGATCATGACCCCGGAAATGTATGGCAGTCCCCTGGCCGGATTGGTTGGGTAGCCCGCAATGCACTTGACCCCGGCTCGGTCGATATCTCCGCCGAGATGGCAGGGCATGGCGTGCACGAAGCTGTCTTCGCGCGGATGCACGCCGATCTTCGCGGGCATCTGGCCCAATCCGTTGCCCAGGGCTGCGAAGCCTGTCTCCACCGCGTCCATGACCTCGGCCATGGAGATGTCGAGACTGTCCATGTCTCTTGACGATATAAAGCGAATATTTGAGCCCATCGGGGTCCCTTTGCGAAGCAATCCATTGAGTTGAAACTTCGCGCAAGGATGCTTCAATTTCCTTGTCAACGCAACCGGAAACCCTTGCCGGGGAAGGTGGTTGCGCGTATGCTCGCCCCATGTTTTTCGAGGGGACGTTCAGCATCGACGCGTCCGGCGACGGCATCCGCCTGGACCGGGTCCTCGAGACGGCAATGCCCGGTTCCGGGCTGCGCCTGCGGCGTCGGCTGTGCGACGAAGGACGTGTGTTGGTGGATGGCCGGGCCCGAAAGCCCGGTTACAAGGTTCGGGCCGGACAATCAGTGGAAATCGGGGGAGACCGGGAAATGAAGACAGCGGGAGAACTGGGGTTGAGAATCGTCAAGTGTGAGAATGGTTTTGCCGCAGTGAACAAGCCCGGTGGTGTGCATTCGGCAAGCATCGCGGGAAAGGACGAACCCAGCGCCGAAGGCGTGCTGAGCGAGCTGTTCCCGAAGGATACCCCTGAACTGCTCAATCGCCTGGACTACCTTACTTCCGGGCTGCTGCTGGTGGCCCTGACTCCTGAAGCCCGTGAGGCATATCTCCGCTACGAAGCCGACGGGGCCATCAAGAAATTTTATCTGGCCCGGGTGAAGGGCCGCCTGGACGGTATCATATCCGTCCGTAGCCGCCTCGACACGGACGATCGCAAGATCACACGCGTTCTGGCCGAGCCCGATCCGGATTCCCGTCGTTGGACTGGAGTTACGGCCCTGTCTCACGATCACGAGGCGGACACCTCGCTGGTGCGCTGCCTGATCATGAAGGGCGCGCGCCATCAGATTCGCGCCCATCTCTCCTCCATCGGCCACGCCATTCTCGGTGATCCTCTGTATGGGGAAGGCGAGAGCTCCAGCGGGCTGATGCTACAGCACCAACGCATCGAGATGCCCGGTTTTCAAGCCGAGGCCATCCCGCTGTTCTGATTTCGGCTGGTATCGGTTTCGGCTCAGGAGCCGATGCCGTAGTGGTCGAAGATCTGTTTCAACTCGCCTGAAGCCCGCATCTCTCTGATCTTGCGCTCGATCATGTCGCGCAACTCTTTGCCATTATGCCGATGGGGCGAAATGGCTATGCGGTTGTAGAACATGGCCACCGGTTCGGGGTCCACCCGGACGCGGTCGGACACGCCCATCTGTCGCGTGATGTAGCGGAAAGCCAGCGAGCCCACGAGCATGGCGTCCACCCGGTCATTGAGCATGCATTCCAGGTTGGAGAATTGTGCCATTGTAGGGTTGTCGCTGGAATTAATCCTGATCCTGGATTGGTCGCGTTCATGACGATCGAGATAGGCATCAACCTGGCTGTTGCCTGTACGGAATCCTCTGGGGATGGAAAAGCGTATGTCGTGCAGGGATTCGATCCCTTGGTAGTGCCATTGGCTGTCGGTGCAGGTGGCGAATTGAACCACGTTGATCATGTCCAGGTTGCGTACGAAGACGAAGTCTTCTGTATGGGCTGTACCCGCGTAGGTGACCATGGCGTATTGCCCGTCCAGGGTGTCGCGGATAGCCCGTACATAGGGCATTTCATGAAAAATGAGACGGTACTTGGTGCCTTCGAAGGTCCGGCGAAGGACTTCGTTCATGATGCCGTCGTGGGGCGCTTCCGACAGGTCACACGACAGAGGACAGTACAGGGACGTGGCTACGTCGAGGTCTTCTGCAGAGGCCGGGAACGGGAGCAGCAGGGCAAGCAGTATGAGGCTGAAGAAAAATTTCATGACTGGATTTCCGATATCGGCTAACCCTATATCAAATAGCTGACAAATGGAATGGCAAAAAAGAAAAGACCCGGATCCTGTCGTGGAACCGGGCCTTTCCGTCATGCGGCCGGGCCGCGTTATTTCTTCTTGTCGAAGGCTTCCTGAAGCTTGGCGCCCAGCAGGCCCATGGAGCCGGTATCAGCCTTCTTCTTGGGGGCAAATTCCTTCCAGTTGCCGTCGTCCTGAGCGTCACCGGTGGTCAGGGAAATCTTGCGTTCTCCGGCCTTGACCTCGCCGACGACGACTTCCACGGTGTCCCCGGCATGCAGCTTCTCATAGGCAGCGGCTTTCTCGGAGCGGGCGATGACGGATTTTGGCAGCAGACCGGTGATTCCGGGTTCCAGCTGGATGAATATACCGAACTGTTCTTGCTTTTCGACCACGCCTTCGACCTTCTGACCGGCCTGATAGCGGTCGGCCACACCGGCCCACGGATCGCCCTCGGCGTCCTTCATGGACAGGCTGATGCGCCGTTTGTCAGGATCAATGGACTTGATCTTCACCGAAACGGTGTCGCCTTCCGCGACCATGTCCGAGGGTTTGTTCACGCGCTTGGTGTAGCTCATCTCGGAGACATGGACCAAACCGTCCACGCCCGGGGCGATCTCCACGAAAGCGCCGAAGTCCGTCAGCCTGGCAACCTTGCCGGTGACGATGTCTCCGGGAGTGAAGGTGGCGGACAGGGTGTCCCAGGGGTCCTGGGCCAGTTCCTTCATGGACAGGGAAATCTTCAGTCGGCCCTTGTCGTCGTGATCCAGTCGGGTGATCTTGGCCCGAACCTTCTGGCCCACGGAAACGGCTTCTTCGGGATGGCCCACGCGGCCGTAGCCGAGCTGGGAAATGTGAACCAATCCTTCAAGGCCGGGCATGATCTCGACGAACGCGCCAAAGGCGGCCAGCCGGGTGACGGTGCCTTCCACCTCGTCGCCCACCTTGGTCTCGCTGACAAAGGACTGGGCGGACTCGGCGGCCTCGCGCTCCAACAGGGCGCGACGGGAGACCACGATGTTGCGGCCCCGGCTCTCCAGCTTCGTGATCAGGAATTCGTAGGTCTGGCCCACATATTCCTCGGTATTCTCCACGAAGCGGGCGTCGATCTGGCTTACGGGGCAGAACGCACGGCGCTGCAGAATGGTCACATTGAAGCCGCCTTTGCAGGTGGATTCAACTTTGCCTTCCACGGGCAGCCCACCGGCCTTGGCCTCTTCGAGCATGGCCAGTCCGCCAATGCCGGAGATGGCGCGGGACAGCTTGATGCCGCCGGAATCCTTGCCGACCACGTACAGTTCCACCTTGTCGCCTTCGGCCACAGTGCAGTTGCCGTCCTCGTCCAGCAGTTCCTCGCGTTCGACAATGCCGTCCAGCTTGGTGCCGGTATCCACGAAAACCGTGGTCTCGCCGACCTGGATGACGGTACCGGTCACCTTGTCGCCCACGGACAGGTCGTCACCGCCGCCCTCACTGTACTGTTCGAACAGTTCGGCGAAGGACTCTTCGCCTTGCTCCACGCCATTACGCTCTTTGAATTCTTCGGACACGTTGTCTCTACCGTTGGGTAAAAGGTTAAGTCAGCAGGGCCTTGGCAAAGTCCTTGCCGTCAAAGGGACGGAGATCTTCCATCTTCTCGCCGAGCCCCACAAAGGTAATCGGCAGTTTGTTCTGCAGGGTCACGGCAACCACTACGCCGCCCTTGGCCGTACCGTCCAGCTTGGTCAGGATGATTTCATCCACGCCCACTGCCTGGTTGAACAATTTGGTCTGGCTCAATGCGTTCTGTCCGGTGGTGGCGTCGATGACCAGAATATTGCGATGCGGTGCGCCTTCATGCTTCTTGCCCACCACGCGCTTGATCTTGGTCAGCTCCTCCATCAGGTTGGCCTTGGTATGCAGCCGCCCGGCAGTGTCGAGGAGCAACAAATCATAGCCTTCGCTGACGGCCATGTCCATGGCCTCGTAAGCCACGGCGGCCGGGTCGGAGCCTTCGGCCTTGGCAAAGAAGCCGGTGCCCAGACGATCGGCCCAGACACGCAGCTGGTCGATGGCCGCGGCCCGGAAGGTGTCGCCCGCGGCGATAAGCACCTTGCGGCCCTGCATCTGGGCACGATAGGCCAGCTTAGCGATGGTCGTGGTTTTGCCGACGCCGTTGACGCCGATCATCATCAGCACCTCGGGCGGGTTCACGGCCTCGATGCGTTTGGGAACCTTGAAGATATCCTCCAGTTCCTCGCGCAGAATATCCTTGAAATCCTCGGGATTGTCAGTGCCGGCCTTACGGGCGCGGGCCTTCAGGTTGTCCATCAGCTGTCCGGCCGCTTCCATGCCCACGTCGGCCATGATCAGGATTTCCTCGAATTCATCCCAGAAATTATCATCCAGGGAGGAGTGAGCGGAAAGCAGTCCGTCGATGCGCTTGGTGATCTGCTCGCGGGTCTTGGAAATGCCTTCGGACAGTTTGAGGAACAGTCGGTCGCGCTCGTCCTCTTCATCTTCCAGGTCCAGGGCCAGGGCCAGCCTGTACTGCAGTTCGGACTTGAAGTCGGCCACGGCGTCGTAGCCCATGTCGTCCAGCCATGCCTCGAACTTGCTGATGAAGTCCTGCGCCTCGGCTTCGGGGGCGCTCAGGGCCTTGAACAGAAAGGCCAGGCGATCCCACAGGTCCTGTCCCTTGCGGTCGACGCCTTGGACGATGATGTTCAACCATTGGGAAAGACGGGGTTCGGCCTGGCGCAGGGCCAGGGTCAGACCTGCCTGCCAGTCTTCGACGGGCGTGGGCGCGGCGACATCGCTGGTCACGGCCTCGGGAGCCGGAGCGGCTTCGGGAGCGGACGCGGGTGCGGTCTCTTCAATTGTTGGGGCGGGTTCGGCCTTGGCCGGTTCGTCGAGGTCCAGCCCCTTTTCCCGCTTGTATTCGTCCAGAGCCTGTTGCGCCGCGTCTTCGGGGCTTGCCCAGGCCTTTTTCAGTCTGCTAAAAAATCCCATCAGGGCCTCTTATATTGATAACGTTGTCAGTTAGGGCGTAGTTAATAGCGTACCTCGGAGTAGGTGGCAATAGATGATGTTGCCCCGTACGTATTGCCATTGTACAGCCAAGCGGCTAAGAGCGAGAAAAAAATTCACCCAGAGGACGAATTCATGAAACGAACCAAGATAATCGACGCGCTGAACGCAAAGGCCCCGGTGGAGGACATCCGCATCATGGGTTGGGTCCGTTCAAAGCGCGACAACAAGGGCTTTTCCTTCCTGGCCCTGAACGACGGCTCCTGCCTGGGCACCATACAGGTCATCGTGGACCATACCCCGGAGATCGAGGCTGCCCTGGCCCGGATCGGCACCGGTGCTTCCGTTGGCGTTACCGGTGAACTGGTGGAGTCTCCGGGCAAGGGCCAGAAGTGGGAAGTGCGGGGCAAGGCGCTTGAGGTCGTCGGCGAGGCGGACCAGGAGAGCTTCCCCCTGCAGAAGAAACGCCATTCCGATGAGTTCCTGCGCTCCATCGCCCACCTGCGTCCCCGGACCAACAAGTTCGGGGCCATGTTCCGCATGCGTTCGCGGCTGGCGCAGGCCGTGCACCGGTTCTTCGCGGACAAGGGATTTTTCTACGTCCATACTCCGATCCTCACCGGCAGCGATTGCGAGGGTGCAGG